>CANRSN010000013.1 GCA_947642455.1 uncultured Clostridiaceae bacterium
TAGGTACTATATCTGTACTAACTCCTATTTCATTCATTATATAACTTACAAACATAGCACACCAAGGATTGTTAGGCAATCCATACCAATTTCCAAACATGGTATCATTGTTGTTGCCTTCTTTGTAACCTAGATATTCTTTTGCTTTACTTATTACATTTTCTCTAATTGACATTTATTTTTCCTCCACTTCTCTTGTTATTCCTTTTATTACCCACATTTGAGCTTCTTCTAATTTCGTTATTGCTAGGCTTGTCTCTCTCGAATTTTTACAATATTTTTCTATAAAATTATACATAGTTGAAAACATTTTTCTTGTATCATCTATTCTTTGTTGTTGTTCTGTATTTACTTCTGTATATTTTGCTCTATCATTAATTATATTTTCTAACTGTCTTATTTCCAGTTTTCTTGCAATTTTTTTTGATGCTTCTTCTGTAAGTCCAGTTTTCTTTAATGTTTCTATTTTTTCATCTTCCATCTATTTTTCCTCCTCTATTTTTATACATCTGTTTTCAAATTTCTTATAAGCATCAAAATATAATTCTTTTTCATCTCCATTATACGTAAGTTCATAGTACATTCCATCTGATAGACTTGTACTTGCTAATGCTTTATTATTTTGAAGTGTTTTGCAACTCCACACTATAAATACCTCAAATTCTGGCATTTCATCACTTTTGTCTAAATGCTCTATTGCATATTCTCTTACTTTTTCTTTACATATTTTTTCAAATTTATCGTTTCCCATTTATTTTTCCTCCTTCTTTGTTTTTAATATATCTCCTAGTTTTCCTAAATCTACTCCTGCTTTTTTCAAATTCTCTAAAATAGACATTAATTCCATAACACATATATATATTGTTATTGCTTGTGCTACGAAATTCAAATTAAAAGCGAATTGTATTACATAGCCTATTATTATTACTAATGTTAATAAAAACTTATGTAATAGTCCTTCCCTCATTATTTTACTGTCCACATTTTTGTTAATTATAGCTTGTATATAGCCTGAAATTATATCTATTAATATAAATATAAATGGTGTAGCTATTTGCCATATTATTGTACTAAAATTTACATTATTTAATAATTGTTCCATATTTCTTTCTTCCTTTCTGCTACTTTGTAGCTTCTAATATTCTTAATCTTTTTTCTATTTCATCAAGTCTTTTCGCATATGTCTTATTTAAGTCATTGTTATAATAGTATGTAATGTCTAAAACGGGCTTTATCTCATCAGTACACGTTATTTTATTATATCCTTCATACATTAATCTTAATTTGTTGTATGCTGTTTGTTGCCCTTCTGTAAACGGTATTACTGTTTCTGTAGCTTTCCTATATTCTATTGTGACAGGCGTTCCGTTTGAATATTGCTGGGTTAACCAATTTTTGAAGTCTGCTATAGTGTTAAAATTTGAATTTCTGAAATATATTCTATCTAATGTTCCGTTTCTTACATTAAAACTCATATCATCTAGTTCATTAAATGCTGTTAAATTATTAGTTATCGTACTTATTTTACTATTTTTTAAATGACTACTTATTAATGCGTTTTTATCTGTAAATAGAACAAATACACCTTTACTTGTATTTATACTTGCATTTGCTGAAGATCCTTCTACAGCATTCCAACTTTCTGTTCCGTCTAAAATTAATGTCCCTTTCGTTTGATGTATTCCATCTTCGTCTATACAATCTCCTTCATGCAATATTTCTCCTTCTTCAAGTGGAAATGCTATCGTTTCACTTACTGTTTGGTCTTCATTTTCTTTTGTAAAATTCAATGCTATTACGTTTTGAATTTCTAATACATTATCTGGACTTGGTGTTCCTGTATCTTGTATTGTCTTTCCTTTTATCTTTAGATGTGCATTACAAGGACATGCGTTTTCTATTATTATTTGTTCACCTTGTAGAACTTTACTAATACTTTCTATTCCTCCAACATCTCCCGTATTTCCTTTTTCTCCCTTTAAACTTTCCAACCATTCTGTTTCTGTTCCTTCAAAACCATTTTGTATTGCTATTTCATAAGCACTGTCTCCCTTTATTCCTTCTACTAATTTATCTACTTTTTCTTTGTATTTATCCGTAAAATCATTTGTAGACAATGCTTTACCGTGGAATTTTTTCTACTTTCTTTTGCATTTCTGCATCAATTAGCTTATTGTTTGTATTTGCTACTTCTACATCGTAATTTTCACTTTCATTTGGGATTATTAAATTCATATTTTCTGTATAATTTGGCATTTATGACACCTCCTATATTTTCATAAGTATAAGCTTAAAGTTTTTCTCTCCTAAAGTTCCTCCTGATTGCAAAGTTCCTCCATCGCTTGCAAATACTGTAATGTGATCTTGAAATAATCTTACAGAGAAATCAATCATTCCTGAATGATTCATGTAGTACCAACCATTTGTAACTAACTGTAATGCTACTGTTAATGGTATTGTATTGTTTGAATTAAATCCTTGTGGATACTCTATATCAACGCTTCCAGTTGCATTAACTATATTTATTTTCCCCGAAACTACTTTTATGTTATTTGGAGTAGTATTTATTGTAATATCTGTACTACCATCAAAGTTTCCCATTCCTTTTATTGTTCCATCTAGATTAATTTTTCTAGCACTTTGTAACTTTGTTGCTGTTGCTGAATTTCCGTATACATTTATTTGCACTACTAGCAGTAGCAGAATTACCAGTACAACTACTAGAAGTTCCTGAACAGTTTCCTTCAACATTTCCCTTTACACCTCCATTTACTGTTAATTTACCTGATATTATATTGTCTTGATTTTTTAATACTAAATTACTTTTTATACTTTCTATATACTCTTGAAATCTTTTATATAATTCCTCACCATCTACTGCGATTAAGCTATTTACAATTCCACATAACTGACTATTTATTCTTGTGTCTATTATGTCTGATTGCATTATATTGCTTGTACTTTTTACTGTTATCTCTGCTATACATATTTCATATATATTTTCATCTCTTTGCAGCTGTGCTGGTATTGTGCCATTACCTTGTTTTATATACAGTTGTGTTTCTCTTACTGCTAAAGTATCATCTACTTTTATTACTACTCTATCTTTTCTTTCCCCTGTCGATGGTCTTTCTAATACAAATAATGTATCATTTTCCAGTTCAAAATCAGCACCATTTATTATTCCACAACCATTACTCACTTTAATTGTAAGTCCATTATCTAAACTTACTTTCATGCTGTTTTCTCCTAAGTTTTTATAATGTCCAAAATAAACTCCATTTGATAAAAATTTAGAGAAATATTTTCTAAATATTTCTGCTTCATATAATCTGTCATCTTCCATTTGTCCACTTTCTTCATTTAAGACTTCCATTGAATCAAACGGAAAACTTTTTAATGTTACTATGTTTGACATATCTTTTCCTTTCCGTAAAAATAAGACCTAATTTATAGGTCTTGTAATTACTCTTTTTATTTCTTCTCCTAGACTTGGTACTTTGTCTCCAAAACCAAGTTCAACTGTTATATTATTTCTTTCGTATATTTCTTTTGCTTGAATAATCCTTTTGTCTTCGTATATTCCATCACTTTCAAGTGTTACTAAATCCCCTAGAAAGAAGTCTTTTTCCCACTCCATGTTTGGTATTTGATATACTTTTCCTTCTATACTTTGTATGATCTTGTATGTATCAAGTTTTTTCTGTCCTTCTTGTTTTAATTCTAGAGGGTCTTCTATATTATTTAGGTCTATTAGAACTTCCCTTCTATTAAAACCTGTAGCTGTTCCTAGTACAGTAATTAGTCTATCTTCGTTTTCTCCCTTTCCTGCTACATATCCAACATTCTTATAGTTGGTGTTATCGTCTGTTGTTTTTCCTTCTAATAAATTCTTTTTCTTTTCTGAAAATATTATATATGGGTGTTTTATTCTTCCTTTTAATTGTTCATGTGTATATTGTTGTAGTTCTTCATGTGTTAATGATGATAAAAATTTATGGTTGTTTGGATTTTCTGACTGATTTACTGTTCTGTCTGTTCCTCTTATACTATCAAAATATATACATTTTTCATTTCTATTTAATATTCCTTTCCAACCTAACCCAGTATCCTCCGAAATATGCTTTTCTTCATCATGTAAATTGGTTAATCTTGCTTGCCATACTGTTTTTATTCCTCTATTTTGCGATGGTGCTATTTTTACCCATGATATATCTCTTTCTGGAGTTCTTATATTATCATAATAGCTTTCTACCATATGTTTCTTTAAGTAATGTTTCTGTATATTTTCTGCATAATCTTCATTTACCCTATCATAACCATTTGTTGCTATTATTCTTCTTTTAGTTATTCCCTTTATACAAGTTCCTGTTACTTTTAAAGTTTTGCTATTTTTAGTTGTATTTATTACTATTTTATCTATTAAAAGTATTTTATCGTCTTTTTTGTTAACTATTATCATATTATCTTTTTGTAGTTTGTTTGTATTTGCCTTGTTTTTATTTATCGTTAGTTCAAATGTTCCACATTCATAGTAATTCCATATACATATAAGACTTTCGTAATTAGTAATGATACCGTAAAAGTTCAAAATTAGTGTTTATTATTTCTATACAATTCATTTATACACCTACATACTTGTTTGTATAGTCTTTTATTGTTACTTTATCTTTTGCTCCTTCTATGTCTGAACTATACTTAATTAAGTTCTTTCCTACTATTAATTTAAAGAATGTGCTATTTAAGTCTATATTATTATATACGTCTTTTGTCTCATGTGGTGTTATGAGGTTTACTGTTTCTTTTCCCTCTCTGGTATCTATTACTAATTTTTCTTTTCCATCTATTTCCATATTGACTTGTATAAACTCTCCTGTTGTTTCGTTTGTAATTTTAGGATTTTTAGCTGGTCCAACATATTCTATTTGTACTGGTGCTTCTGTATCTCCTTTATTATCTATTATTTTGTAAAATGATACTATTGCAAATTTATTGGGTAACTTTAATGGAAATTTTAAACCTCCTCTTACAGATTTTATCTCTATGTCCTGCCCTTTTTCATCTAACCAATATGGGTCTTGACAGTAAAAAGAAATAGTGGCTTTGTCATGTTGATTTTTTCTTTCATTGAACTCTGCACTATCTTCAACTTTTCCATATATTCTATACTTTTTATAGTCATTTGTATAATATATTAATAGTTCTCCTCTTTTTCCTGTCGCTTGATTATATGTTTTAGGATTTATTATTCTAAATATTCTACGCCTTAATTGATATAATTTTTCTCTGTTTTGTGTTCTTATTGTTGTTTGTAGCTTTATTACTCTAGCATCTAGTAAGCTGTCCTCACTATTTGCACCATCTTGATTTACTCCTTGACTTTTTTGTGAAGTTGCCCCGTGGGTGTCCTAGCCCTTCAATATGGCTTAATAATATGTCTTCATTTGGATTTCCTACACTATCAAATATTATACTTTCATTTAAGGCTAAATTAATTACTTCTAATTTTTGCATTTTACCACCTACATTCCTGCAAATTCCTCTGCTAATTTTTGACTTACATTGTTTAACTTTCTATATGTTTCACTTGGCAACTCTGGATTTTGTTCTATGTAATTTTGTTGTGTTATATTTATTGTTTTTGATTGAGGCTTATTTGTTCCAGATTCGTATCTATAATTGCTTGAAGTCCACTCTCTTATTTTTGCTTCTAAATTACTGTCTATCGTATCTTGTATTCTTTGTATAATGCTGTGTATTTTGTTTGATATACCTTCATTTATTCCTTGTGCCAATTTTTCTCCCAATGTTTGTCCTGTTATTTCGTATTTATTTCCATATTTTTTTAATAGATTAAGTATATTGTCTTGATTTTTCTGTGCATTCAATAACATTTTTTCTGCATTTTCCTGTGCCATATTTATCTGTTTTTGATAATATTCTTCTAATTCTGTTAATTGTTTGTCATATATTTCTTTTTGTTTTTCCGCTTCATCTTCCACTGCTTGTATCTTGCTGTCTTGCTCCTCTTGCAATAAGTCCTTTTGATTATTTAATACTTCTTTTTTATCTTCTAATGCTCTTTGCTCTAATTTCTTTTGGTATTCTACTATTAACTTGTCTAATTCTTTTTGATAGTTTGCTTTTGTGGTTACATCATGTTCAAATGATATTAAATCTTCAAGCCTTTTCTTTTTTTGTTCATACTCATTATCTTCGTCATCTCTTGACTTTTGTTGTTCTGCTTTGTCTAATGCTTCTAATTCTTTATTTATTGCTTCTATTCTAGCGTCGTATTCTTCATTAATCGCATTTATTCTGGCTTTTTTCCATTCTTCAACTGCTTTTAAATTTGCATCTATCATTTCTTTGTCTTTTTGTTGCATTTCTTCAAGTTGTTTTGTAATAGCATTAGTAAGTTGAGATACTGTATTATCTATTGACTCTACTCTTAAATCTCTTTTTTGTTGCTCATAATCACGAATTGTTGCTAATTCATCTCTATATATTTCTTTTCTTTCATCTAGTGATAGTCTTTCGTCTTTCATTATTTGATTTAAGTAGTTTTTATGCATTGATATTATTTTATCATAATCTCTAGTCCTTTCTATTACATCATATTCTGCACCTCTATTATTTATTTGCTGTTGTATATATGCTTCGTAATCTTCTGTCTGCTGGTCTAATATATCTTTTTCTTTTTTTGCTAATTCTTTATTTAACTCATATATTTTCTCTCTTATTTCCATTCTTTCGTCTGCTTTTTTTGTATAATGCTTTAATGCATATTCATACATTGATATTTCTTGTCTTATGCTTATCTGGTCTAATGCTTTTTTATGTTCTATTTCTTTTTTGTAGTTGTCTAAACGGGTATTTGAATATGATTTTGATGAGCTACTTCCTTTATAACTTTTTGTATTTATTGGTTTTACTCCTGGTACTTCTTCTGGTTTGTACCCTCCTATCCCTGAAAGGATATTTAAAACACTTGTTAAAGTTGGAATAATATTACTATATGCTATTCCTATTGCATTTGCTAATTCAGTTTGCTTTTCTACGTCTTTTTCGGCTGCTTTTGCTAAGTCTATAAAACTATTTATGACATCTATATTTCCCTGAATAGTAGCTTGAGATGTATTCCATGCTTGGTCTGCTTTTGCCTGTTCAGCATTTATATAGTCTTGTGCTAATTGTATATTTATTCCACTTGCAGTTGAACATTCAGAATATGCCTCTGCCAACTTTTTTTCTGCATTTTGATATTCAGTAGTTTCCTTTTCTCCATTTTTTATTATATTCAAATATTCTTGCATTTCACTTGCATTTCTTTGTAGTTCTGATGCCTTCTTTTGCTCGTTCTTCATGTTTTCTATATCCATTGCATTTTTTATTTCTGCTTTTGCATTTGCATCTTCTAATCTTTTATTATATATACCCATATATCTTTCTAAGTCTTCAAGTTGAACAAGTCCATCTTTTTGGATTTTAAAAAGCTGTTTAAATTTTGTTGAAACGTCTACTAATGAAACTCCAAGTACAACATTTTCATCTCTTAAAATTTCTAAATTTCTTGTAAGTTTTTCTATATACTCTTCTTCGTCTTCATGATTGATTAAATATTTTAAATTAGCCATAACTTGTTCATTTTTATTATATTCTTTCAATTCTTCTATATAATCTTCCATTTCTTGTTTTTGTTGTTTTATCTTGCTAACATTTGTTTCTGTTAAAGCTATAGTTCCTTGCACAATCTTATTATGTTCTTCTTGTGCTTGTTTTAATTCCTCTTGTGCTTGTTTTTGCTCTTGTATAGCTGAAATTATAGCAACAATACCTGATATAGCTGTTGATGCCACAAAAGCTCCTGTCATAGTTGTTTTTAATGCCTTTGCTGACATATTTAAAGAATTTATTGCGTCTTTATAAGTTTTTATAATTTTTAATACAGCTGTTATTGTCAAAACCAAACTCCCTAATGTCACTATGAACGTTGTTATTCCAGCAGTTGCAGATTTATTGTTAGAAATAAACTGTCCTAATGTTTTCACTGCTTCTGTTTTCATTTCTTCTATTTTTTTCAATGTGGGTTCTAATGCTTCTGCATAGGCAACCTGTGCTTCTCTCATTGCTTGATTATATTCTCCTTGTTTTCCTGCTAATGTTTCAGTATATTCTGCCATTGCTCCAGAAAATGGAGCTGATGCTTCCATAGTTCTATTTAAGTATGCTAAATTTATTTCTTCTTCTGTTAGTTGACCTACTGTCTTGCCTATTGACTCAGCATATTTTTTTTGCATTACTGATAGATTTTCTGTAACACCTGCACTATCACTTAATGTAGATAATCCCTGTTTATATCCATCTGATGCTACTTTTACAGCTTCTGATACTGTGTAATTTGCATTTCTATTTCTTATTGCAGAATTTGTAAGAGCTTCCATCATTTGCTCTGTTTGTTCTGCTGTCATTCCCATTAATGAAAAGTTTTTTATTGTAGTTGCCATATCTGATTTTGTCATATACTTTCCAAACTTATTCATTATGTTTGAAAAATCCTCCATGCTTTGTCCTGTATACTCAGATACATTTTGTAATGATGACATTGCTTGTGTATATTCCTTGTATTCATTAACACAATCTTTTATAGTACTACCTATTTTCATTAGTGTTGCTACAGCTGTCGCTGACAATGCTAAATAACTAGCATCTAAACTTTTATTACTATTCTCTACATTTTTATTTTCATTTTCTATTTCTTGTAGTTTTTTCTTGGCTGTTTCAAGTCCTTTTTCTAATGCATCTAATTTTATTTTCAAATTTATCTCTAAACTTCCTATTTCTGTACTATTTGCCATTTCACACCTCCTCTTTGACATAATAAAAACACCCACCTAAGTAAGTGTTATAAATATTTCTTTAGACATTCAATAAATTTATCTGTCTTTTCTTTATTATTTAATGGAGTTAAATATTTATTTAATCCTTTACGAACTAAATTATCAATATTTTCAGTATTCCATACTTCATTCCTTATATTTTTAGGTATTCTTTTAATATATTTTCTTAATCTACTTAGATGTCTTTCATAATAATCTACATCAAATAGCATTCCATCACTAGGTAACATTTCATAAATTCTTAAATACATTGCACAAAATAATACATCTATTGCATTACCATATTCTTCATTTATTTTTAGTTTTTCAAAAATTTTATCATAAATTGTTGAAGTTAACTCATAATCCTTCTCTTTAATATATTTTTTTAGTCCTCTATAGTCTGCTGTAGTTACTGATGTTAGATTTTCATTTATTGCATTTATCATTAAGTCTGCTATATCACTTTTATTAACTATTTCTTTTTCTATTTTATGTGTACTATTATTTTTTAACATTTTATCAATTCCTACTGTTGTTTTATGATAAATATGATTATATGCTGCTCTTTTTGGATTCGCTAACCACCCCATTCCTTTTCTTCCATATCCGAGGAATCAGCATTCTTTTGATACTTCTAGTTCCTCTTCCCATAATTCTACTAGATATTCTTTTTCTAGGAGCAAACTTTCTTAAACCAAACTTCATATTATTTTTGCACCTTTCTATAAATATCTACTATTGTTCTTAATAAGAAAAACAATGTGAATCCTGATATCAGTACTACAAATCCTCCTGCAATCCCTCCGCCAATTTGTTTCTAAAGTAATCTTTCCATATTTATCAACAGTTCTGTAGCTAAAGAAGGTAACCCACATAATAATTGTTCCTAATATTGATATTATTAAGTTTATAACTGCTAAGACATTTAAACAGTTTACATTAGTTCTTTTTTCTTCTCTTTTGTATTTTTGGTAATGTTCTTCATAATCATCAAAATTTGTTTTGCAGTTTGGACATTCTTCTGCTAATTCATTTACATTTACTTTACATACTGGACATTTCATACTATCCCCTCCTGCAAATAACAATAACATATATCAAATGTAAAATGTTGTCGAAATTTGTCAATCATTTAAACTTCTAGTATTTTTTTAGATGGAATATATTCTAAAAATCCTCTGCTCCAACTTCCTCTTCGTCTGGATTTTCATTTTTACTTAATTCTGCATATTTTTGCATTATAATTGGTATTTCGTTTATATAGTAGTCTTCTAAAAACTCTTTTTTGCTAATTCCAATTTTGATGCAGATGGCAATTGTTTTTTGAAGCCAATCAGAGTCATAATCTTGTTTATTATTGGCTTCATTAGTACGAAAAAACTTTCTAGTTCATTTATTTTCCAAAATTCTTGTACAATTTCTGCTAATTCTTTTGGTGTAAGCTCATTTCTCATTTTTTCTTCATCAACTCCCATTAACTTAGATAAAAATGTAAATGTAAAGTCTGGCAATATTATTAATAATTGCATTATCAATCCTATTATTCCATCTATTGTCATCATCTCAGATAATTTAAAATCTGTTTTATTTTTCTTTAATTCTGTTATAAAGTCCTCTGGTAAATCCTTTAAAGTTAGTAGAGCTTCAAAATACTTGCCACAGGGCATTTTCTTAATCTCTACACCATTTACTGTTTTTATTTTTGGTAAACTTAATTTTTCATTACTTTTAGCCATTTTTATTCCTCCTCATTTTTTAGGTGCCCTATTTTAGGGCACCTATTTTATATTAATTATGTATCTTATTGCTCTGGTTGAGTTACTTCTTGATCTGGTGGTGTTATTTCTGACACTGTTGGAACAGTAGGTATTGTATCTAACCATGTTAAATCTTCTACTTTTTCGCTATCCTTAATATTTCTAACTGCTTGAATCGTCTGTCCTTTTATTTCTTCTATTAATGACCTTTTGTAGAATGTTCCACTAATTGTAATTGTTGCCACCTGTGTTCCGTTATCTTGAGTTTGTAAATCTTGCTTTGCCTTTTTAAATTTACATCTATAGTACTTAAACATTCTATATTTTCCATCTTTCTTCTTTGCTTTAAATGTCATTCCATATTCATTTCTTGTGGCATCTGGACTCCAAATATATTCTTTTGTTTCTTCATCAAATATTCCTCCCTCAAAGATTGACATTAAATTTAAGTCTGCTTCTGGAATTTCTAGATCAAAATCTTCTCCATCAAATACCTCCTCATCATCGTATATTTCATCATCTGCATATATTGGGTCATTTGAAGATTGTACATCTCTTGTTAACTTTTGTGCATAAGGAATACTTATTGCTTCTCCTACTTTATAAGTTTTTTCTGTATTTTCTAATAATTCAAATATTTTAATCCCACTTAATCCTTTTAATGCTTTTTTTACTTTTGGCATAATAACGCCCTCCTTTTATAAAATTTCTATTTTTTCAAAACGCATGGTTTTGTGATATATTTTTGTTTCTTGCTCAAATAAATCTACTGCTAAAGTTCTTTCAAAATCTAAATCTTCCATTTTGGCATTAACCTCAATAGCAAGTTTTGAGCATTTACTTGAACTTTTAGCCCATATATCTACTTGAATAGCAATATTACTGCTATATTCTTCATCGTCTGCTTTACTTGAAACAGAATTATCCATTTCATAATAAGAAATAGCAGGTTTATTCTCTAAATCACTCCACTTTTGTGGATAAAAATAAGAAACCTCAACGTCTGAGATTTCTTCTAATTTCTTTAATATTTGTGGTTTTAAATTTTTCATTATTTACCACCTAACTTTCTTATTTCTTGTTGTATTGTTTTTTCTACTTCTTTTTCTACTGTATTATTATTCTTTGCATATAAATATGCAGGTGTAAGATATGGTTGTGGAGCTTGTCCTTGTGTAACCTTGTTTAAATTATAATGTATGCCTTCTGGTCTATCTATATTAGCTGTCCTGCCTCGTTCTCCTGTTCCAAATTCAACATAAACACCATACTCTGCCCCTACAAAAACTTGTGCCTCTGCTCCATCAATTGTTGCTTCTGATTTAGTTTTAATAGAATTACGAAGTTGTCCACTTTTACTTACTGTTTTATAAATAGTCTCCCCATTCCTATGTTTTCTTACTTTTCCTGTTTTAGTTCTTGATTTTACCTTAATAGGCTTACCTACTGGACATAAATATTTTGCATTTGCTTGTATTCTTTTAGCACCGTCTTTCCAATCCTTTACGTGAAGCCTCTTTAATATCTCCACCCAATCCGTGATAAAGTAGCAAGTAATTCATCTAATCCTTCTATACTACTCATTTAAAACACCTACTCTATGTAAAAGTATTGTTTTGTGGCTATCATATGGAATAATTGCTTTTATTTCGTATTCTTTATCTTGATATACTAAAATATCATCTACTGTTGCTTGTGTATCTTCACAAGTAGCAATACATTCTGCAATCATTTCTTTACCATATTCTTGTTGTACTTTTTCAAGTGTAGAAAATTGAAAGTTCCCCATTATTGTTCCTTTTACAATATCTTTTTCTGTTTCACTAATACAACCTTCATCATCTTTTACTTGTTCTTTTTCAGTAGTCATTATTTTTAGTTCTTTATCATAGAAATTATTAGCTATAACTTTTTTAAATTCATTTGGTATTTTCATATTCTCCACTCCATATAGAGAGCAATCTTATAATAAGATTACTCTCTACTTTCTATATATTTCCACATATACCCACCTGCTGATTTAACTTTTCCTTTACAACATTTTACTATACTGCTTTTATCTATACCTGTCTTTCTGCTTGCTTCTTTTATTCCCTTCCATACTTTGCTATATGTCATATTTTTATCGTACTGTAATACTCGTTTTCTACATTTTAGACCATTCTTTCTTGCTACATTTCTTTGGTTTTCTGTTGTATTTGGTTTCAATCCAGTCTTTACAGCATGATTTATATTTTCACTAGATGTAGACCATTCTAAATTTTCTATTCTATTGTCTTTCTTGTTTCCATTTTTGTGATTTACTTGTGGTTTGTTTTGTAGATTTTCTATAAATTCTTTTGCAACTAATCTATGAACTCTAAATGTCTTTTGTTGCTTGTTTTTACATAAGTTTACGTATAAGTAACCGTTTAATTTCGACTGCTTTTAGTATTATTCCTTTTTTTAAAAACTTTTTATTTCCCTTAATATTTACATATTTGTCTAAACTTCTAACATTTCCTAGATTGCTAACCTGATACAATCCTTCATACCCTGAAATATCTTTCCATATCTCTTCCATTAGTTAGCACCTCCTAGCATTGCATTTGTACTATCCATATCACCTAATAAATATATTTTCTTAATAAGTGTTGCGTTCTTCTGTATTAGTTCTAATTCTTCACTTTCAAATAACTTTTCATTTTCCTTTACTCTGTTTTGAACAAATTCTTTAATAGCCATAATAAAATACCTACCTTTCTATACTTGTTTTTCCAGTAGATATTTGATATAATAGATTTATCAGATACCTATCTGGTGTATAGAATAGTTCGTTATCTGCCAAGATAATCACACGGACTATTCTATTTTTTTATTCTGTTGTATTTTTCTTCTATACATTCTCTTACTATTTCAGAACGACTTTTATCTTCTTGTTTGCAACATTTATCTAGTTTATTTATTGTTTCATTGTCCATTCTTACTCTAAGCATATAATCCTTAGAATTTTTTACAACAGGTCTTCCTCTTTTAGCAACCATCACATCATCTCCTTTTTTGTTGCTACAATAATTATATATTGTTGCTACAAAAAAGTCAATAGGTATTTTATTATTTTTTTACTTTTTATGAATTTACCAGCCGCATATATGCATAATTTGATATTTCAGCCATATTTTTAGCGATTACTTTGTCTAAGTCCACATCATCTTTTGTTATAGTTTCTATTGTTTTAAAATTAACAGACTGTCCATTGTCAGATGCACTTGTTACTTGTAATTGCTCATTATTAGAACTATCTTTATTTTTGTAGTATATATAGCTTTTTCTTGCAAACTCAATACACATATAATTCAGTTCTTGCGGAAAATCTTTTCTTTTACAGATAGATTTTACTTTATTACAAAATAATTCTATATATACTTGTATTTTGTTATCAAAACTGTCATCTTGTATCTCTAATAATTCTTTTACTTTTCTTAATATTTCTTCCATTTCTACCTCCTAAAAAGGATAAGGACTAACCTTACCCTTTAGAGATTATTCTTGCTATTGCAATTTCTTTGTGATTGTAGTAAGCTCCATCTGAACCTTTTACTAAATCCCAGTTTGCTCCATCTAATAACTCTTCGTCAGTTGGAGAGTCTGTTGCTTGGTTTTCCATCAAATAACTTATTCCATGAGGCATAATTACTTTTCTTTGTCTTTCATATAGCACATCTTTATCATTATCTGCATCTCTATCCATTTCATGAGGTACTTTTGCCCCTATGTTTTCATAATCAAATGCACCCTTACCAAATACATATGTTACATATTTTGGTGTTTCACTTAATGAAGCTTCATAATAGTTTCCTATACTTCCTACTAATGGTGATTCTACTTTTTCATATTTTACATTTGCTCCAGTTCCAGATTTTGTATAATATGTTTTTCCTTCTGTTAATGTTGTATCTGCTGTTTTTGCATAAACTGTCTCATATTCCTCTGTAACTGCATCATACTCTACAACTATTTTTCCATTCCAAGTATATAAGTTTAATTCTCTCTCAATACCATTAGCATCATTAAATCTTAAATTTGTTACTAACTTTTTACCTTCTAAATTTGTTACTAACATTGAATTTGCAACTACTACTTTAAAGTTTCTCCTTCTATCTCCACATGCTTTTTGTAATGCTGTATTTAAAGTAGTGTCTACTACTGCTGGTTCTGATGTTCCTGATATATCATATGTATGTTTTTGTGCAAATTCTTTTCCAGCATCTGTTTTAATATTAAATATAGCCTTAGTTATTACCATTAATATATCTTCCCATGCTGTATCCCAATAGTCTGCTAATTGATTTGCTACTTGACTCATAAAGTCTTTGCCTGATGTTACATCATATGTAAAATCTTCCTCATAAAATTTATCTTTTCTACCAATTACTACTACTCCTTGTTTATAAGTAGTTAGTGTCTTTCCATCATCATATTTTGTTTTTCCATCATAATTTACTGGTTTTCCTTTTAATCTTCCTACCATTGGTATTACTCCATAAACAGAGCCTGTTTGTGATGAAAATAACTTTCTAATTTCATTATTTCCTTGTAATATTCCTGATTTAATTAATAAATTTAATCTTTCTTGTGGTATTGTATTGTAATATGCTCCAAAAGCTCTTTCATTAAAATATTTTTTGTTAAATACTCCTTTTTCTCCCATAATTCTTTACCTTCCTTTTCTAATTAATTTTTACATCTGGATTTTTTTCTAAGTATTCGCATAAGTCCTCATAAGACATTTTGCTAAAATCTGGTTCATTTCCATCTACCTTTTGTCGACCACTTTCTCCAGAACCTGTAATTATAGTTTCTTCTTTGTTGAATAAGTAGTCTTTCTTTTCTTTTAGACTATTAATTTGTTCATCTAGTCCAATAAAGTTTTCTCCATCTAAGCTAATCTTTGACATATCAAGATTTGCTTTGATGTCTACTACATCTTTTGCATTGATTTCCTTTGACATTAATCTAACTGCTAATTTACTGTCAAAATTGTTCTGTTTTACTTTGCTGTCTGCCTCTTCTTGTATTTCTTTTACTTTTGTTTCGTATTCTTCTTGAGTAATTGAACCTTTTTTATAGTTGTCATACTCCGTTTGAATATTTGTGTTAGTTTCAGTTAAAGTCTTAACTTGTCCTTCTAATTCCTCTTTTTGAGTCTTAAGTTTAGAATATCTTTCTTCAATATTCTCCTCTTTTGTTAAGAATATCTTTTCATCTGATAATCCTTTTTCAATTTTTGTTATGTCTTCATCTGCATAACCTAGCTTTTTTAGTAATTCTTTTATCATAATTTACCTCCATTACGCTTTTTACGAGGTTGCTTCTCACATGTTTTTGTAAGTTGTTCTTTTACGCCTACATACTCCAAAAAGGCATAATAAAAAGCCGTATTACTACGACTTTTATTTATAATCTTAAAATATTAATAGCTAATTCACTTTTCTTACAATATCATCTTCTGTTTTTGCAATTATAGATGGATCTCCTACTCCATATACAAACCCATCTAATGTTTCTTTAATATCTCTTATTGCAGTTTGTGTTCCATCTTTTAATTCTACTACATCTCCTATTTGATATTTCATTTATCTCACTCCTTCCACTAGTTTAATTGCTTTTTCAACTGACAAATTACTGTCTTTAGAAACTTTTTGTAATTGTATATACATATTTTCTGCTTGTTCAGTTGTATAATTGTATTCTTTAATCATTTTTTGAATATAATTTGATTTTTCTAAATCTTTATTCTCATTGTCTTCTATTATTTCCCATCTACCACATTTGTTACTATCTTCTAGTGAGCATGGTTTAACAATAGAATATAAATAATCTTCGCCACTATCATCTATTATTCTAAGCATATCATCTTCTATTGATATTACTTCGTATATTTTTCCATTTGTAAGTCCTTCAATCCCAAAACTTTCTCCTATATATTTAACTTTCATTTTAATGTCTTTCCTTTCAATTTAAAATCATATTTTCCATATCTATTATGCTCTACCCAATGTACATCAAATATATATTTATCACTTTCTATCTTTCCAACTTTTTTAGTCCATTCTTGTGCTTTTCCACCATATTCTTGAGCATATTTATTAGCACTTCTAAATACTGTTTGTGTTCCATTTCCAGCAATAATATGTACATTAGATATTATACTACTTTTTGGAATAAATTTCAAATTATTTGTTTCATTGTAAAAACCTAATTGTTTTTCTAATATACTATCACTTATTGACTTTATTTTTGGTAGCTCTGGATTTATATAATATTTCTTGTATTGCTCTGGAGCATATTGCATGCACCAATCTTTATAACTCATGTCTTGTGGCACTAATATACTATTTCCGTTTTCATCTCTTGCACGTCTTTGTAGTCCATCTATTACATCATCATCAAATTCTGCTACTGTTGTACAACGGTCATTCGGATGTATTGGTGGATAATTCTTCCCGTGGCTTTCTGTCTTTAACGTTAAATACCTTATTATCCAACTCTGCACAATGTTTACATGTTACTTGATCTAATGTTGCTATAAATCTGTATTTTTCAATATTTAATTCTTCATAGCTTAACATCTCACTTTCATTTGCAAAATGATTTACCTCTGTTCTTACTAATGTAGTTGCATTATATAATCCTACATTCATATATTCAGACAATTCTTTGCTTATTTTTTGTATAGATTTTCCTGACATTGTATCTGCTGTTAATTGTGTTCTTAAATAATTGCCTAATTTTTCACTATTGTTCCATATTCTTTGAGAAAAGTTAGCATTATTAGTCCAATTTTCATTTAACATTAAGTTTATTGTTTTGTTATCTATTTGAGCAAAACTAAATCCTAATCCAGTTCTTTTCTGAATATCATATATATTGTGATAATATCCCTCTTTTATTGTATCTACATATCTTGTTTCTGTTATCTGTTGTTCTATTTCTGCTAATTTTTTTAATTCTATATCAATATTGTCTTGTAATGCTTGATAGCGACTAATTCTATATGAATAAGCTGGTGCATTATATTTAGCTATTAATTTATTTTTTATGTTTTCGTCTGTTATGTTGTTATTTATCACTTTTAATAGGTTTTTATAATATTGCTCTGTTTCCTTTTTGTTTAGCATTTTTACTAATGTTTCTTTACTTAATTCAGTATCTTTCGCAAAGTTTTTAAATATATTATTTATTTCTTTGTTTATATTCTTTGTTGCTTGTTCATATGCTTGTATTAATGAATTTATTGTGTTTTCTGTTCCTTTTTCTAGTCTCTTCATTAATTCTGTACTTCTTCGTTCCCAGTATCCTATTGGTTTTCTTGCCATAAAAATAACACCCCCTATTCGTTGGTGTTATCTTCTTCATTACGATTATCATTAAAGCCACCAGATGAATTAAATATTTGGCTTTGCATCTTCATATCTTCTTGTTTTTCTTCTTTGAGTCTTTGTAGTTCTTGTTCCACATCATCAATGTAAGGATGATTCTCTAATTTTGTTCTTGTACTTATTGTTGTGTCATTATTTAACGTTTGTATTTGTTCTGTTGTATTAAATATTCTTGATTTATTAAATGTAAATTTAAAATCGAATATATTTAAGTCTTGTGGTATTTCTCCTATTCTTTTTAAATGTTCTGCTATAAACCAAAATAGTTCATACAAACCTTGCCTTAGGCTGTTTATGCAATCATCTGCTTTACTGTCTAAATCTGTATATAAAAACTCTAATGAAATTCCAGAAGGTGCTTGACCTATTAGCTCTGTTCTATTCGTATTTACTCCCCTACCAAATTCATATATTTTTTCTTCTAATAGTTTTAGGATAATTTGTCTAGCTTCGTAAGGAAATGGTACAGTTGCTATATCTATACTTCCTGCTGTATCATTATTTCGTACAATTCCCATTATCTTTATTCTTTCAACTAACTCAGTTAAGTCTTCTGCCCCATATCCATTTATCTTATATATAAATTCTTTTAAATCTTCTATTGTATTTATAAAGTTAGAATTTATTAAATCATATGCATCGATTAAATTTTTAATAGGTTCTAAATCTGTTTGCATTTCTTCATTATTCTTTATAATTATGTATGGCACTTTTCCCCAGCTATGTTCTTCTTTTTTTATTAATTGCCCGTTAAACATCATTTGTGTAACCCAATGTGGCTCTGGATTTATTCTTGATACATCTAATAAGTATTCTTCTACTTGAGTTATTTCGTTTTTATCTTCAATAAAATATTTTGTATTTTCTGATGTTGCCCATTCCACATATATTTTCTTTTTATCGTTTTCTATGACTTTATATGTATGTAGCACATCTGTTAATATTTTTTGTGTTTTGGTATCATATATTGGTATTATTTCTTTAGGTTCTATTCTTGTATATTTTAAGTTTCCTTGCTCATCGTAATATGGATACCAAACCGCATAAATTTTGTTTGACATATCTACTATTGTTTGTCTTAAAAAATTATCAAATCCTATTCCCAATATGTTCCAAAACTTATCTACTATCTTTTTATTTAGTTTCTTTAATTTTTTTTTCTGTTCTTCTTTTAATTCTTCATCTGTTATAGGCTCATATGTAATTGTTATTGGCTTTCCTGCTACATAGTCTCTTTTTTGCTTAACTAACTTCCAATGATATCTATGTGCTACTTTTACTAGTGACCTATTAGGAACTTCTATAGTTTTTTCTGTATATTTTTTTATTCCATTTTCTATGTTAAAATCTTTTATTGTATATTCATTTAGCTTTTTATAACAAATGTCATGTTTCCCATTAAAATATCTTTCTCCAATTTCCATTTGTTTTTTTAATGGACTTATAGCATCGTCTTTTAAAAACTGTTTTATTATTTCACTATCCATATTTGGCAATGAACTTTTTATTATTTCTGTTTGTGTCATTTTCTCACTCCTAACTTGCTAAATATAAATCATCGCTACCATAACGTAGACTATCTATTCTATGATTGTTTTTATCTTCTGGTATTTCTAAAGGATTTCCATATTTATCTACTTTCCATCTATATAGTCCTAATTCTTCAATTAGTCCTTTGCATTTTGGGTCTACTATTATTTCATAACCTTGTAACCACTTAATACCATGCAATATACTATCTGGACCTTTTGTAGCTGGTATAGCATTTATTTTGTATTTATTTAATTCTGCTATTGATTTTGGTTCTGCACTATCACATTTTACAAGTGCATATTGTGGCATTCTTGGTCTTATTGCATTTGCTAGTTGTTCGTTGTCTAGTTCGCAAGCACTAAATTCATCAAATACATATATTTTCTTATGCTTAGTGTCTACATTGAACTGTAAAAAACAAGAAGGGTCTGAACTGTATCCAAAGTCCAAACCTCTTCTTATTAATTCAAACATATTTTTATATTGCTCAGTATTTTCAATACGCCAATTCTTAAATATTAGTCCTAATGCAATTCCTGGCATACCTAACCCTGCTGTTTTGTATCTTTCGTAATCTTCTTTACGCATTTTTTCATATGCTGCATAGTCTTTAATATCTAAAAATTCATTAAGTTTATAATTAGTTATCATTAATAGTTGACTTGTTTTTTCTTTTACTTGTTTACCTAAGTATTCAAATTCTTGTTCTTCTTCTATTATTAATTCTTGTTTTCCATCTTTTATTAATATGTTTTCATCTGGTGTTAATCTTTGTGTTAATTTTTTAACTATAAAATGTTGATTACTCCATGGATTAAAACTTGCTACTGTCTGTCTAAAATATCCTTCTGGAAGTAATCCTCTTGAACACATACGTGTATTGTTGTATGTTTCTTCTTTTACTATCTCAAAAGCTTCTTCAAACCATTCAAAACATAATACTAAGTTTGGGTCATCTATTGTAATTGACGCTATCTTTTGCCAGTCATCTAATCCTCTAAAGAAAATCTTTTGTCCTGTTTTCTTGTTAGTAGCTTCTAGTGGACTTAATTTAAAATCCCATTCTTTATCTAACTTCAGTTTTTTACAAGCCCATTTTAAATCTGCATATACGCTATCTTTTAATGTTATTCCTGTATCTCTCATTGCTAATAAACAAGCTCTAGGATATTTTTTTAGTAAATACATCCATCTTAATGCAATAGTTTTAGATTTCTTACTACCTTTTGACCCCATCAAAATTACTTCATCGCCTTTAAAGTTCCAAAAAGTAGCATAGCCTTTCCCTATTTGTTCTTGTATACTTATTCTTTCTTTATTCATTTACATCATCTACTAATTCAACTGTATATCCACCAGATACCTCTTTTTTATCTACAAATGTTCCATATCGTTTGCCTAATAGCTCTGCACATTTTGTTCTATCTTGTAATGAAGCATCTAATCCAAATTGGTCTTTTTCTTCTCCACGCATTACTTTTGTGAGATATTGTAACACTTCGTCTTGTGAGGCTATTCTTTGATTTTCTTTTTCTTCTAGTTTTACTTTTATAAAAATGCTAAGTTTTGCTAAGTTCTGTGCTCCTATTGTATTAAGATTTTTTCCTTTATACCCTGCCAATTTACAGGCTTCTGTTGCATTGCCTGTTTCTATATAATAATCTATAAATCTTTTTTGCTTTTCTGTTAATTTTTCATATTCTATGTTTTCATTTTCCATCTGCCTCACTTCCTATCTTTCTATATTCTTCTGCTAGATATTTCATTAAATCTATTTTGCTATAGCAATCATATTCTTGCTTGTACACTTCTTTATACTCTACTATGTTTTCATATTCTTCTTCATCAGCACATAACGTATATACTTCTTCTATTATTTCTTTTTTGTATATTACGTACTTTGTACTATATTTATCCTTCTTTTCATTATAAAATTGAAAACTGTTTATTTTATAAAACTGTCCGTTTTTGTTTTAAAGCATATAATAATTTATTTATGTTTTGATTAATATTCATTTGCTCGCCTCTTTGCATATTTAATATTATCTGTCATCATACATTCTCCACCATTTATATGGCAGTATTTCTTATTGCATTCTGTATTTTTATCTGTATCACATGAATATAAACTTTTAATACCTAAATAATGATTTACTACTTCATTTATAAAATCATTGCTACTTGCTACTATTTCGCATACATCTTCATAGTCATATTTTTTATTTTCGTTATGTTGATTATGACCATACTCATATAGCCACACATGTGTTAACTCATGTTTTAATGTTCTCTCCATATTTGGTTGTCCTTTTAATAATAGTATTTTCTGTTCCATATATACAGTTAGTCCCATTGTCCATTCGCTACTTTTGCAAGTCATTTTATCTTTTTCTACTTCTTCTATTTCCCATTCTGTATTATTTATTTCAAATTTCATAGTTCCTCCTTATATAATTGAATGCATCGTTCTATGATGTTTTAAATAGTCCATTGCACTCCAATATGTTAATCCTTTTGTTTTTGCTGTTTTTATATATTCCTGTGCTGTTTGCTTTGTCCATTTTCTTTTCATATTTTCATTCCTCCTACCAACCTAAATCTTTCTTATTTCTTTTAAGTCTTTTATTTTTACATATAAAATCTTTACATCTTATTATTGTTGTTGTTCTTATTTGCTCTATTACTAATTCTTGTGTCTTTATTTCTTCTATTCCATTTGTGCAGTTTTCATTTGCACAATTTATACATATTTCTTTTTTATATAGTTCTTTCATATTTTCTCCTATTATATTTTGGTTGCAGAGGTGGGAGTTGAACCCACTGTCTTTAGCTTATGAGGCTAACGAGATTACCGTTTCTCAACATCTGCAATTTATAAAGACTTAACTAGAATTGTCTTTGTTACTAATACATCTACAAAAGGAAGTTTTATATGAATGTATTTTATATATTAATTTATCTAGTATTATTAATACCAATAATAAAAGAGTCTACCATTTCTGATAAACTCCTTATTCTTTTATTACATTTTCTTGTATTTGATTGTTTATTTCTTGTTTATTTTCTAACTCTATATTGCTTATTTTACTTATATTAAAATAAAAACTTAATATCCATAGTGAAATACAAAATATTACTGTTATTGTTAACAATACTTTTGTAGACAATTTTATTTTATTTTGATATATACTATAAACAAATATAATCATTATCATTCCAAATAATATTACACTTGATACAAATGGTAATATATAATTCGGATTAATCTTTTCTATTCCTGCAATTGCTGTTGGAATAATTGATATTGCTAGTATTATTGAAATAATAGTAGTAGTAATGCTCTTCATATCATTCTTTACATGTTCTAATTCTTTTGTTCTTTTTTCAGCATCATTCTCTAGTTTTTCAGCTCTTTTTATTGTACTCTCTAGTTTTTTATTTAAAGAATTGTTTTGTTGGCTATAATTGTGTGTTTGTTTAATATTTATGTTATACATTATACTACTTACAATATATTGTAACTGCATAACTATTATATTATCATATTTATTATTTCTTATGATAAAATATTGATTTAATAATCCATTTGCAATTTCATACATTTCTTTTAACTTCTGTAGTTTATATTGTGAAAAATCTGCATTTATATATTTATCACAAAATATTTTATATTCACTATCATTCTTATGTGGATCTTTACTTGTTTCTGCTATTATTTTTGTTACATCTATGTTTGGTTCTTCTATTTTTATATTTGAATTGCTCACATTATTCAAATTTTTCTTTTTATTATTTTTTGACATATTTAGCAAACCATTTTTTCATACTGACTTTTGAAATTATAGAATATTCTTCTTCATTCCACGCTTCTTTCCAAGGTGAGCCTTCTGCATGCGTAAAATTAACTAATTGTATTGCTGTAAAATCTTTAAAAGCTTCAAATAGTTTTTTCATAAATTTCTTTTTTTCTTCTGCTATGCTTTCTCCTTCGTTTATTTGTTCTTGAGTTAAGGTTATTTCATTTTTTCCATATATCTTAAATTCTTTGTATAAAGGTATTGCTACTGGTCCAAAATTCCATGCTTTAAACTCACAATCATATAGTTTTTCTTTGTTTGTCATGTTCATATAGTATGCTTCATATAAGAACATTAATTTTTGTATATGTAATTGAGTAACTATCTTGTTTGACTTTTTAAATAATCCTACTAAATAATATGCATCTTTTACAATATCATTTTCCATTAGCAACACCCCCTATATAATATGTTTTTTTCTTGATTATATTATATTAGAGAATTTAATTCAATATGTTTTTTATTTTTTAATAAAAAAGTTAGCTATAAAATAAATCTATAACTAACTTTTACTAATTTATTTGAACTTATTCAGATGCTTACATAAGCCTTATACCTACTGTTCTTAAAAAATAGAGAAGATGAGTACTTGGGCTTAATCATTTCTGACTGTACTCTAAAAAGCCTTTAACTTTTTTTACTAATACTATAATAACACATTTTATATACTGTTTTTTCGTACTTTTTTCGTACCATAAAAAATTTTTTTAAATATCTCCAAATTCTACTGCTGTAAAATATATAATTTTGTTATATGTATTGTAATAACTATCCTTTGAAATATATTTATATGTTTCTGCCATTTTCTGATTATGTCTTTCTTTAAATATTATTTCAAATACTTTCTTTTCGTCTTCATTTAACCTTTTTATAGCTTTTTCTATATATTCTAATCTTCTTGTTAATATTAAAATTGTTCTTGATGTTCTTAATTTTATTGCTTTTTGCTCTGTTGTATTAGATGTATTGTTTCCCTTTGGTTGCCCATCTGGTGGTTCTGGAGAACTATCTATAATGTCCTGTTGCATTTCTTCTAATTCTCTTTTGTTATCCCAATATTGATATAGTTCATTTTCTATTTTTTTCTTTATATGTCTTGAAACTTTATAATTTACTCTACTCATTTGTACCCTCCTATTTTAATTTTTATCAAACAAAAAAGGTAAGATATATTTTATATACATCTTACCTATATTTCTAAATCTAACAAGACTATGTTTTTTAGGTTGGAATCGAACCAACTACAAAATGTTTTTCAGACATTTGTTCAACCAATGAACTTCTATTATTTTTTTTGCAGAAATAGTCTTTAATTTTATATTTATTTTTAACAAAGGACAAATTTTCCAAATTAAAAGTTTGGTGCTTTGCTAAGCTTATTTTTTGCTGTACGTCCTTTTATCTCTTTTCGATGTATATATTTTATTAAATTTTTAACTAAAAGTCAATATCTTTTTTGTATTTTTCTAGAATTTTATCGATATATGATGTCATATCAAATTTGTTTTCTAATAATTTTAATATTTGTAAATTGTATCCACTTAAATAGATGTTTCCATATTCATCAAACTCTGGTACTGTCTTATTTCTATCATTTAAGTTCCACCATATAATTTTTGTTTCTGCACCGTGTTGTTTAAATATTTTCATTGTTTGTTCTTTTGATTGACTAGAACCACTATCAAATTCCATATCTGATAATACAATTAAATATTCTGGGTATTTTTTAAGTTCTCTTAATAATTCCATAACTCTACCAAAATCAGTATTTGAACAATCTCCTGTATACATAGAATGATATTTTTCTTTTAGAGTTTTTCCTTGTATTGTCATTAATTGTGGTCTTGAACTAAAAGATATTACTTGGTTTGGTGCATATGTAGACTTTGTCGCAATTCCATAAGCTATTGAATATGCTCTTGCTAATAAACTGTCTTTTTCATCATTCCACCCCATTGAGCCAGAACTATCTACAATACAAATTACATTCATTTCTACACCTATTGTTTTGTCATCTACTATTTTGCTTGCGATAACTTCTTTTGCTTCTGTTGTTGCTCCTCTTGTTGCTGTTTTATATCCATCATATACATCTGTTGTAGAAGTATTTAATCTTGCCTTATTTTCTTTTACTTTTTGGATATATTCTGAAAATCTTCCTTTTAAGTCTTCTCTAGTTGAAAAAGCATTCGTGTATTTTGTCATTGCTAAACTTGGTACTTTTTCAAAATCTATTTCATTAACTAATGGGTGTTTATAATTTCCTTTATTAAACAATTCGTTTAATGGTGTGCCTTCTTCTTTTTCTGCATATGATAATTTATATTCAACTGTTGTATCTGTTTTGATTAACTTTCTATATTCTTTTTCTGATATATTCCACATCTTACATAATGCTTTAGCATATCTTTTTTCTTTTCCCGTTAATCTTGGTAACCATTTTTTTGCTAATTCATTTCCTGCATATAACTGTTCTTTTAAGTATATTAAATTTTCATCTGTTGGAATATGTACTAAATCATCATATCTTCCTGCTTTTACAATATTTTCAGCTGTTACACCAGATAATAACATTAATTTTCTTCCTAAATCTCTTCTTCCTAATCCAAATCTTGGGTCTCTAATAAACATTGAAAATAGCTTTTCTTTTTCGCTTGTTCCAATATTTACTTGGTCTAAATTCTTTTCAAAATATGGGGTCATAAAGAATATATCTGTTAAGTTATTCCCTGTTGATTTATATGCTTTATCTCCATTTTCAGTTAATTTTTCATTTTGATTTTTATTAATAATCTTTTCTAATTCATTCATAATCTTTTTCCTCCATTTTTTACACTCCTATAAGTGCTTTTGGTCTACCTGTTCTTACTGCTCTTTCAACTGACTTTTTAGTTGCATATCCATTTTGTAACGCTATTGATAATCTCATAGGACTATTATCACTTTTTCTATGATTGCATTCTTCACATAGCACTTGATAATTCTTTATATTGTCTAGTCCTCCTTTTGACTTTGGATATATATGGTCTTTTGTTAGCAATATAGGTTTCCCCTCTTTTTCTCCATATACATTTAAGTGATTTCCTGTGTAATTTGTTTCTAAATTAGTATATTGTCCCTCTATTCCACATTTTGCACACTTAAAACCATGCTTTATAAAATTTAAGTATCTATCATCTTTTGTTCTTACTTTATATCCTTGTATTTCTATGTATTTTGTTTTTGAACTATATGTATCTTTTATTACTGTCAATGGTAATTTTTCTATTAGTATTTTATTTCCTCTCATTTTACATTATTGTTCCTTCCTCAATATCTGCTTAATCAAATTTATTTCTATCGTTAATATTAAATCTGCTCTTATTTTGTCTATTCTGTCTGCTCTTATATATTCTAAGTCTCTACGCTCTTTCTCTTTTTGTTTTAATAAATTCTTTAGTTCTTTTTCTGTGAACATTTGCTCACTTCCTTTTACATTGCAAATTTATTTACAAAATATATTTGCCCCTTTCCTGTAACTTTAGTTGTCTTATTTACACTTATATGTCCATCTGAATGTGTTATACTTGTTTCTTTTATTTGAAATAAACCTAAATTCATTGCTTTTTGTGTAGGCATATTGTAATCTGTTCCTTTTCTACTTATAAGATATCCGTTATCTCTTAACCACTGGAATAATCTGTTCTGTCCTATTTCGTGACCATTTTGTTTTAATATTTTTGCTAATTCTCCAACCAATATTGATGATTTGCTTGTTTCTACACTATTAGCAAATAGTACTTTTGGCTTTTGTTCTTCTATTGTACTTTCTAGCTGTTTATTTTGTTGTCCTAACTTTTCTACTTTTGCATTTAATACATTCATAGCTTTTAATATAAGTTCATCTTCTGTCATATTTTCTTCGCCTGATATATATCCTCCTGTTTGTCTTATTGCTGGTAATATCTCATCTGTTACTATGTCTTGAAATTTTCTTGCTACTTCATTTTTAGCTTTAAAACATAATTTATAGAATATGTTTTCTGGTATATATTCTGGTATTCCTATTTTCCCAATTTGTTGGGAATTATCATCGCAACTCGTTGCGACGTTAAATTCATTTAGATATCCTCTTACTCTCGCCCATCTTATTACTTCGTGACCACTAGTGGCTACGTTTGTAAATCCTAATCCTCTTGCTACATCCTCTAAATTTAAT
Organism: uncultured Clostridiaceae bacterium; assembly: GCA_947642455.1. Classification (GTDB taxonomy): domain Bacteria; phylum Bacillota; class Clostridia; order TANB77; family CAG-508; genus UMGS1663. The sequence continues at coordinate 27,649 of CANRSN010000013.1, forward strand.
TGTGCTACTCCATTTTCATTTATATATCCTCTTACACCTTTTATTTTTATAATTTCTAAATTATTCATTCTATATTTCCTCCTTAAATTCTTTTTCATAAATATTTTTGCAAATTTCTATCACTTTTCTATTAAATAGATCTATTTTATCTAATAATGCTAATTCAAATTGTGTAAAATATTCGTTATCTTCTGTTTTTCCTAGTATGTAATTCATACTTTCTAATTTTTCTCGCTTGTATATTCTTATAAATTGCTTTACTTTTTCTTTGTCTTTCATTTTATATTCAATATAATCGTCATCTACTGATACTCCGTTTTTTTGATATATTTTTCTTATTTTTTCTTTTATTTCCATAATAAAATACCTCCATTCAAACATCTTTTTTAACCACTTGAATAAAGGCACTCCTATATGATATAATATTAATAGGATTACTTTTCAAGTAGTTCACTTATGCCTTGAATTATCTGAACAGTTTACCAGACAATGCAGATAATTTAAGGTTATCTTTTATTTTATTATTTTAACATCTTTTAATTCTTTTTTACTTATAATCATAATTTCATCTTCTTCATTGTAATAATACTTGACTTGCCTATCTTCTGGAGTTATTCCCATTTTTCTTAAATCTGTGATAGGCAAGGTCAACCTAGGAGTATATGAACCCCTTCCACTCTTATTATAGTTTACTTTCAATTCTCTTTCCTCCATAATATAGGCTCCTTTCCATTTGACAGTATTGCGATTTTATTATATAATACTATCATTAGAAAGGTTGAGGGGATTTTAGTATCCCCTACTTTCTAGTCCTTGAAGAATTAGATTGACTTGCTCTCTATTATGAGCCTCTCTCTTTTTCTTCTGAACTTGTGCTTGGTGTCGTTGGTAGCGTGTCAAGCACTTTTTTATTATGTTCTTTATCATAGGACTTTTACCTCCTTTCTTTTGAACTGGTATTATATTATCATATTTACACGTCACTGTCAATACTTATTTTCTATTTCTTTATATTTTTCGTAAACATTACTATTATTGCATTTCGTCTGATAAACTTGGTATTTTATTAAATTTTCAATGTACTTTTATATTTTTCAATATTGTTTGCTCTACTTTATTTAGAGCTTCTTTATATGTTATAAATCTTACATGTCTATTTCTTATATCTAGTCTTATTATTTTAATTTGCTGATTATATCTACGTTTATATATTTCTGCTAATTTATTTTTATCTATTCCACTTCTCCACATTCTTATTATTTCTTGCTCTTGCATACTACACCTCTATATGTAGTATTTGCTTTATTTTAAAAATCTACTCTCCCCCACTTTAATTGATAGAAAAATTGTTTTGGTAACTTAAATCCTCCTGCAAATTTTAATATAAGTTCGTCTGGTATATCTTTATGCCCATTTGCATATGAACAAAATTCTCTATAGTCTATATCACATTTCTCTGATGCTTCTTTGTATGTCCAGCCTCTATATATACAAGCTTCTCTTATTCGTTCTGGTGGTATAAAATCGCATTTTTCTATTTTAGGTAAATATTTTACTTGAAAATCATGCATGTATGACATTTTATTTTCCCTCCATAGGTATAGAATTTTCTATCTGATTTAATAATAAATCTACAAATTCAAAGAAAAAGTCTGGTTTTATACTTTCTATTAGACATTTGTTATCTTTTGCTGTCTTATATTGATTTATCATTTCTTCTAATTCTTTATTCATAATTACCTCCATCTATAAAAGCTAACTTTCTCATATATTTCAAAATTATTGAACAACCAATCTTCTAAATCATCAAATGCTTTGTTGTGTTCCTCGTTATTATTTACTAATATCTCTTTATGTTCGCAAGTTATATTTGGGTCATTATTTCTTAATCTTTGTGCTATTTCACTTTCCTAGCTTGTTCCTCTGAATGTTCTATCTCTCCAGTCTCTTTGTCTGTTAGTTATTTTATAATCTGCTAATTTTCCATATACCAAAAATGCTGTTGCAAAAACACTGTGAGGATATTTATTAAAATCACTCCATTTCAATTCTTTATTCATAAGCTACATCCCTTTCAATATTTTTTCTTTAAATTCTTTGTATGTCATATTACATATTTCTTGTATGTTCTCTAACATTTCATCTAGTGTAATTCCTCTATTTCTTCTGTCTCTACATCTTCTTATAAGTGTCCTATCTCCAAAAGCTCCTACTTCATATATATTTACAATTCCTGTTTTAGAATTGTAACATAGTTCATATTCTATATTATTACTTCCCCATGTATCTTTTTTTGGTGGTTCTTCATAAAATACTATTGTAGTATTTATTATTGCATTAACAGGTTTAGTCTCTTCTAACTCTTTATTCAATCCACTTCATCTCCTTACATTTTTCATTTATTGCTTGTAGTTCTTGCATTGTTAGATAACTAACATCATAATTATTTGATTTACTTATTGTTCTATCATTCCAAAATGATATTTCTAATCTCTTAATTTCATTTCTATACAATATAAGTTCTGTAACTCCTTCATTATAATCATCATTATAATCATCTGGTTCTTTAAATTTATGCTCTACTATTTTTTCATATCCTAATTCTTCAAATTTCTTATCTGCTTCACTCATGCTTGTCCTCCTTAATCTATCCAATATTGCTTTATGTATTTAAGTGTCTGTGGTTGAAAATGCCACCAATTATCATGGCAGTATATTTTAGCAAACATATATCCTATAATTTCATTCTTTATGGCATATATACTATTCATAGAACAGCCTATTTTTTGACCATCTAATACTAAAGTTTCTGTTTGTCCTGTTTCTTTTACAACATAATCATATTTAATGTTAAATGCTTCACAAATTGGTTTTATTTCTTTTAATACTTCTGTTCTTTTTATATTTAATTCGTCTATTAATTTGCTCACTTCTTTTCTCCCTTCACTATTAATAATATTTCATTTGTTCTAATTCTTCTTATATTCGCTTTTTCATACTTTTCTTCTAACGTAAGTATATATTCTTCATTTTCTGCCTCTTCATATTCATCAGTTATTACCATATCTCTTGTTTTATTTAATTCAATAGCTATCTGTTTTGTTTCTTCATCTAATTGTTTGCTTTCTTCTTCCAACTTCTCTATTATATTTTGCTTTTCTGATTCTAGTTTTTTGACTTTTTCTATATATTTACACTTTTTACATATTTGCATTGCTTCATTTTGTTTTTGTATGTAGCCTTTCCAGTATGATTCTTCTTTAGCTCTTTCTATTTCTAATTCACTTAACATTGCTCCTCCTTCTACATTAGTCCAAATAATTTTAATAATTCTTGCTTGTTGTCTTTTTTATTTTCTTTTTTAATTTATCTTAATTTATATAATGTTACATCATAATCGTTGAATACTTCTTCTATTATTTTGTAGACTGTATTCCAATCTCCATTCGCAATTCCACAACCTATCCCGTAAGGCATACATACACTTAATTTGAAACTTTTTGCATATTTTTTTGTTTCTTCTAATGCTTCTTTCATTGCTTTATAATCTGTATCAAAGTTTTCTTTTTGACTGAACATATTCATTATGAATTTACCTTGCAACATTATTTTAAATACTTGTCCTTTTAATTTTTCATACTCATTATCATATAGTCTGCAAAACTCTCTATATTCTTTTTCTAGGTTTGGATACTTAGTTGCAAGTTGTCTTGCAACTCCTCCTCCCATTATTCCTTGTACATTTACTTGATGTACTATTATGTTTTCTTTTGCATTTAATATGTTTCCATTTACTATTTTAATCATTTTCTAAATCTCCTGTTATTTTATTAAATATTTCTTCATCATATTCTTCTAGTGATTTTATGTATTCTAACATCTCTTTTGGCATTGTACTCCATGCTGTTTTATTATCTATTTCAAATATGTTTGGTATGTTTACTTCATACCAGTTTTCTTTTTCTTTTTTCATTTCAAAAGCATTGTTAAATACAGGATGCCATTCAAAGCTATATATTTTTTCTTTTACTTCATCTATCCTTTCTTTAGTAACGATTTTATTAAATAATCCATATTTTCCAGAGAAATTGTAACAAAATATACTTTGATTTACTCCTTCTGATTTTATTATTCCATAACTATAATTTATTCCATTGCTATAGCTTATTCCATTGCTACAGTTTATTCCATTGCTACGGTTTATTCCATTGCTACAGTTTATTCCATTGCTACGGTTTATTCCATTGCTACGGTTTATTCCATCGCTACGGTTTATTCCATTGCTACGGTTTATTCCATCGCTATAGTTTATTCCATTGCTACAGTTTATTCCATCGCTATAGCTTATTCCATCGCTACAGTTTATTCCATTGCTACGGTTTATTCCATTGCTACGGTTTATTCCATCGCTACGGTTTATTCCATTGCTACGGTTTATTCCATCGCTATAGCTTATTCCATCGCTACAGTTTATTCCATTTTTTAAGTATTCTTCCTTATTGTATTCTTTAAGAAGTTCTATAAATTCATCAAAAGTATATATTTCAACTATCGCTAGTACTTGTGCTACTGTTTTTTCTCCATCAGAACTATCAATTATGTTTTCATATGCTCTTACTTTTGCAAATTCATTCCATTGAACACATTCATAAAAATTAAAACAATTAAATGGATTTTTACTAAAATGTAATCCCCATTCACATTCTTTTATATCTCCCTCTACTTTGTGAAATGTTCCTACTACATTTCCGTCTTCATCTGCATAACAATAATCTCTTGCTTTAAATCCTTGATTAAATATTTTATATCCTTCTGCTAAAACTTTCTTATTTTTTAAATCTTTTTTATCTATTCTATATGTTTTCATTTATTTTCCTCTCTTTCATCGTATATCTTAAATTTATCTATAATTTCTTGTGCTGTAGGCAATTCTTTTTCTTTTAACCATTGCCTAAATTTTTTTTCACATTTTTTACATAAATCAAAGTCTTTTTTATAATTAATATCCTTATGTGTATTTTTACAATATCTATTTATACCTACAAATCCTTTTTGTTTTATATAAAATATTTCATTTCCACATTTGTCACATATGTATCTTGGATGTCTGTTGTCCTTTCCTACATTCATTGTTCTTTCTCTGCTTTCTTTTCAAAATATTGTTTTACAAAACTGTAAAAATCTTTTTTCTTATTTGAAGAGTATATATATTCTTTCATTTTTTCTTGTTCTTGTTTTGTTAAATATACTCTTTGTATTATTTCATCTATCATCTTATTTTTCTTCTCTAATGCTTTTACTATTGTTTCTTGTACTTCTATTAGTTCATCTGCTTTATTTATTTTGTTTTTATTAGCTTTTTCATATTCTATCCATTCTTTCATTATTTCTATAGCTTTTTCTTCTGTCAATTTACTTCACTCCTTATTTTAGTTATTTCTATTATTGTTTCTTCTCTACCCTTTTCGTAGATTATTCTACTACCATCTATACTTTGTACTATGTTGTAATTGTCATCTGCTATTACTTTATATTTTACTAATATGTCTTGTATTGCATTTAATAAATTTACTATGTCTCTCTTTCGTCTATCTTTGACGTAGAATGTACATTTCAAATTTATTGGATAACTTATATTGCTTTGATATTTATTTAAGAAATAGCCACAATTTCGTTCAAATTCTTTATATAGTTCACTTTGTGCTATAAAGTTTTTTCCTGTTCTTTTATTTATACATATTTGTTCACTGTTCTTTTTGCTTCTGCACATCATCGGTATTTTTATTATCACTATTTTTTAACTCCTTTTCTTTTGCTCTCTTCTTTTTGGTAACATTTATATAATAATTATGTTGATATTCTTTTTGTTTCTCCATTTTTTCTTCGTTTTCATCTATTAAATATAAACTGTCTGAATGTATATATCTTTTCATCTTTCGTCCTCCTTATATCCATCTAATTATTGGCTCTCCATTAAATCCTTTTTCCCATATAAACCAGCAATAACAAATAGCTGTTGCATTATATTTTTCAAATTCTCCATTCATTGCACATAATTGTCTTTTGCTATTAACGTATATGTATTTTGGTGGATATTTCTTGAATAATTTCTGTCTTGCTTGTCCTTCTAAAAATTGTATTTTTAAAAACATTATTGTATAATATCCTTTTGCTTGTATTTCTAATGCTTTTTCTATAAACTCTTTTGCATATTTGTATGGTGGATTTGTTAATATATCTGCCTCTAAATCATCTGTAAATAACTTTTCTGTCAAAAAATCTAATTGCTCATTTCCATATCCTCTACTTATTTTGTCAGTCGCATATACATTATATCCTTGCTTTATTAAGACTTCGCTTAAATGTCCTTTACCGCAAGCACATTCCCATATACTGTCGTGTAATTGAATATTATCTTGTTTTAGTTTGTCTAAAAATATTTCTAATGCTTTTGGGTCTGTTGCGTAAAAATCATTCTGTTCTCTTTCTTTTTCTGTATGATTACTTGCTCCTAATTGTACAAATGTACTTTTTTTATTTCCGTTCCAATCTTTCATATTCTCATCTGTTCCCCCATTCCTAATATTTTGTGTATTTCATTTATATATTCTTGTGCTGTTGGTATTTTGCTATATCTACAGTTTGGATTTCCTCGATAATATGGATTTTCTAATGCTTGACAGCCTGTACATATTCCTTCTTTTATTGCTTTTTCACAGCTTGGTATTAATTGTTGATATTTCATAGACTAGTCCTCTAATAAATTACTATTTTCATATATGTTGCCTATTATTTCTACTTCTTGGTTGATAACACCTAGTTCCCACTCATTTTCTTCTGTAAAATCTGATAAAACAAAACTTCCATTAAAGAATATTATTTTTCCAATCATTTTTTTATATTTAACTATATCTCCCTCATATATTTCTTTTCCGTTTTTATCTTTTAGTCCTGTATATTGCATTAATATAAAGCTTGGCTGATATGGTATACTTACTCCTATATATTCTCTATTGTCTGGTTCATAGTTCCAAATTCCCTTTTCTAATGATATTTGTCCTACTTTATACATGGTTTTATTAGGTTTGTACCATGCTCTAAACTTTATTTCTCTCATAACTTCCTCCTAATACGTTGTATAATGATTTTCATTTTCCAACATCATTTTTTCTACTTCTGTTGTTCTTCTATATACTGCTACTTTTTTATGTGTTATATAATCTTCCTTTACTCCATCTTCTATCAATTCGTGATATTCATTTACTAATTCTGTTAAGCGTGGTCTTACATGGTTCATATCAAAAAATGTAGAATATCTTTTTTTATTCATTTCTGCTTCTATTTCTCTAGCTGTCATTTTTCTATTTCCTATTATTTCTAATATTTGCATATATTTCGTTAATCGTTTAGGTTTTATATCTTCAAAACTTAATTGTCTTGTTTCTATCATTTATGTTATTCCTCCTTAAATATGTACTCTACTATATCGTCTATTGTTTCTTCATCAAATTCTTCAAAATCATCTATTGTTAAAGTTCCATATTGTCTAGCTTCCTTTACTCTTGTTAAGTTATATGCCATACAACCATTTGTACCTATGTCAAAATATTTCATTAGCTTTTCTTTTATTTTTTCTTTGTCTGTCTTCATTTGTTATCACTCTCCTATAATTCTAATTCTTTTAATGTATAGTGTTTATCTAGTTCCATTTTTTTGTACATATTTTCTTTTTTAAAAACAGGAAATAGCATATCTGAATCATCTTTTAAAACTATGCAAATAAATGCACTATTTTCTGAATATTCCATTTTTATTATTGCTCTTACTTTGTTTCTGAATGGTCTAATAACACCTTTTAAATATTCTTTTTCTACTTCATCTAGTATTTCTTCTTTTCTTTCAAATACTGTTTTATAGTGTGTTGGACGTTCTACTTTGATGATATCCATTTCTTTATTTTCGTTTTTCATCGTTAAATCTTCGTTGTAGTTCTCTAAAACTAATGTTGACTTTCCCAAATTATGACACTCAAAAGTATTTTTAATTAAAGTTCTTCTATCTCCGTATCTGCATGTAACTACATCTCCATCTTTTAAGTCTGATTTTGTAAACACTTTTTCTAAGTCACTTAAAAATGGTTGTATTAATGTTTCCTCCAAAGTTGCAAATTCTCCTTCATAACTATCACGTATTCTTTCTATCGTAAATACTTTGTTTAAATTGCTTAAATAATCTTTTTTCTTATCTCCTTCTTTTTCACTTTTTGCAATTCTTACTAGTCTTACTTTATCTCCTACTTTAAATTTCATTTTTATTTTCCTCCTTATAATTCACTTAACAATTTCTGTTGTTCATCTCTAGTCAATTCATTCCATTTTTCGTCATTTCTTAAATCTCTTGTTTTTTTCATATACTCATCAAAATTTTTTGGATTTTCTACGCGATATCTATTTAATAAATATAAATAAATATTATTATTACATTCTTGTATATTACATTCTTGTTTGTTATCACTTTGTTTATCATTTGTTTCCCAGTTGTTTATCATTTGTTTATCATTTTGTTTATCACTACTTTGATATGCTTCCCAGTTAAGTATTGTTATTAAGCGATTTTTGTTACTTGTTTGTTGCTCAATCTGTTTATCACTTTCAAAACACTTTAGTGTTCGTTGCACCTTATTTTTGTTTATCACTAATTTTTCTGATATAGATATTATTCCAGTTATAAGTTGTCCTTTTTTTAATATTATTTTTTCTCCTTTAAACGTGGCTGGCACTTCTTGATGTGTTGCATTTAGAAGTAAATACAACCAAATTGAAATAGTTTCACTATCTTTACATACAATTGGATTATCTAATATTTTTCTATGAATTTTTATCCAGCCTTCCATAGACTTTCTCCTTTCGTATATTTAAGGGCAAAACTTTTGTCTTGCCCTGTTGTTTTACCTTTCTTATAAATAACTTTTGCCATATCTGGCTATAAAATCTTCTTTTGTTTTGTTATAACATTTCTGCCATACTTCTTGTCCTATTTTATGTGTATAGTCCATAAATTCTTTATTAAAATGTATACCTTTATCACTCATATTGTGCATTTCTGGAGTTAGAAATATTATTAGTCCATCTTTTATACTTAATTGCCTATTTGCTCCTCCAAATACTTCATGTCTATGGCTACCTGCAAACCTCTTCGTACTCCATCTTTCATCTTCTGGCATTATACAGAACTCTCTTTTCATTTATCTTATTTCCAACTCCTTAATAAACTTTCTATTTCTTGTCTTGGTTTTGTTTCTATTCCCACATCTTGACATTCTTGTACTACTCCATTTATTAGTTGTGACATTTCTTTTGTATTTAATGTATGTGTCTGCTTGTAAAATAGGTATTTATCAAACTTAATTCCATTATCTTCACATTTTCCAAACCATTTTGCATAATCGTAAAATTGTGTTATATCTGTTCCTTGCGGTATTTTTATTCCTATACTATTTCCATTACTATCTTTTGCTATTGTTCCATATTGTAGGTTCATCTTTATTTTCATTTCTTTATCTGATATATTGAAATATCTTGCTAATTCATTTACTAGTACATGAAAATATGCATTTGCATCTTTTGACCTTTTTTTCTTATATTCTTTTACTTCATATTTCTTTGTTTTATCTTGCTTAAATAGATATTGTATTACTTCATTTGTTGTTCCTATCATATTTTTAATGACCTTCCTTATATCTATCTTCATAGTAATAAAATATTACTAGTGCTATAATTGCTAATATCAACAATATTGGTGCTATCCATGTTGCTAGTCTTGTTATTAAATCTAGTATAAAATTTGCTATAAGTATTGCTATTAAAAATGCAGTTACTTTTAATATTGCTTTAAATAATCTTTTCATTTATTCCTCCTAATATTTACATTTCCATTTTTCTGCATATAAATCAAATAAGTTATATGTTTATGCTTCGCCACTACCATCAAATTGTCTTTTATCGTTAGGGTCAACTTCTTCTTGACTTGTTTTTTCTTTCTTTTTAACTTCTTTTTTCCATACAAATACTCTTTTCCCTTTGTTATTTTTAATTGCTAATCCTGTTATTTCTTTATTTGTAATTTGTATTTTTTCCACTTCAAATTTGGTATATGTTGAATATTTACCTTGTTTTTCTTTTAAATCAAAATTGCCTTTTCCTTCTTTATCTTTAATTGGTATATATATAAATGGTGGGGTATATAATTCAACTCCTATTCCCCATTTAAAACCTGCTCTTTTAAAAGCGTCAGATGCTTCGCCTTTTTCTTTATCTCCAAATTGACTTTCTACTCCACAATCCCATTTTGTAATCCATTGTTTTGTTTCTTTATCAAATACAGATATTCCACAGTACATATTGCCTTTTATTTCTTTATACTCACATTGCCAATTCATTCTTCCAAATATTTCGTCTAATATTGCCATATCTGTTCTTGATGTCTTGTATAATAATAATTGCAAACCTTTATCGCTTATCTGTGAAACCTTACATTCAATTTCATCTGCTCTTAAATCTCTAATTTTTTCTTCTTTAAGGATATTCTCCATAAATTGTTCCTCCTATATCTTTTAAATCTAAATAATCTATCATAATCACCTACTTTATTTTTAGATATGTATTATTGGTATTAAACTTAACGCCTTCTATGAGTTCTCCTGTTTTTTTAAAATCATCTTTTATTGCTGTTTTATTTATTTGTTCTGTTTGTATAATCTTCTTATATTTATTTGGTACTTTATCATTTTCTACAATTTCTACTGACAATGGACTATTACATATACTTATTGTTCCAATTTCTGTTTCTAGTTTTTGGATGTTCATTTTTTCCATATTTTCTTTTACATATTGCTTAAATCTTTCTATTTTATTTTCTTTTATTTTTTTCATGTCTTGTAGTCTCTTAACCTGAGTATCTATTGCCTCTATAAAAGCATTTTCATTCTGCAAATAAGCAACTATATTACTACTTTTATTTTTCAATTCTATGGCTAATTGTGTACCTAATTTATTGTATTCTTCCTCTGTAATTTCACCATATTCTATTTTGTCTATTATTTCAGCAAATTTATTTGATATTTCATACAGAGTCAAACTTTTCTTGCTATTCTCTGTATTTATCATGTCTTCTGGTTTTTTTATCATTTTAATTTTCCTTCTCATAATTTTCCCATCTTTCATCTTCTCTTTCTGCTAAATATTCGTAGTAACTGTCGTAATCTATTGGCTTTTCTTCAAAATAAAAATTTGTCCAGTCTGGTGGCATGCTATGCCTCCTTTAATTTGTTTCCACAATATTTACAATATTTGTCCTTTATTCCTACTGATTTATTACATTGTGTACAAACTTTTCTTTCAAATTTCTCTAAAATTATTTGACCTTCTTTGCTTGCTATAATTTCTAGCTTGTCTCCTTTTTTCATATCAAAATTATCTCTAAATTCCTTTGGTATTACTATTCTGCCTAATTCGTCTATTTTTCTTATAATTCCTACCTTTTTCATTTACATTTCCTTCCTTGCACATCTGTATAAAACATGTTATAATTTATACAGATGTGAATTTATATAATTTATGTTTGAGTTAGTTTTTAGATTGGTAGTCACGAACTAACTCTTTTATTTTGTTTATTAAGTCTTTTTCATGTCCTATTAAATACTGTATTGTTAAATCTGCTATTTGATTCAACAGCTTTTTCATTTGTCTATTTTCTGCATCTAATATTCCATTTTTTCGTATTTCTTCTAGTCTTAAACTTCTTAATTGTCGATTTTCTTCCATAACTTCTAAATTGTCATTCATTATTTTACTGTTTTGTAATGTTGTTTCTTTTAATACTTTTTCATATTCATTAACAGCATTTATTGACAAACAAGCCATTAAAAACATTCCTAATATTGCCCCTGAAAATACCCCTAAAACGAATAATTCCATCTTTCTATCCTCCTCTCTAGTTCTTCTAATTTATTTCTTATAATCTTATATAGATTAATGTTAAAAACTCTGTAAAATACAGCTTGTACTATTATTGCTAATATAAATACTGCTATTAATTCTGTTAGTACTGTTGTACTACATAATATGAAATCTAATAGTTTACTCATTTGTTTACTCCTTTACTTATTTTTTAATTTTTTGTATAATTTACCTATCTTATTTTAGAAAGGTGGTGATTATAATGCGTATATATGCTAACTTATTAGGCAACTGGACAGATATTACAGAAGCTGGAACAGTAGCTGATTTTCAAAATCCAGTTACATACTTTAAAGAAAATCTTACTTTTGATAAAAACTCAAGTATTGCTAAGTGTTTTGAATATGGATATATTCACGTGCAATATAATGGAAAAGATTATCGTTTAGCTCCTGAGCATTTTCAATTTGTAAGCGAATAATTAAATTTCTAATTTTATAGCATTTACTATTTCATCAGGGCTAGCATTTATCTTGACCTTTGCTTGTTCTGATGAGTATTTTTTATCAATAGCAACTTTAATTTTGTTCCATTCGTAGTATTTCAAATCTGTTACTAATTCAGCAATTTGTTTTATCTTTTCTTCCATCTCTTCCCTCCTTCTTTGTTATCTGGGGTAACTATTTGTTATATTGACTTTCTAAATGTTCTTTTATCTTTTGTATAATTAGTTCTTTCTGCTCTTCTGTAGGCATATTCGTAGTTACTGTTATTTTTTCTTTCATATCATCACCTTTTAATATCACAATAATTTTAGTTAATGTGTAGAGTTAAATTTTCTGTTTCTCAAAATGTTCTTGTAATATTTGAATTATTAATGCATTGCTTGATGTACCACGTTTTTTAGCTCTTTTATCCACTTTCTTTTTTAATTCTATTGGCATTCTAAAGGTAAAACGTATTTTGTTGTTTGTCATATTTTTGGTGTCACCTCCTATGGTTTGTATTTTAGCATATATTATTTTTGGTGTCAATATGGTGTTTGACTTTTTTTTATTTTTTTCTTATAATATTGGTGTCATATTAATTAAAAGGAGTGATATTATGCCTACTAACGATGTCTATACAAATGATGAAGAAACACGTTTTACATTACGTATAGAAACAGAACTTTTGAATAAAGTTAAGTCTCAAGCCAAAATTCATAAACGCTCTGTTGCTAAAGAAATTGCTTTTATTATAGATGAATACTTTCAAAATAATCCCATAAAGTAAATATTATAAAATCTGTAATTGTATACCCTTTTATATTTGCCTCTCTTTTGAGTTTGCCTAATAACTCATTTGGGAGGTTTAATGTTATTTGTTTTTTATTTATTTTTTTATCTTCCATCTCTTTCCCTCCTTCTTTGTATCTGGGTTAATTATTCAATATATTTCCATAATGTTTGTGTTATTAATGCGTTTAATGATATTCCTTGCTCCTTGGCTTTTTGTTGCAATGATTTTTTTAACTTTTCTGGCACCCTTAACAGCATTTGCTCTTTTTCTATTTTCATCTTTATTCTCTCTCCTTTCTTTTAGATATCACTTTGTATCTTGTTTATATCATATCGTTTTTTGTTTGTCAATATCTTTTTGATATCTTTTTATATCTTTTTTTATTTCTATTAAAGTGATATAATTTTGATATCTTTTTATAAGGAGGTTTTTAATATGTCATCTCAAATCAATCCATATCCTTTAAGAATTGATGAAGATTTAATGTCAAAGTTTAGATATATTGCTAAAATTAATAGTCGCTCTATAAATAAAGAAATAGAATTTGTAATTAAGCAATATGTAACTACATATGAAAAGGAAAATGGTACTATTACTGTTGAAGAAGCATAACTATATATGTATTTAATGGAATACCTTTTATATTTGCCTCTCTTTTGAGTTTATCTATTAACTCATTTGGGAGGTTTAATGTTATTTGTTTTTTATTTATTTTTTTATCTTCCATCTCTTTCCCTCCTTCTTTGTATCTGGGTTAATTATTAGTTTCTTCTAAAAACTTGTTCTGTAATCCTGTAATACTCTTCCTTATCAACTCTTACACCTGCTGTTCCTATTTTCTTTTTGCAAAGTTCTAGTTCCGGTTTTTTCAAAGTTTTATAAACTTGTTGTACACAACACCCTAATTCTTCTGCTATTTCTTTTACTGTTGAATATTTTGATCTACTTCTGCTACATATATTTGTTGACATTTTTACACCTCCTTGTTTTCAAAATTCTAATCGTCTACTACGTCATATTGACGTTTTTTCTTCTAAAAAAATATCTGGAGCTAATTTATTTATCTTTTCATTAAATACCAATTCAAATATTTTAAAATATTTGGGTTTTATACCTCTTTTTCCGTTTTCAATATTACAATATTGTTGTTGAGACATATTTAACAATTTTGCTATCTGTGCTTGACTTCTATTACCTCTTAATTCTTTCATTCTAGTTCGCTCCATTTTTTCTCCCCTCCTTCACGTCGTTTTGTTGTATATATATTATAACAACAAAATGACGTTGTCAATAGTTTTATTAAAAAACTTATTATTTTGCTGTTTTTCCATTGCAGTTCTAAGAAAAAAATTTTTTTCTTAGAAAATTAACGTCTTTTTGTTGTTTTATGTTTACTTACAACAATTTGTTGTGATATAATATTTTAAATTGGAGGTAATTATGCTTAGATTAGAAATGTTACGAAAAGAATTAGGATTGAGTCAAAAAGATTTTGCCGAAAAAATAAATATGACTCAGCAAAGAATTAGTGCATATGAAAAGGGAAAAAGAGAACCAGATATAGAAACAATTAAACAATTAGCAGAATATTTTAATGTTTCTACAGATTATCTGCTTGGTAAATCAGATATACGCAATCCAGAAGAACAAATAAAAGAAGAATTTGAATTTGCGTACCATAAAGAAATGGAAGGTCTTACGGAGCAGGAAATAGCTGATGCATTAAGATTTTATAAACAAATTAAATATGGAAATAATAAAAATAATCAATAGAGGTATTTTTATGGAACTAAACAAATTATATGATATTGCAGACAGAGAAAATATATCTGTAATTAATTTCAAAATGAAAAATAAGGCAATTATAGGCAAAGTAGGTAAAAAGTATTGTATAGGATTAAATCATTCAAAAATAGATAGTTCTCGTGAGGAAAAGGAGATATTGGCAGAAGAACTTGGACATTATTATTATAATGCTCTTTATAATAGTTCTTCTGATATTACTACTATACAACAAAAAGAATATAAAGCTAATAAATGGAAAAATACAGTTTTAGTTACGGTAAACGACTTTAAGCAAGCAATACAAAAAGGATTATATACTCTATATGAAATTGCTGAATACTTAAATGTATCAGAAGAAACTGTACAATTTGCCTATAATTATTATAAAAACAATAATTATATTTAGAAAGGAGAATCTATATGGCATTTACATATACTACTCGTAAAGACGGTAGATTAATGAAAAGAGTTAGTGTTAATGGAAAATTAGAAACATTATACTCAGACAATTCAAAAGATTTAGAAGCTCAGTATATAGAAAAAAAGTATATGGACAAAAAGCACATTCACATACAAGACAGTATTTCTTTTAAAGAGTTTGCTAAAAAATGGTTAGACATACATTCTGCTGGAAAGTCAGAAGGAACTATAAGAGAGTATAAATATATTATCAATAATTACCTGATAAAAAATTTAGGTGGTTATGGTCTTAAATACATAAAAAAAGTAGATATACAAACAATTCAAAAAAACTTATTAGAAGATGGACATATAGAACTTGCTCAAAAAGTTGTACGTTTTGCTAAAGCTATCTTAAACGAAGCTGTAGAAAATGACTATGTTATGAAAAATGTTGCAATTAATATAAAAAGTCCAAAAGTTATTAGAAATGAAAAGAAGATATTAACTAAAGAAGAAGACGAATTGCTTATCGAATGCTCTAAAATACATAAGCATGGTCTATTTTTTTTACTTTTAAGATATTCTGGAATGAGAAAAGAAGAAATAACTGCGTTAGAAATAACTGATATTAATTTAGATAAAAAAACTATAAATGTAAATAAAGCTGTTTCGTTTATTCACAATCAAGCTAAAGTAAAAACTACAAAAAATAAAAAAAGCAGAAATATTCCAATTCTCGATATAGTTTATGATGAATTAGAAAAAAGATTAAGTTATTGTAACAAACACAAAATTAAATATTTATTTACTATGCAAAGTAATAACAAAAAAATGCTATCTGATACAGCTATTAAAAGAATGCTAGAAAGTTTTTTATTAAAAATAAATAAAATGTATTTTGAAAAACACAAAGATGATGATAATAAAGAAAATTTAAAAGAAATTCATTTTACATTACATCAACTAAGACATTCATATTGTACTATGTTATATTACGCAAACATTGGTATTAAAGAAGCTCAAAATTTGATGGGACATTCTAGTGCTGATATGGTCTATGATATTTATACTCATTTGGATTTAGAAAAAGAAAATACCTTAAATTCTTTAAATGATTTCCTGAAAAATTGACACACTTTTGACACACCAAACTATTTAAAATGTTTAAAATATTGAATTTATTTAATTATTTTTTTGTATATAAAAAACCTCCATAAGTATTGAAATGGAGGTTTTT
Organism: uncultured Clostridiaceae bacterium; assembly: GCA_947642455.1. Classification (GTDB taxonomy): domain Bacteria; phylum Bacillota; class Clostridia; order TANB77; family CAG-508; genus UMGS1663. The sequence continues at coordinate 44,311 of CANRSN010000013.1, forward strand.
CTTTTGGTGTGCCAAAGAGGATTCGAACCTCCGACCTGCAGTTTAGGAAACTGTCGCTCTATCCTACTGAGCTATTGGCACATATTAGTTTTTTTGCTTTTTAATTATTCATTTTTCAAGAAACTTATAATTCTATTTTCTACATTCTTTATATTATTGTCTTTGCATATTTTTATTATAATACAATAAATTTTTCATTTTGTCTAGGGTATTTTCAGCAAATATTGCAAAATGATGTAATTATTCAGAGTTATTATACTATCTGTTGTATTCTTTTTTACCGCAATAGTCGATATAATATTTATTTTCTCTTGAATTTATGATATAATTTGTTACAATTCACAGCCTAATTTCTATTTAGGCAATATATAATTTTACAAACTGTGAATTGTAACTATAATTTATTTTATCTATACGTAAAAAGGAAGGAATATCTATGCAAAGAATTTTAAGTGAAATGAGAAAAGCAATAAGAGCATACAATATGATTGAAAATGGAGATAAAATTGCTGTATGTTTATCTGGTGGCAAAGATTCGATTACTATGTTAATAGGTTTAAAACAATTACAGAAATACTTCGATAAAGATTTTGAAATAGTGGCTGTTAGCGTAAATCCTGGTTTTGACTTTTTCGATGTTAATTTTTTACAGCAAACCTGTAATAAATTAGAGGTGCCACTTATTATTGAAGAAAGTCATATAAAAGAAATTGTTTTTGATATTAGAAAAGAAAAACGCCCATGTTCTTTATGTGCAAATATTAGAAGGGGTATCCTAAATTCTGTCGCTATAAGAGAAGGTTGTAATAAAATTGCTCTTGGCCATAATGAGGATGATGTTTTAGAAACTTTTTTAATGAATTTATTTTTAACTGGTTCATTTTCAACTTTTGGACCTAGTTCATATATGGATAGGTCTAAAATTACTGTAATTCGACCTTTAATTTATCTTTCTGAAAAGGAAATACAAAAATTTGTAAAAAGAGAAAATATTACCGTTATGAAAAAAAATTGCCCTATGGACGGGATTTCCAAGAGAGAATATATGAAAGATTTACTTTTTAAACTTTCATGTGACATCCCAATGGTTAGAGCTAATTTACTTGGAGTTATAAAAAGAAATAATATAAAAGGTTGGCATTCATAATACCTTCTTTATTGTTTGTCCACACAAAATTACAAAGCAATTTTGTGTGGAACGTTTGGCGAAGCTTTTATATAATAGAGCATATTACACCACTATGTGCGAAATATACTCTATTTTTTTGTTTAAAATATTTTCATTAGTTGTTCCATTTTTTCATCTGCATCTTCTAATGTTTTTCCTTTTACTCCGATATAATATTTTATTTTCGGCTCTGTTCCTGAAGGTCGTACACAACACCAAGCATTATCATTTAACTCATAATACAATACATTTGATTGAGGAAGCCCTGTACTACTCTTTTCGCCAGTATTGCATTCTATTATAGTTTGAGATTGATAATCTCTTATTTTTTGTACTTTGTAATTTCCAAATTCTTTTGGTGGGTTAGTTCTTAAATTTTCTAAAATTCTTTTCATTTTTTCCACACCATCTGCACCTTCTAGTGTAACTGATTTTATTCCTTCTTTGTAGAAACCATATTTTTCATAGATTTTTATCATTTGATCCCATAAAGTCAAACCTTTTTCCTTATAATATGCTGCCGCTTCACATAGCATCATAACTGCTACTATAGAGTCTTTATCTCTCGCATGTGTACCAACTAAACAACCATAGCTCTCTTCAAACCCAAATATATATTCCTTTTGTTTTGTTTGTTCAAATTCTTTTATTTTCTCACCTATATATTTAAAACCTGTTAGTACCTCTATCAATTCAATTTTATATTCTTTTGCTATTGCATCTGCTAATGTTGAAGATACTATACTTCGTATTAATGCTCCATTTTCTGGTAAGGTATTTCTTTGCTTTTTTTGCGATAATATATATTCTGCAATTAATAATGCTGACATGTTTCCCGTAAATGCTCTATATTCTCCTGTTTTTGAATCTTTCGCATATACTCCTAATCTGTCTGCATCAGGATCTGTTGCTAGAACTATTTCTGCATTTATTTTTTTTGCTAGTTCTAATGCTAATTTAAATGCTTTTTTGTCTTCTGGATTTGGATATTCTACTGTTGGGAAATTGCCATCTGGCATTTCTTGCTCTTTAACTATATTTACATTGTTAAATCCAATTTCTTTTAATATTGTTTTCACAGGAATATTTCCCGTTCCATGTAAAGGTGTATATACTATGCTTAAATTGCTTTGTTTTTTTATGGCTTCTGGATTTAATATTTGTTTTTTTAGCTCTTCTAAGTATTTTGTATCAATCTCTTTGCCTATTACATTGTATAATCCCTTTTCTCTGGCTTCTTCTTTTTTTATTGTTTTTATTTCTCCATAATCTGTTATATTGTTTACTTCTTCTATTATTTTCTTATCTTTTGGAGATACTATTTGTGCTCCATCTTCCCAATATACTTTATACCCATTATATTTAGGTGGATTATGGCTTGCTGTAATCATTATTCCTGCTATACAACCTAGTTCTCTAACAGCATACGATAGTTCTGGTACTGGTCTTAAACTTTCAAAAACATATGATTTTATTCCATTTGCATTTAAACATAATGCTGTTATTTCACTAAATTCTTTTGACATGTTCCTTGAGTCATATGCTATTGCTACACCCTTTTGCTCTCCATTTTCCTTAATTATATAATTTGATAACCCTTGTGTTGCCTTTCCTACTGTATATTTGTTCATTCTATTTGTTCCAATTCCTATTACTCCTCTTAAGCCTGCTGTTCCAAACTCTAAGTCTTTATAAAATCTATCTTGTATCTCTTCTTCATTTTTTTCTATTAATTTCAATTCTTCTCTGTCTTTTTCATCTATTGTTGTATCTTTACACCACTTATCATATTTTTCTCTATAATTCATCTTTCATTGTATGGTATATTACTTAAATATACCATCTACTCCTCCTTATATAATCTTTTGACTTGTTCCATCAATTTATTATCTCTTCTTTTTTTATTTATATTTTGTAAGATTCGAAGTGTTAAATTTTCTGCTGTGTTATTAATATTTATATATTATAAAAATTTTGATATAATTTTCTAGCCGTTTCAGGACTGTCTACACCCTCTGCATTTTTTACTGGAGCAAATTCTTCTTCTCTTTTTACTCTCATTATAGCCATATCTTCTAAACTTTCAAATGCGTCAAATAAAAACGCTTCAAATTTATACGCATTTGGCTTTTCTGGATTTACAATTTCCCCATTTTCATTCATATATGGTATTTTTTTATAGGCATAATGATATGGTAATTTGTCTTTGCTTATCTCATCTATTGCTTCTATATTAAATAAATTACATAAAATATGTGATTCCCCATATGTTAATTCTCCGTTTTGTTCTCTACTTTCCGCTAATTCTTTAGATATTTCTGAATACTCTATAACACTTGGCTTTTCATTTTTTCTACAAAACACTCCTACTCTTTCTTCTGGACATGCTTTTACAACACTTTTTCCTGCTACTAATACATTTTTTTGTTTTGCTATCCCTGCTAATATCGGATCTACCATTTTTGCTAAAACATTGTCTACTCCTCCTATGAATGCCCATTGTATTCCTCTTGCTTTCATATCATATATTATTCCATTTTTTCTCATTGCTACAAATATTCCGCCATGACCATCTGCAGCTTTATTTATTAAACCTTCTTTGTTTAATAGAATTTTTCCTTGTTCATCTATTACAGGTAATTGCCCTTGTGTAAAGAATTTTACTTTACTTTTATCATAACCAAAATAGTTATTCTTTTCAAAAAATTTTATTGTATCATCATTGTTTTCCTCACTTGTCATTATATACCAAGGCACATATTCTCCATATTTTTCATATGTTTCTTTTAGTGTATCACATAATATTTCAAATAAACATTTATGTGAATCTAACCCTAAGTCATATGTCCCCTTTGGTCCATTGTGACTTAGCCTTGTGCCTTGTCCTCCTGCCATTGTTACTACTGCATATTTTCCTTCTTTTATTAATTCTTCTCCTTGCTTTTTATATTTTTCTCTTTCTTCTTCTGATAATTTGTCTTTTTCTACATATGGTATTGGTTGTAAGTTAATCTGACTAAATGATATTTCTTTTTTTGTGTTTTGATATAGTTTTTCTATCTGATTAAAATTTATTGTTAATATTTCATCTAGTAATTTGTTTTTTTTGTTTACGTCTAATTTCTCATAGTTGGTTAACAATTGCTCTTGCCCATACTCTTCTAGAAGTTCTTTTACTCTTGAGTATTTTTCTTCCATATTTGACTCCTTTCATACTTTAAACTTTTTAACAGTTCAAATATTTTTAAATTAATAATTTCCCCTCTTGTTGACCTTATAATATATCATATTGCAATTTTAGTCAAATTCATTTTGCGTTTTCCAGCAAAAAAGAGTACAATTTGTTACAATTCATAGATATTAATTATCTATCTAGGCAATATAATATTTGTTTTAAGAACCTCTATATCGTATTGAACCCAAAAATTGGATATTTTTTTGGGTTCAGCACATTTTTTAGAGGTTCTTTTTTATATTATTAACTGATTTTTTCTTTTCTTTCAAAGTCTCCAAATATTTCTGTTATTTCTTTTTCTCCTGATGTATTTAGCATTTTATCGTTACTATTTAATATTTCTTGTATGCTTCCATTAAACTCTACTATTTCATAGCATGATACTATTTTTATTTCTACTCCTACCTCCTCTAGCTTTGTTTTGTTTTTTTGTATGTATTTGTCTATATGTTCTCTTGCCTTTTTAATAAATTCTTTACTTCCATTGATTATTATTAGTTGTTTTTCTGCCATATTTTTGTCTAATATTTTGCTTATGTTTGTGTATCTACTTGTACTTGTTCTTGTCCAATTTATGTTTAAAATCTCTTTGTCCTCTTTTAAGTTCAACCTTTCTACTAAAGTCTTTACATTTTCTACTATATCTTTTTCTAGAATTGTGGCTATTTTTCTTCCTTCGTTTATTGATTTACTTATGTAAGGTAGCATCATTGTTACTAAATGCCAATCACTCACATAAAAACTACATAAATTTGTAACTGTTTTTTCTTGATAATTCATATTTATAGCCTCCTATTTGTTTTTCACTATGGTAAATTTTACCATTTAATTTCTTATATGTCAATAATATTACAAATAAAATTTTCGCTATATTTCGACATTTCGCCATCTTTCGTGCTTATATCATATATTTCAGCGTTTTCACTTTATATACGTGTTTTTTCTTTTCCTACGCATAGTTGCATTTCGACCATCTTCCATATCATTCTATTTTTTATGATAAAATAGAACACTATATTTTCATTCAAAAAATTTTTTCCAAATAAGTATATTTTTTTTTTAATTGTAAATACTTTTACTAATGAGAAAATTTTTTAAAATATTTTTATAATTTGGAGGTTTTGTATGAAAACTATATTATCTATTATATATTCTAAAAAAGTAAAATATTCCTTAACTTTGATAACTTTACTATGTATATATGTAATTGTTTGTGCTATTTCTTATGTACATGCTGTTTCTTCTAATATTGAACAAAGTGTTTTTAGGCTTCATGTTCTTGCAAATAGTGATTCTGAAGAAGATCAAAATTTAAAATATATTGTTAGAGACAATTTAATTGAATATATGAATTCTCTTGTAAATGGTACTTCTTCAAAAGATGATGTAATTTCTATTGCAAATTCACACTTAGAAGATTTTCGTACTATTGCAAAACAAACAATTTTGGAAAATGGTTATGATTATGATGTTGATGTTGAAATAGGTAATTTTGATTTTCCAACAAAATCTTATGGTGATATTTCTTTACCTGCTGGTCCTTATGATGCTTTAAGAGTAAAAATAGGTAAAGCTGAAGGTGCTAACTGGTGGTGTGTAATGTTCCCTCCTCTATGTTTTGTAAATATAAGTTCTGGTGTTGTTCCAGAAGAGTCTAAAGAATATATGAGAAATGAACTTTCTGATGAAGAATATGATTTAATAAGTAATAAAGACTCTGCTGATATACAATTCAAATTTAAACTTATTGAATGGTTACAAAATAGTGATATATTAACTGCAAAAAAATAGTTGTAAATTATTGAATTTTGTGATATATATATAAGATAGAATATTTTAAATATTCTATTTTATTTTTTGAAATAATTTTTGGGGGTAATATAATTGGATAAATTAGTAATACATGGTGCAACAAATCTAAAAGGTGAAGTAATAATTAGTGGTGCAAAAAACGCTGCTGTAGCCTTACTTCCAGCCACTTTATTAGTTGATGGTATTTGCACAATTAACAATCTACCTAATATTAGTGATGTAAAAATATATTGTTCTATTTTAGAAGATCTTGGTGCAAAAATAACTTGGAATTCTGAACATGAAATTGTTATTGACACAAGAAATATTTCATGCACAGTTGCTCCTTTAGATAAAACTAGTAAGTTTCGTGCTTCTTATTATTTAATAGGTGCTTTACTTGGTAGATGTAAATCTGTTCAAGTAGGTCTTCCTGGAGGATGCAATTTAGGAGCTCGTCCTATTGACCAACATATTAAGGGTTTTGAAGCACTTGGTGCCAATGTTGATGTTTCACAAGGTAAAATAACTGCAAAAGCTAACAAATTAATTGGTACATCTATTTACATGGATATTGTTTCTGTTGGTGCCACTATCAATATTATGCTTGCTAGTGTACTAGCTGAAGGAACCACTGTAATTGAAAACCCAGCAAAAGAACCTCATATTGTTGATGTTGCAAACTTTTTAAATACCATGGGAGCTGACATCCGTGGTGCTGGAACAGATAGTATTAAAATTAATGGTGTAGAAAAATTGCATGGTAATTGTACATATTCTGTTGTTCCTGATCAAATAGAAGCTGGTACTTTTATGCTTGCAGCTGTTGCAACTAAAGGTGATATTACTATTAAAAATTGTGTTCCAGAACATTTAGATTGTATAACTGCCAAAATTTTAGAAATGGGAGCAAATGTTGATATTGATAGAGACTCAATTAGAGTTTGGACTAATTTAAGACCTGAAAAAGCCAATATAAAAACACTTCCATATCCTGGATTTCCTACAGATTTACAACCTCAAATAGGTGTATGCCTTGCTTTTGCCAATGGTACAAGTATTATTAATGAAAGTATTTGGGAATCTAGGTTTCAATATACTGCAGAATTAAACAAAATGGGAGCTAAAATTACAGATCAGGGAAAGTCTGCTATTTTTGAAGGAGTAGATTGTTTAAGTGGTTCCCCTGTTTATGCTACAGACCTACGTGCTGGTGCAGCTCTTATTATTGCTGGTATTGCCGCAGAAGGTGAAACTTCTTTATATAATATTGAACATATTGACAGAGGTTATGAGAATATTGAAGAAAAGTTTAGAAAACTTGGAGCTAATATAAAGCGAGTTCATGAGGATTAGTCCTTTGAATTGAAAGTGTATACTATTTTTACGAAAGAAGGATTATAATGTTTAAGTTTTGCAGTTTATATAGTGGCAGTTCTGGTAATTGCTCTTTAATCCAAAGTGATTATACAAAAATTCTTATAGATGCAGGTGAGAGTTGTAAGAAAATTTCTACAGCTCTTACTTCTATTAATGTAGACCCTAATGAGATTGATGGTATTTTAATAACTCATGAACATTCTGACCACATAAAAGGTATAGCTACTCTTTCTAAGAAGTATGATATTCCTATTTTTGCAAATAAGGAAACTTGGGACGCCATGAAATCTGAAAAAGAGAAAATTTCAGAAAATAATATTTCTTATTTTAATATTAATAAAAAATTTAGTATTAATGATTTAGAAATTTTGGCTTTTCCTATTCCTCATGATGCAGCAAACCCTTGTGGCTTTAATGTTTTTCATAATAATACTAAGCTAAGTGTTGCTACCGATATAGGTCATATGACTTCTAGTATTGTAAATAGTTTAGCTAATAGTTCTTTTTTAATGTTAGAAGCAAATTATGACCCTAAGGTTTTACAATGCTCTCCATATCCATATTCTTTAAAACAACGTATTGCTGGTCCTAATGGTCATTTATCTAATGATATGGCTGGACAAACTATTTCTTATTTATCTAAGTTTGGACTTAAAACTGCTATGCTTGGTCACTTAAGTAAGGAAAATAATTTTCCTGAACTAGCTTATAAAACTGTTGTAGAACAACTTATGCAAAATAATATAGATGAAAATTCTTTAAGGTTATCTGTTGCTACAAGACTTGGTGTGAGTTCTATTATTGATGTTGGTTAACTATAGATTGGATGGTGTTTTATGTTACACATTGATGTTATTTGTGTTGGAAAGCTTAAAGAAATTTATTTAAGAGATTGTATAAATGAATATTCTAAAAGACTTTCTAGATATTGTAATTTATCTATTGTTGAACTTCCTGATGAGAAACTCCCAGATAAATTGAATGATAAGTTAGCTTTTGATATTAAAGAAAGAGAAAGTAATAATATTTTATCTCATATAAGAAAAGATAGTTATGTTGTCGCTTTAGATTTACGAGGTAAACAATATTCTTCTGAGGATTTTTCTAGAAAACTAGAAAATATTTCTTTAATAAATAGCTCTATTACTTTTGTAATTGGTGGTACTCTTGGACTCTCTGATAAATTGATTTCTACTTGTAATGAGTTGGTTTGCTTTTCTAAGATGACTTTTCCTCACCAACTTATTAGAGTGTTTTTGTTAGAACAAATTTTTAGAGCCTTCAAAATTTCTAATAATGAAACTTACCATAGATAATATAGAGGATTTTGTAGAGGGCGGGCCTTTATTTTTTGATTTTTATATAGATATAATTATTATGAATTAATTTCATGACAATAATTTCTATAGTTTAGAAGTTACATTCATGCACTTTTTTTGGGGGATACAAAGTCAAGAATTTTATCTTTTGTAATACCCTCTACAAAAATAATAACTATTTAATTTTTTACTGTTCATATAATTACTATTAATATACTTTACTCTTACATTTCACTTAGATATTTTTAGTATATCTTTATAATATATTTCGTTAGTATATTTGCTTAGATACTTTTAGTATATCTTACTTAATATATTTCGTTAGTATAAATAGTAATTTATTTTATATATTTTTTGATATTTTCTTTTGGATTCTTTGTGTAATTATTAACTCTAGCATTTTTCTTACAAAAAAATATATTGAACTAAATATTATGATTTGAAAAAACATTTTTCACTTCCTTGAATTAATTTGTGTATCCATGATAACATCATTTCCTTTATTTGTCAACAAAAACTTTACGACAAAATTTCCCATATTATGACAGAAAACATCATTCCTATAAAATCTGCTATCAATGCTGCCTTTAATACAAATCTTGTTTTCTTTATTCCTACACAGCTTGTATATATTGCAATTGTATAAAATGTTGTTTCTGTTGATCCCATAATTGTTGAAGCAATTAATCCTATTTTAGAGTCAACACCAAAATTTGTCATAATATCTGTTGCAACAGCTGTTGATGCACTTCCTGATATTGGTCTTACAAGTGCAAGTGGCATTATTTCACTTGGTATATTAAAAAAATTTGTAATTGGTGAAATTGCATTTATTATTAAATCCAATATTCCTGAACTTCTAATTGCACCTATTGCCAAAAATATTCCTATTAATGTTGGGAATATTTTAAATACTATTTCTATTCCCTCTGTTGCACCATCTACAAATGTGTCAAAAACTTTATTTTTTTCTAATAACCCATATACTATTATAAGTAAAATTATTAGTGGTATAGCTGCCGATGATATATAATTTACTATATTCATTTTCTTTTTTCCCTCTTTATAAATATTTTTGTTGCTGTCACTCCTGCAATTGCTGCCATAATAGTTGCCCCCCACACTGGTAATATTATTTGTGTTGGATTCGCAGAGTTTAGCGATGCTCTTATTGCTATTACTGTTGTTGGTATTAGTTGTAAGGAGGCCGTATTTAATACAATAAACATTGCCATTGAATTAGATACTGTATCTTTCTGAATATTCTCTGCTTGCATTGTCTTCATTGCTTTTAATCCTAGTGGTGTTGCTGCATTTCCCAAGCCCAGTAAGTTTGCAATAATATTCATCGATATTTCTTCTTTTGCTTTTTCATTATTTTTCATTTCCGGAAATAGAAAATTTATTATTGGTTTCATCTTTTTAGTTAGTCTTGAAATAATTGAGGTTGATTGCGCTATTTTCATGATTCCATTCCATAAACATATTGTCCCTAAAAATGTTATTGATAGTTGTACTGCACTTGACGTGGATTCAAATATTGAATTATTTATTTTGTCTACATTCCCATTTATTATTGCATATATATATGCAACTATTATAAATATTGGCCAAATTTTATTTAACATTTTAGCTTCCTTTCTTTTTTGCATATTGTTTTCTTCTCAAATTGAGGTTCTTATACTACATTTTTACTATTATATTAAATGAAATGATTTGTTATGAATCTAATTTTACATTATTTGTTACTGTTCACACTTTAAAATATGTATCAATTTATAAACTTTATTTATAACCTTATTTTCTTTTATATAAATTATTTTCATAAAGTAAAAATATAGCTTTTATGATTTTCATATTTATTTTTTAGCTTTTTGTAAAATTTTATTGCCTTTTTGCGTTTTTTGTGTTATTATAATTATAGAATTTTTTGTCGAAAAATGACGAATAAAAGGAGGCGTATTTATGAAATCTACAGGAATTGTAAGAAAAGTTGATGAACTAGGAAGAGTTGTTATTCCAATAGAAATTAGAAACCAGTTTCAAATTGCTGAAAAGGACCCTATAGAGATATATGTAGATGGTTCCTCTATTGTTTTAAAAAAATACGAAAAATCTTGTTTATTTTGCGGTAATTCAAAAAAATTAGTAGAATATAAAGGTAAATTAATCTGTAATAAATGTTTAAAACAAATAAATGATATAAATGATGCAACAAGATAATAATAACCCCCCAGCTCAGTTGGGGGGTTTTATTATAAAACCTTTATGTCTATTACTACACATCCTTTTTGTTATATATTTTTAATATTTCTTTTGTATATGAACCATCTTTATTATATATGTACAATGGTTTTTCTATTTTTAAAAACCTCTTTGCATTTTTTACCGCTTTTATTAAAATTAATTTTGGTTCTTTCCCTATACTAGAATGTACAAATTGTATATTCTTAGGCTCTAATTTGTTTTTTCTTAATTCATATAATATATCCACTAACCTTTCTGGCCTATGAACCATATACAAACTTCCTTTATCTTTTAACATATCAAAACTTACTTTTATGAAGTCTACTAAACTTGCTGATATTTCATGTCTTGAAATTAACTTTTTTTTATTTTCGTTTATTATTCCTGAATTTAATTCTTTATATGGTGGATTTGTAACAATGGCATCAAACTTATTTTTTTCAAAAATATTTGCAAGATTTTTTATATTCTCATTTATGATTTCCACTTTTTGTTCTAAATTGTTCATAACTACACTTCTTTTTGCCATTTCTGCAACTTCTGATTGTACTTCTATTCCATATATTTTTTTTAATTTTGTTTTTTCTGATAACAATATACTTAATATTCCTGTACCTGTTCCTAAGTCTAATACTTCTGAATTAGCTTTTATCTCTTTTGCAAAGTTTGAAAGCAGTATACTGTCAATTCCAAAACAAAAGCCATTTTCATCTTGAATAATTTTTAGTCCTTTATATTCTAACTCGTCTATTCTCTCATTAGCTTTTATTTCCATTTTTACTTCATTCCTTCCTCAACGCCATGCATTTTATTGAAAAAATTTACATACTATATTCCTGCTTACAGAGCCCCTACGGGCTCTTCTTTCAGCGTTCAGCGTTACATATAAAGTGCACCCCTAACTCCATTGATGGAATTGCTATCAGTCGGATTGACGTGGCTACGGTTGGAAACAGGATAGTCGGAACCCGAATAGCTACCGACGATTAACACGAATGCTGGTAGTGTCGGCTTCCATGGTCCTATCCCATACATTCCCAGCCATATCATATATATTATTTACTTTATAATCTT
>CANRSN010000014.1 GCA_947642455.1 uncultured Clostridiaceae bacterium
TGCTACCAATAATATAACTAATATTATTGATATTATAACTACTAGCTTCCCATTTCCTTTTTTTGGGTGGTTTAGTTGCTACCCCCCATTTTCTTACGCCCTCAAGGGTTTTGTGATTTTGTTTTTTATCCATTTTTATTCCTCCTTTGATTATTTTTTATTTTAGATAATATTTTCGTACCCTATTTTTTTATGGGCTACTTTACTTATCGATTGTTTCTGTTATTTTCCTACATATTTATTATGAATATTTTTATAATATTTATTCATAGTTTACACTACTTTTTATTTTTGACTATAGTAAAATTCTTTTCTTTTATATTAAAATATTTTGACTTAAGTTTTACAAGGCTTTTTATTAAAAAATATTGAAAAATAAAGAGAAGTTTGTTATAGTAATTATACGAATGAAATAGAGTTATAAAGAAAGTAAATTTTAACAACAAAAATCGCCTAATATTGTATAAATACAATACCAAGCGAAATATGGTGATCCAGGAGGGATTCGAACCCCCGACCCACGGATTAGAAATATGTTGACTTGCTATCTAACAAAAAAATCTAAAATTATTGATATATGTGTTTTTCATTAAAATGTTATTATAGATAAGGAAATACATAAGGTAAAAATCCCCATTAAGTCCCCACCAAATTTTAGTATATATATTTTATGTATTTGAATTTTTATTAAAGTATTTTTAACTAACATTTTAATATAAAAATTTATACTACTATATTGTAAAATTCTGTTTTTCATTTATTTTTATAATTATATTTTTTAGTATTCCCATTGTAGTATCATTTAATTGTAAATAATAACTCATATCTTCTTGTTGGACTTGTTGTAAATTTGAAACAGTTTTAGAACAAGTATTTATTTTATTTTGCAAATATTCAAAATGTTGATTTTTTTTCTCAAAATAATGATTAAAATCTTGCTGTTGAACTTTTTGCAATGCTTCATGTTTTTGCTTTTGTGAAATATGAATATAGTACTTTTGAGTAGTTTGATATTCTGTATGCCCCATTAATTTTGCTAATACTTCAGGTTTTACACCTAAATTTCTACAATGAGTTGCAAAACTATGTCTTAATCCATATATGACTATATTTGGAAGGTTATGTCGTATTATAAATTTTTTGAAATTTTTTGAAAGTATATCAGGTGTAAAAGGTGTACCAGAACTATTATGAAATACATATTCATTTATAGACCATTTTTTTCCTAAAGCTCTATATTTCTGAATTTGTTTTAAACGATGTTCTAGTAAAAGTTGTTTGAATAATAAATCCAAAGACAAATGTCTATCACTTTCTGGAGTTTTTAAAGGACCATCTCCTTTTTTCCATCCAATTCTTTTCATACTTGTTTCATCATATATAGGAAGATTTTTATAAGCATTTTGTATATGATAATCATTTTCCTTAAAATTAAAGTCAATCCATTTAGTCCCACATGTTTCTTCTGGTCGGTTACCATGTAAAAGAGTACATAAAAATGCAAGAGGAGCATCACTATCAACTAGTTCTTTAGAATATATATCTTCTAACATATAATTTATCCACTTTGTTCGATTTTCTTCTTCAATAAAGTCGTAGTCTTTTTTGACTTTCTTTTTCCTTTTTTGTTTTTTCATAGCAATAGGATTACTTGTTATGTATGAGTGTTGTTTAGCAAAATCAAAAATAGACTTTAAGCATTGTAATAATATTCTTCTAGTTGTTCTGCAATTTATGTTATTAAGAATTTCATCTATACATTTTTCAGAAAACGAATTGATGTTGTCATATTCAGGATGTTCATCTAAATATATAAATATATATTTTCGTAAATTCTTATTATAATCTTCTAAGGTGCCAGGGCTTAAATAATCTTCATCATTATAATTTTTTTTTGTTCTTTCTAATAAATACTGTAACCATTCGATACAAATATTACTAAACTTTAATGTTTCTGTTGTGTTTACAGTATCAGATGAGTTAGCAATAAAATTAGATTCAGATGTAGTATCAATAGACTGACGAATATTATTGATTGGAATGTACATAGATAAATTCTTAAAAAATTCTGTAATTTCTGATGGAAAACTATTTATTTGAGTATTTTGTTGTAATTGAGAAGATGTATCATTATATACAATATCTTTAACAGAGAATACTAATTGACCACTTTCATCTTGTAATATTTCTCCTAAATGTTTATTGGTTCCCTTTAATGCATCTTTAATTTTAGGAATTAATCTTTGTATAGCATTATCATAGGATTTTTTACTTGTAGCTTCTGGTCTTATATTATTTACGTTACATATTTCGGCTAAAGACGAGGATCTTGCACGAAAACTAGATCCTTTCATACTTAAAATTATTTCAAAAAACATACAATTTAAGTTTAATTTAGACATTTTTGCAGGTACACTTATTCTTTCCATAGTTATCTCCAAATTCTTTAATAAGTTAATTGAAAATACTAATAGGTATAATAATATTGTAATTTTTTTTTCTTTAAAAGGCAATACTGAAAAATTAAAATTTATAATTTCCATATGCCCCAGCATTTTCATCAAACCATTGTTGTAATTTATTTTTGTTTACTATGATTTTTTTCTTAAATCGAATTGCTGGAAAACCTGGAACAGTAACAAGTTTTAACATTAAATTTTTTCCTATACCTAATAATTTTGCGGCTTCTACCACAGTAATTCCAATTTTATCATTTTCATTATTCATCAATATCACATCCATTTTTTATTAACTTTAATGCTTGAGATTGTGCATCTGCAATATTTAAAATGATATTACGAGGATACAATTTAAAAGTTTGTTTCATTTCTATACCCAAAGTTTCAGAATTAACTTTACCTTTATATTTTGAACTTTGCATATAATCTAATGTAACTTGAGCATATGCAACAGCTTGTTTTTTATTCATTTATAAAACCTCCCACATATTTTTTTAATAATTCAGTAAAGTCATCTAGTTTAATTATAGAATTATCCTTTAACTGAATTTTACAAGTCTCAATAAAGGAAAAATCTTTTTGCGAACGAATAGATATTTCCAATATTTTTTGTGAACTGGCTTTATAATTAATTTCAGCGAAAACATTATCTTGTTTTTCTGCTAGAGTATTTACTATATTAAAAATTTCCAATAGTTTTTTTTCCATAATCTTCATCTACCTTTCTTTTATATATTTTGGCACATCATATGAACGGCCTAATGTACTATCGAACTCATAACGCTTTTTAGAAGGGTTATACTTATAAGCACTATAATTCCACTTTCTATAACTTTCATTATTTAAGTAATTGCCTTTGGATAATTCTTTAGATGCTTTAATATGACTAGCAATAACAACAGAATAATTATCATCAATTCTTTGTTTTTCTCTTTTGTTCTTAATAAATTTATTTTTAGCAACTTTTCTATTTTGACTTGCAATAGTTTTCCTAAATTCCTTTTCATTTGTGTATCTACTATCTTTTTTTACAACTTTTGTAATATATGCAGATGATGTGTTAACTATTTGTGCTATTTCTTTTACTTTTAAATGATTTATAAAAAATAAATCCTTAATAGTATCTTTTTGAGTTTTCATTCAATCACCTTATCTGGTTAATTTTTTGTCGACACTTTTTAGATATGACGAGTCTATTAGGGATTTATTTAATCTCTAATTCTTCCATTTTCTTTTTAAATGCTAGTTCTTTTCTTTTTCGTTCTTTTAACTTCTTATAATGTCTATACTTTGATTTTAGTTTAGGGATAAGAACATCAAATAGAAATACTACAATAGCGAAGGAAATTCCAAATAATACTAACCTAAAAAACATTTCTAATTCTCCTTTCATCTAAATATAAGTAAAGGCAGACAAGAGCTTGTACAATTATCTGCCTTATTTATATAGTGCTTCCTTAAAATTTGCCCTTCACTATATATACATCCAAAAAATTCTTAAAATCCGACCCAAATTTTAAAATTTATAATTTTTTATTCCTCTAATTAACTTTTCTATTATGTATTGGTAACAGTCCTCATCACCAAATGAGTACCTTTTTATCATTTTTCTTTTTCTTTCAATAATTTTTATAAGAGATACTTCATCTCCAGCTTGAGCTTTGATACCTAATTCATATAAACTTTCCATATTTATTCATCACCTTTCAAATATTTTTCAATTTTCTTTAATGCACGTCTTTTTATTCTTGTTACAGAATCAGAGCAAATTTTTAATATTTTGCTTGCTTCACTACTGGTTAATTGTTTTTCAAATAACAAAAAAATCACTGTCATTTCAATATTAGACAGTGATTTTAGGGCGCGTACTAGGGCAGAATCGTTAAAAAAGTCTATAAAATTATCTATATTTTTGCTATAGACTTCATCAATATTATACTTTAAATAATTTTTCATATATTTAGCATAATCTTCATCATCTATAATCTTTAGTTCGCTTAAATCTTTCGTTATTTCTTTTTTATAGTACTTCTTTGATGATAATATAATAGTTTTGTTTAGGTAACTATCAAACCTTTCTTCATCGAAGACATTTTTGTTTTCCATATGTATACCTCCCGAATTTTAAATTCGGGCTTAACATTCCTGTTAAGTGAAACACATAAAAAACAAAACCTCCTTTTTCAATTAGATTTTAAATCTTACATATTTATATATATATAGGGCTAAATGTCCTGTAAAACTATGAAATAGCCTTCTTAAGTATCTCTTATACATCTTTAGTGTATATGTTTTACTCAAACAGGTACATTAAGCCCTGATAGAATTATATAGATATGAGGCTAAATTTTTTGTCGAAATTTGCGATTATTTTTGTCGAATAATGCGATTGAAAAAATTTACTTTTACAAAAAAAGCTATATTACAAGAAATACCAAAAAACGACATACTTTGACACAGTATGATTTTTCACAGTACCAAAGTATGTTGCGTTTTTGAAAAACATTGTAAAATATACACATAATAAAATATAGGAGGTTAGCCGTATGGCATTGGATAAGATAATTATTGGCTCAAGAATACGAGAAATTAGAGAAGATATATTTCAAGAAACAAGAGATAAATTCGCCAAAAGATGTAATGTACCTGAACGATATATAGGTCAAATAGAAAGGGGAGAATTTTTAATTAGTTTAAGTTCTTTAGACAAGATTGCTTCAGCTACAGGTGCTAATGTAGATTATCTATTATATGGAACAGGAAAACATCATAAAATGAAATCAAAAGAAAATTTATATCAAATAATTGAAAACAGTGATAAAGATGAACTACAAATGTATTATAAATGTATTTGTACTATGAGAAGCTATGTGAATAAGAAGGATAGAGAATAGCAATTTGATTATTGCTATTTTTTATGCTATAGTTATATAAAATGTAATAGGAATTCGAGTAAGGGATGAAGAAATTAATTATGAATATAGAATTATTAAAGTATAAGAAATCAATAAATAAAAGCAAATTTACTAATGAACAAATTACAGTAATATGGGAATTTTATGTTACAAAAGCATTAGTGGATTCTGCAGGTCAAAAAAGGAGTATACAAGATGATTATGGTTGGAATAAAATTCCAATAAAGGAAATGAGAGAATTAGCGAAATTTAATGATAACAATTATAAAGTGCTTTTAGCAGATAAAATAGATGGAACTTTGAAGAATATGAATTTAAAATTAGAGAATAATATTATAACTGATATTGAAAATACAAGGGCTGTATTTATAGCACCATATATTATAGAAGATGATAAAATGCCTAAAAACAGAAAAAGTGAGGGAGAAGTTTTATTAGAACATATTCGAAATTCATTAGCACATGGTGGGACATACTTCTTTGAGAATGATATGATGCTACTAGAAGATAAAAATGGTAATAGGATAACAGCTAGAATATTAATAAAACAAAAAACATTATTAGATTGGATTAAGTTGATTGATAAAAATCAAAATTATTATATAATTCATTAAGTAACAACAAAATTTAGGAGTTATGAAATAAATAACAGGATAAGAACCCTGTTATTTTTCATTATTTATACCATTTATAGCATCTTGTAAAAATACTTGAATTTGAGCAATAGACTGTTTATGAGTAGATTTTATTTTTTTTACATTTACTTGTTGATTCATAACACTTTCAATTAATTGTCTAATAGCGATGTTATTTAATCCAAAAAAGTCTAAATAGGAAATCTTAAAAATAAGTTCTATGTCAGTATCTTTATTTTCTTGTATAATCTGTTTCTTTATATTATTAAATATTTCCTTTCCATGCTTATCAGAAAAAAGTGTACTAAAATTCATTTCAAAGAAGTCCATATAGTTCCTCCCTTTTCATTTAATATAATATATCACAAATTTATAATAATTATAATTTATTTGATAAAGAAATTAAATCTTCTTGTGTGCTAACAAGATAACCTTTAGTAGTATTAAGACTACTGTGACCAGCTTGATTCGCTACCTGGTCTATACTATAACCTGCATTGTGCAAGGCATTAGAACAAAAATATGCTCTTAACATATGAGGGTGTAAATTATCAATACCACATAAATGTTTGTATTTATTCAGAAGTCTATTACAAAAATTTCTATTTAAGGGCTTTCCACCATTGCCAGTTGTTTTTTGTCCTACGAATAAATATGGACTATCAACATTCATAGTTTTTCGTTCCTCTAAATATTCTGATAGAGCATCATACATAGAATTATTTATAACAACTTGTCTGAATTTATTTCCTTTTCCAATAATATTAATAAATTTTTCTTCCAACTTTATATCCACTAATCTAATCGTTACAATTTCACTTTCCCTTAATCCACCATAAATAAATATAGATATAAAACAATAATCTCTTTTAGCATTTTTTTCATCTCTGCAAGCGAAATGCTTCAATTTATTTATTTCTTGCAAAGTTGGAATTGTTTTATTAATCATTGTATTTTGTATTTTGATATAATCTTTTTCTAATATGGCAAGGTTATCTTGTATACCTTCATCAATTAAGAATAAATTATATTGCTTTATAGCTGCTATTTTTCTGTTAATTGTCTTTGGAGAAGAACTATGTTTTAATAGAAAGTTTATATACATTGTTACATCTGCATGAATAATTTTATTTAGTTCTTCACCATATGAGTCAATATAATATTTTTTAAATAGTTTTACATCTGAACAATAACTATTATATGTATTTTCTGATAATCCATTATTTTTCATAAATTCAATAAATTTCTCAAGCATAAAAACACCCCTTTCATTTATGTTACATTTTAGTAATATCATTTTATTCGTTTATGTTACATTTTTTTAATGCTTTTAGAGTTTATAACTATATAAATGTATCATAAGTGTATTTATGTTACATTTTTGAAAGATTAAATATTTACTCTATATATAAGATATAGAGCAAATGCCAAGATTAATTTTTAAGTGATTTATAAATTAATTTTGTACAATCGGAAAAACCTTCTTTATAGTACAGCCTATTTTTACAATAAAAGCAATCAAAGACTGAATTAGAATAATCTTCAATTAAGTCTTTTAGTTTTTTTCTAATACCAATTTCTATGTTATCATCAATAAAATCAGAAAGTTTGTCCATTTTTATTTTTTGTTCATTTTTTAGTGTAGTTACTTCTTCATCTTCAAAGTTTTCATTTTCTACTTTTTGCTCAAATAACATATATATAATGTTTTCTTCCATAATGTTTACCTCCTTTAGAGTAATTGTATCGAATAACGAAAAAAAAGGGAACGCTGAAAGAAAAAGTTTAAGAAAATTTTTAAAAAGTACATAAAATCTATATAGAAAAGTACAAAAAAAGCCTAAAAATCAAGTAAAAAATATTTTTTAGTGTACATATTGAAAATAAGAATAAAAATAAGTACAATGTAAGTGTGTATAAAGATTTATTTATAGTTTTATACTATAATACCCATCTTTAGATGGCATAACTACTAAAAATTAGTTAGTGGTAGAATTGCTATATTTTATATGGCATAAAATTAGATTTAGGCAACAAGTATGTAGATTATTTGTTGTGCCTATAATAAAAAGGAAAGTGAAATATTTTGGCAGGTCCCCCTCTGAAATAAATTACTTTCTTTTTTTATCTAAAAATAAAGGAAAGGAGGATTATCAAAAAAATCTTTTACACAAGTATAGGAAGGAGATTAAAAAATGGAAAATGGATTTGATTTTGAATTATATGAAATGATATTTACAAATTGTTTTATAAATAGCTCAAGATACGCAAATGGAAATTTAAGAATTAGTTTATTTGGAGTTGATCCAGAAACAAACGAAACAGCACATTTTGTTGATATTACAGTAGATGCAAAATACAAAAAAACAAGGGAAAATGAAATAATAGTAGATTTTAGAAATAAACCTACTTTAATACCACAATTAATAAATCTAGGAATTTTAAAAGAACAAGTTGGTATTTGTGCAATAAATTCAGTAATATACCCTATTTATACTATTGATACAAGTAAAATACAAGAAAATCAATATTGTATGCAACTAATTGCTGCATAGAAAGGAGTTTAAAGGTGAAAGAAAGCAGAAAAGTAATATTACCAGTAGCAGGACAGGTCCAACATGGTGAGCAACTAATGGAAAACAACAAGAAAAAAGTAGTAGATTATGGATATTTTATTGCAAAAATTAGAAAAAATAATATGAAACAATATTTAGATAAGTTTAATGAAATAATAAGAGGTTCATCGAATATTGATATAAAATTTGTAAATAATGACCCATTATCTATTAGGATGGAGCGTTCTAATCAAAGTGGAGCTGTTTGTTATTGTTTAGAAAATGAGAGTATAGGAAAACAAATAAATAAAGGGCAATGGCAAGATATTGAATGCAATTCAAATTGTAGTTACTTACAAAAAGATGAAAAAGGAAAATCAGCATGTAATAGAATAGCTTGGCTAAAATTTATTATTCCTCAAATAGCAACAGATAGAATATGGTTAATGAAAATAACAGGTCAAAAATCTATAAATAATTTAAAAGGGTATATTTTACTACAAAAAGCACAGGGAACTTTATTAAGTGGTACATATAGTATGTTTTTAGAACAAGAAGAACAAACAAATAGGCTAGGAAAAAAATATAATAACTATATTTTAGATATTTTTAAGAGGGAAGAAACTTCATTAAATATTCTTACTTCACAGCAAAAGCAAGAAACATTACAAGAATTAACACCTAAAGAAGTAAAACAAGATAATACTAATGAAGATAAGAAAGAAACAATAAATACTAAAGATGTAACTACACAAGAACAAGAAAGTAAGTCAAAACAAACTAAAGCAACTACTTCTAAAACTACTACATCTAAAAAAAGTACTTCTAAAACTAATACTGATATATCTAAAACAAATAGTAATACACCCAAAACTGATTCTAGTACATCTAAAGTAAAAGCATCAGATAAACAGCAAACAAACGACAAAAAATCTGTAACAGGAAGCAGTAATTTTGATACATCTGATGAAGTAGATACTAATTGGAATAATTATTATATACTTAATGAAGTATATAATAAAATTATTTTTGATGCAGAAGGAAATGAAAAAAAATATTTAGCAGGAGAATTCTTTGACATCAATGATAAGAAAGTTGAAATTCTGATTAGACCTGAAAATGAAAGCGAATTATTAGATTGTGGAGAAAGTTCTATAATTATAATGGAAACAAAAGCAGCAATGGGTAATTTATTTGCCATGAGTTTCAAAATCTATAAAAAAAATAAAAAAGTAGCATAAAGAAGAAACATATTTATACTACTTATTTTTTTATCTAATACATCAACTTTGTATATTATATCAAAGATAAATCCATATGTAAAGGAAAAAACAGGTGAAATTGAAATGAATTATAAATATAAGCGTGGAGATATAGTTATTATATATGGACCAGGAGAAAATGATGGAAAATTTTACGAATATAGAATAGCAGTAATAATTGATAGAGACCCATATTTTAAGGACTATAATGTACGATTTTACGATGGTACAGAAGATTGGATTTTACCAAAGTATATATACCAAAAAATATAAAAGAAAGGAAAAAAAATGAAAATTAATTATATAAAAACTGTAGGGTTCAGAAAATTTAAGGAAGTATTTGAAACAGAATTATTTGATGTAACTAATATTACAGGAAAAAACAGAAGTGGAAAGAGCAATATATTGTATGCTATTGTCAACATTATATTAGGAACAAATTTATCTGGAGATGATAAAGTCTGTATTATTAATAAAAAGTGTGATGCTTCTTATGGAGAACTACATTTTACAGATAATAAAGGAATAAAACATATATTGATAAGAGGTAAACATAGATATGATAGTACAAAGAACTTTATTTCGTTAGATGGTAGAATAGTATCACAAAATGATTTAATAAGTTTTTATAAAGACAAAAAATTATTTCTATCAATAATAAATCCTTTATACTTCTTAAAGAAAAAGCCAGCAGAACAAAAAGAATTAGTTGATAAATATTTGAATGATATATGTCCTGATAATTTGATGGAGACTGTTTATAATAATTTAGATGAACAGGAACAAAAAATATTAGAAGGGATACCGAAAGATATACCAACTTATATAAGTGAAATAAATGGAAATATAAAGCAGATAGAGAATTTAATTTCTTCATTAAATGGAAAAATTGAATATGCTCAAAATATTGCAAATGAGGAATTACCAAAACATAAAATATTTGATAAAGATGAGGAACTTTTAATTGCAGAGCAAGAATTATCATACTTAAAGACCAATGATAAAATAGTTGATGAAGAGAAACAAAAGCAAGTAGTAGAAAAACTTAAGAGAGATATTTTAAATAAAGAAACAGAATTAAATGAATTAGAAAAGGAAATGACATTAGGAAAGAAAAAATACTTATCAATAAAAAATGGTGAAATTTGCATTTGTCCCACATGTAATCAACATATACAGGATGAGAGTAAAAATACCACCATATCGAATATGTATAATGATTTAATGTCTAAATATGATAGAAAAAATCTATTAGAAACACAAATAAAAGACCAGAAATTTAAACTTGCAATGGAAAGATGCAAATATCATTCATTAGAAGGTGAACCTACCATTGAAAAAGAAAAAAGAATTACCATGGTTGAAGAAAATATTAGACAATTAAAGCAAGAAAAACAAGAAATAGAGTATTTTAATAATGAATTGTCTATAAAGGAGAAAAATATAGAAAATGCAAAACAAGACATAGATAAATTTACTAAAGAAAAACAGACAAAGAATCATTTAATTAATAACTTGTCTCTAGCAAAAAAAGTGGCTCAAAAGCTATATATATCCTATATTGAAGAAAAGATGAAATTGGCAAAACAATATTTGCAAGATGTAAATGTAAAGTTTTATTCTGTACTTAAGACAACTGGAGAAGTAAAAGAGGACTTTATAATAACATACAAAAATAACAGTTTAGCAGATTTATCAAAATCGGAAACAATGGCTACAGCATTAGAATTTGCTAATATGTTTAATAAAATTAGTGGTGTGAATTTTCCTATTTTTATTGATGACTACGAAAGTTGTGTGGATTATGATTTTATTAGTAAATATGCTAATAAAACACAAATAATTGTATCAAAGGTAGAAAAAGGAAATTTATTAAAAATATCTGATGGAAATAATAAAGATAATATATCAAAAGTTGCATAAGAAGGTAGAGAAAATCTACCTTCTTACTGTCTTTAGGAAAGGAAGGAATACTTATGAAGATTAAAGTTTTACTAGTAATGCCAGACAAGGAGATTCAAACTGTGAAAATACCAGCAAGTATAAAATTCATAAAGGCATTTATAGGAGAAAAACTAGAAAAAATAAACTTAAGTGAAGATATAGTACTTATTGCTAATAAAGATGCTAAATTAGAAGAAGTCAATAGAATTGTAGATGATAAGATAGTATTTGGAACATTTTTAATTACTTCAATTAAGAAGAACCGAATAACATCTATGAAGAAAAGAGATATTAGGAAATATACTAATATTTTCAAATTGAAAAAACATCAAAAGAAGATAAATAGGTATAGAGATGAATGCTTGGAGGAGTATTATTCATATCAAAGAAAAATAAAAGAAAGAAATGCGAAAAAAGTAGCATAGTAAAGGAAGGATAGATTTTTATGAAAAGATTTATAGTGATGGTTATATTAAAACCTGATATACAAGAGATAGATTTTGTTCAAAGTGATATTGTTAGCATAATTGAAAATAATGGTAAAGTTAAAAAAATATGGATGCTAGGAAAAGAAAAAATAAATTATAAAGTAAAGAAATACACAGAGGGTATTCATTTAAAAGTTGAAGTAATGGCTAGAAAGCACAAAATAGACAAAATAAAAGAGGAATTAAGAAGAAATAGAAATGTAATTTTTTCTATAGTAATGAATGATGAAAAAGAAACAAAAGATATATCTATATTAAAAAAATGTATAGCTCCATTTAACAGATTATCTAAAGTAAGTAATTCTGATAGAAATGAATATAAAAATAAAGTTTATATGTTAATTAGTAAAGATATAAATTTACCTTTTTCAGAGCCAGAAATTCTTAACATTAGTGAAAATAAAAATAGACTATTTGAAAATGCAAATAAAAAGATAAAAGAATATATATTTGTTAAGAATTACCATACATTATCAAAATTCAAATCAGTTAAAGATATAGAAATAGAATTAAGAAAAAATGGAAAAGTAGAGTTTTTGACACAAGATAATACTTGTATAAAAAAACAATTACTAATTAGAGAAAAATGTTTAATATAAGAAAGGAATGATTTTATTATGAATAAATATGAAACAGTATTTTTAATGAATAAAGATATTACAGAGGAAAGAAGAAATGAAATTGTAACCAAAATAAAAGATACTATTTCCAATGATGGAAAAGTTATAGAAGAAAAAGAGTTAGGAATAAAGAAACTTGCTTACGAAGTAAAAAAACAAAAAGAGGCTTATTATTATTCTATTATTTTTGAGTCAAAAGCAGAATCAATAAATGAAATAGAAAGAATACAGAGAATTATAGAAGAAATACTAAAATTTATAACTGTGAAAGTAAGTTAATAGAAAGGAGAACAAATTTTATGAATAAAGTAATTTTATTAGGAAGACTTACAAAAGAACCAGAAATCAGATTCACACAAACCAATAATACAATGATAGCAACTTTTTCACTTGCTGTGAATAGAAGATTCGCGAAAGAAGGAGAAGAAAGGCAAACTGACTTTTTTACTATAGTAACATATCCAAAACTATCAGAATTTGTACAAAAACATTTACACAAAGGGTTACAAATATGTGTTACTGGTAGACTTCAAAATCGTTCTTGGGAGGATGAAAGTGGAACAAAACACTATGTAACAGAAGTTATAGCAGAAGAAATTTATTTTGCAGATACACCTAGAAAGACTGATAATGAAAGTGTACTAGGTGCTTCGACATCAGTTAATAGTTCAAAAAATGAAAATCAAGATGATAATAGTATTTTAGAAGGAGATGACCTTCCATTTTAGGAAAGAAATTATATAGATAGGAGGAATACATAATGAATACAAATATTGTGAGTGTAAAATACGAAGATGAATATGCTCCAAAGACTTTTAACGGAAAGTCATATAGTTACTATACAAATATTGATGTAAATATAGGAGATCTAGTAATAGCTCCTACTGCTCATGGAGAAAAAGTTGCAATAGTAACAGAAATAAATATTCCAGAACATAAGATAGAGATGATAAAACCATATTTAAAAACAATAGAAACATTAATAAATAAAGAAATTTATTTATATAATAGTGAAATATTAAAGGAAACAGCATAATATGAATGGTAAAAAGATTGCAAAATATTTACAACAAGAATTGTTAAATATGGGATTTATAGTACATCGCTATAATGCATATTCTACAAGTTCAATATATTTAAAATTAGATTATGGACTAGCTTGTGGGATTCGTATAGCAGACCACCTAGGCAAAAAAAAATATCATTATAGATTTAATGTTATAGAAAATTTTAAGGGAGAAAAGGTCATTGTAAAAAATGGCCTTGTTTGTTACTTTTTTAGCTTTGATGAATTAGAAGATGTACTAGTTGCTGTTCAAAAAGAAAAACAAGAAAAAGTAAGAAAATATGGAATTGATAACTACAACTTATATATGGAAAAAGAAAAAAAGGAAAATGAGCTTTTTACAAGAGTTAATCAGATAGTATATTAAATATAAAGTAATGGAAAAGAATTAGAAGGGAGAGATATATAATGGAATTAAGAAAAATAGTTAATGAGAATAATACATTATATCTTAGTAATAGTGGCTGTTACTATGATAACGATAATTACAAATTGGTAGGAATTGAATTAAATGATTCAGTATTTATAATAGATAATATTAGTATGTTTCAGAAGACAGCCCATTCAAAAGATAAAGATGTAGTGGATTTACGTAGATTATTACCCAATCTTATATATAATAAACTTAATGAACAATTAAGATTATATATTGCAAATAACATTGAAGATTACAATATATATAAAAGGAATGATATTGTTAAATTAGTAGATAGAAAAGATAAATATTTTAGACAAGGAAGTCAAGACTATATAGGTATATTAGATAAGATAAATGGAAATATAATAGAATTTAGAAGTTATGATATGCAGTTTTTATATAATATTGAAAAGCGAATATTAGATGTAAAAAAAGATGGTAAAAAGACAATGTTATTGAACTGTTATTATAATCAAGATGAATTAGATACATTAGTATTTCAAGAACAATATAAAAGAGGTATAGCACCTAAAATAGCATATGAACTAGGTAGAATATATGATTTTATTAAAAACAAACATACAATAAAAATAATAACAAGTAATGAAGAAAAAATGGTATTTAAAAATAGAGGAGTAATAGATAGTTTATATGATTTTATAAAGATAGGTTATTATAATGACCAAAATCTATATATAAGACCAACTAATGATTCTTATTATAAAGGTTCGATACTGTTAAGTGATATTAAAGCATTACAATATGGAAAAACTTTGTTTTATATAAATCACAATAATCTAAAATATGAAATAGAATACAAAATAGTAAAGAAAATAGCATAAGAGGGCCTTTTTAGGTCCTCTTAAAATAAAAAAGGAGAGTATAATGAACGGTTTTGATAGATTACAAGAACAGGTAAGGAAGTCTGATGAGAAAGCATTAGTACAAGTAGTAGATTATCTACTAACTAGAGATGATATGCAAGACAAATATTTAAAAGAAGAAAAAACAGTTACAGGAATGCGTGACTTTATAGGGAGTAAAAATAATGAACATAAGAAAAATGGATGGAACTTTGTTCCAAATGAAGTTGTATATTCTTGGGCTGTTATGTATTACTCATTACCCAATAAGTTTTTAGGAATAGACAAGCCAACAAATACTAAAAAGAAAACGACAACTACTAAAAACAATATTATTCCTCTAACAAAAGAGAATGAAAAAATACAAAAAAAGGATATAAAAGAGCAATTATCTATTTTTAAGGAGGATGAATAATGAATCAAGATGAAATTGATATTATGATGAAAAAAATTGATAGAAAATGTAAATTACCTAAACATTGGAATGAATTTATTTGTGAACAGACTAAAAAAAACAATATTATTATAAAAAATATTAAAACTAAAAATTTTTATTGTACACATTGCAACAAGTCATTTCATAGAAAAAAGCTAAATGTTGGAGAATTATATTGTTGTCCTCATTGTAATGTTATATCTAAAGTATATGGTTCTAATTATAATCGAAAGTCATTTAAAACTTCAGTTACTTTGTTACAAAGAATGGATAAACAAATTATAATAAGAATTTTTGAAATATATTCATATTTTCATAATGAAAAAAAGAAATTAGTAAGAGATATAAATGAATATGTAAGAATTATACCTGGAGTTGGTACATTTTTAGGGGATAATACTTACATTGGTTATATGGGATATCTGTACATATATAATGAAAATCCTTATAGTTGGTATAAATACAAAGGTTGTAAAATATTTTCTCATTTTCCAACATATCCTTTTAACAAAAAAAGGCTTATAAAGGGTACAAAATTGGAATATGCACCAATAAAAGAATTTCAAGAAAGATTTTATTATTATAATTTTATAGATACTTTACAATTTGCAGCATATGACAGTTTTGAATTGTTGTGGAAACTAAAATTATATAATCTTTCAAAATATGCAGATAAATTTAATAAAAATGGTAGTTTTTATGATAGATTCAAAGTACCTAGAAATTTTTTGAAGTTTATGCAAGACAATGATGTAGAATATTGGCAATTAAGGGTTATTCAGCTATTGAAGAATGAAGGTGTAGAAAATATGAAAAATTACATTGGATATAATTATGGATATAATAATCTTCAATTTTTCTATAAACAAAAAGAATTAGATATATATATTGAAAACTATAAAAAATATGATTATTGGAAAATAGAGCGTTTCAAGGAGATAGCAAAATTTGTTTCATTAAAGAAACTTTTAAAATATAAGCAAGGTATGGAAAACCTGTGCATATATAGGGATTACTTAGAA
This sequence comes from uncultured Clostridiaceae bacterium, assembly GCA_947642455.1. Lineage (GTDB taxonomy): Bacteria > Bacillota > Clostridia > TANB77 > CAG-508 > UMGS1663. The sequence continues at coordinate 16,684 of CANRSN010000014.1, forward strand.
GTAGCAGATAAACTTGCATTAAATTATAAATCAAAAGAGGATTTATTTCCAGAAGATTTAATAGTAAGACATGATGAATTACAAAAAAAGCTAAAAGTTGTTGAAGATGTTACTACATGTTTTGGTACATATATAAGATACCTAGAATTATCGAAATATACATATGAGGGTGAAAATTATATAATATTTCCTGCTCCAAGTGTTAATGATATGAAAATTGAAGGAAAGCAACAAGGTAACTGCGTGGCAACTCAATATCTAAATAAATACAAAGATAGGGAAACAGAAATATATTTTATTAGAAAATTAGATAATATTACAAAGTCTTTTATTACATTAGAATATAACAATGGTAAAGTAGTTCAAAAGGAATTAGCACATCATAGTAAAGATTTTTCAGAAGAGCAACTAGACTTTATTGATAAATGGTGTCAATTCAGGAAGTTTATAGATAAAAAGGAAAAATATAATAGCAAAAATATGTATAAAAACGCTATTAAGTATGATTTACAAAAATTAGTATCATAGGAGGAAGGATATGGAAGAAAAGGTAAATAAAACACAAAAAACATTTGAAAAAATAGTAAATTCATTGCAAACAATAGTAGATAGTGGAGAATATGAAAAGTTTTTAAAATTTCAAAAGAAGTTTAGAAAAGGATATAGTTTTAGTAATCTTATTTTGATTTATAGCCAGTTTCCAGATGCAACAAAAGTAGCAGGGAAAAAAACATGGCAGAAATTAGGAAGAAAAGTAAATAATAATGCAAGAAGAATATATATAATAGCACCAATACCAAGATCTTATACTAAAAAAGTAACAAAAATTGAAGATGGAGAAGAAATTGAAGTACTTGAAACATACAAATATAATTATTATAAATATGTTTATGTATATGACATTTCCCAAACAGAAGGAAAAGCAGTACCATTGCAAACTAATAATATTAATAGCAATGATATGGCTTATTTTTATGAAAGTTTGAAAAGATTTAGTGATGTACCTGTAATAGAAAAAGAATTAAGAGGAACACTAGACGGATATTATGATGAAGAAAATTCAATAATTGCTATAAGAGATAATTTATCCTTTAATGATAAAGCATCTGTTTTATTACATGAACTTGCACATAGAATATATGATGATTTTGACTATAAAACTGATAGAAAATTATCAGAAGTATTTGTTGAATCTATTGCTTACATTGTAGCAGACCATTTTGGATTAGATACTTCTATATGTAGTTTTAATTATATTATAAAATGGGCAAAGGGAGATATAAAAACAGTAATTGATTTAGGAAATAAGATACAAAAATGTGCTAATCAGTTTATAGATAAATTAGAGAAATTTGATACAGAACAGTTAAAAAATATAGCTTAAAAGTTAAATAAATATATAGACTTATTAAAACAATTATCATTTGAAATAAGACATAATCAAATAAAAATAATGAAGAAATAACTTATATGTAATAGTCATAAGAGTTATTTTTTTGTTGCTAAAAAGTATTACAAAACATTATAAATGGTTAAAAATAAAAGGAGGAAAGCTATGTGCGATGTAAATAGTTATAAATGGTATAAAGCACATCACATATGTGTTAAATGTGGGCATGAAAATGCAGTTAGAAATCATACACAATGTTTAGAATGTATGATGAAAAGTAGAGAGTCAGCAAGAGCTTATAACAAGAAAAATAAAGAAAAATTAAAGGAAAAGAATCGTATATGTCACAGTAGAAGATACTATAAATTAAAAGAGTTAGGCTTATGTACATCCTGTGGAAAACGAAAAACTAAAAATAATAAAACATATTGCGATTACTGTAGTGCAAGGAAAAATAGAAAAACGCGTGAAAAATATTTGTTAAATATATATGCAACAAAAAATATGTGTGAGATTAGAGTATAGGAGGAATTTTAAATATGAAAATTAAATATACAGTTGGTACATATATTAAAGAGGAAAAAGAATTAGAAATAGAAGATACTAAAAATATATTTTTACAAGGTAACAACCCATATGATGGATTAAATACATATTTAGGTATATGGACTAATGAAAAATATTTATTAATTATAACATTAATAAGTGGTCGTAATATTAGATATGAGTATTCTACAAATAAAAATATATATACATATGCTGATATAAAAGAATATTTAGAAAATAATAAAAATGTAAAAATTATTTCAAGAGATGAATTCAAGGAACAATTACAAAAAATAACTTCAATATTAAAAATATAAGAAAGGGCAAATCAAAATATGTTAAGAGTAACTAAAAATAATTTAATAAGATTAGTTAAATTGAAAAAAGAATATATTGAAACTGGAGATAAAAAAACTTTGGCAGAAATAAACACATTCATACATAATGTTATAAATAAAGATAAAAGTTATTATCATAAGTTATGTCAATATAATTTTGATAACAAAACATTAAAATATTTATTATAAATAAAAGAAAGGAATAGTATCATGGAAAAGTTAGATTTACAGGAAGTAAAAAAACATATAGATATATTGAATGTAGCATATCACTTATGTTTAGAAATAATAGTAAGGAAAGGTTATGAATATAAAGCTATATGTCCATTTTGTGGTTATAATAAAAAAACTAAAATACCTACTATGAGTTTAAATATCTCTACAAATCAGTATAGTTGTTGTAGATGTGGTGCTGGAGGGTTCTCTATAGGATTATATGCTAAAGTTAAAGAAATGAGTAATAAAAACGCATATAAAGAGTTATTAGAAAGACAATGCCGTTCTACAGAAAGAGAAAAAACTGAAATCAGTCCAATAAATTTACTTGCAGATATTGAATATAGAGATGCAGTTTATAGAGAATTTTTAGGAATGTTAAAATTAGAAAGACAACATCAAAAATATTTGAGTAATATGGGATTTTTAAGTACATCTATTGAAGAAAATCTGTATAGAAGTATACCTAAAAACTATATAAAAAGAAGAATGATATGTAATAGTTTATCTAAAAAATATGAACTTGGTGGAATCCCAGGTTTCTATCAGGAGGAAGATTTTAAATGGTGTTTTAACAGTTATGATGGCTTTTTTGTACCTGTATTTGATAACGATGGGTATATACAAGGTCTATCAATACACTTAAATAAGCTTTTTAATAACATTTCTGATTTATGGTTCTCAAGCAGTGGCAAAATAAATGGTACAAGTGCAAAAAGTTGGATTATGAAAAACAATATAACATCACATACTAAAAGTGTTATTTTAACAGATAATTTGCTTTTAGGAAATTTAATAACAGAGGTAACAAATGTTTCTGTACTTGCATTTCAGGGCATTTCAAATTCTTATAGTATCTTAAAAGAAATAGAAGGAACTAATATTAACAAAATCACATTTATGTTAAGAATACCAGAATGTAATGAGAATATAGATTATATTATTAATCGTATATTTAGAGATTTAATCCCATTAGGGTATGAGTTAGATATTAAATATGTAAAAAATTATAAAGATTTTTTTGATGAAAAAAGTGATATAACTAATATATCAACTAAAATTGCATAAATAAAATGATCTATTCCCTGTGTAAGGGGAATAGGTCATTTTATTGATTATATATGATAAAATAATACATAAATAAAAAAATGATTAAAAATGAAACTTTTTAATAGATTAAAATCGTCTTAATAAGTAAAAGGAGGGGAAAAATGGAGGAATTAGTAAGAAAAGCAAAGGAAGGAGATAAAGAAGCATTTACAATATTAATAAAGGATAGAGAAGAAAGTTTATATAAAATAGCAAGAGCACGATTACAATCACAAGAGGATATTGATGATGCTATTCAAGAAACAATGATTTCTGCGTATACAAAGATAAAGAGATTAAAAGATAACACTAAATTCTATAGTTGGATAATTAAAATATTAATTAACAAATGTAATGATAAGTATAAGAAGAATAAAACAAAAATTATATCAATTAATGAATTTGAAGATAAATACTATAATCAAGAATACCAAAACATAGATATGGATTTAAGACTAGAATATGAAGAAATGCTAAGTATTTTAGAATATAAAGAAAAAGTTATAATTATTTTATATTATGATAATGGATATACAACAAGAGAAATATCAAAGATACTTAAAATGAATGAAAACACAATTAAAACTAAATTAAGAAGAGCAAAAGGAAAGATAAAGATTAAAATAGAAGGAGGAATATTGAATGGATGAGTTAGATAATAAAATAAAAGAAATCCTTTCAAAAAAAATAGAAGTACCTAAAAGTTTTACTTATTCAATAGAGAATGCTTTAAAAGATAAGAAAAGAGTAACGAAAAATAAAATATTAAAAGTTGCAACAATATTAACGACTGTAATTCTAACAATAGGAACAGTTTCTACAATATATGCACATATAAAATGGGAAATAGAATATAATCAATTTATTAATAGAAAGATACAATATGGATATACTACAATACAAGAAGCTGTAGATGATGGATATGAACAGAATATAGACATGGAGTATATATATCAGGATGGCATAGGAGTAAAATTAGATTCTTTAATGATTACAGATGATTACTTTTTTATGAAATTAGATTTTGATTTTGAAAAGGAATTAATTTTTGATAGTAATGCAATGACATATGGATATGCAATATATGATGAGAATGATAATATTTATGGTGTATATGAGCCAATGCCAGATTATAGACAATATTTAAAAAAATTATGTAGAGAATTAAAATTGAATAAAGGAATAACATTGTCTAATACTCAAAGTGGAGCAAATGTTATAAAATATCAAGATAATAATATGGTAACAACTAGTGAAATGACATCTAATGTTGGATTTCCTAAAAGTAAGAAAATATATATAAGAATATTTGGATTAGGATATCAAATATTTAATAATAATGGTACTAAAATAAATATAGAAAAAATAAATATATCTGATGCAGAATGGATATTAGAAATAAATGTACCTGAAAAATTTTATGAAAGAGAAACAACAAAGTTAAAACTGAAAGAGAATATACAAGGTGTTAATGTAGAAAAAATAGAATTGACAGAAACAAGCTTAACAATGAATATACAAATGCAAGAATTAAATGAACTTATAATGAAAGGAAGAGAAAGCTCAGCAGAAGAATTAAATGAATTTTTTCAAGAAATATATGATAAATTATATATAACAGATGGTGAAAATAATAAATATTTTTGTAATAAAAAGATTGTAACTAATAATAGTAATGGAGTTAGTGTAGTATTTGAAATAAGTAAAAAAGAGTTAAATAAGAGACTGTATTTGAATGTAAAATTTGATGACATAACTCAAAAAGTAGAATTAATTGTAAATAACTAATATTTTAATAATGAATAATAGTAAAAATAAAATAAGAATATTGATAAATTTTAATATTTGCTAAAGAAAGCATAGGACCAAATAAGTCCTATGCCAATATAAAGGGTATCAAGCTGAAAATTATGTTTATAGTTACAATAAGGAAAAGCTAAAGTATTAGTAAATCCATGTATGGATTGTTCCAGCAACGGAAGATTTTACAGAATAATTTACTGTATATTCCCCAGGAGACACATTCCAAAGTGCAATATTTGCTTTTTCTTGATTAGAGCCATAAAGGTCAATACCATCACATACAAAATTGCCATCCTTTAATACATGGACAACGATAATAGCATCTGAACTGAAACCTTCGGCTTTAACAGTTAATCCTGCCCATGGACTCCACGAGCCATTTACAGTAAAGGTGTAGGAACCATCAGTAACTCCATTGGGAGAACCTGTTGTAGAACCTATCCACCGATGCCCATACCCAGATAAAGAACCTCTGGGTTGAATAACATCTTCATTACTTGTTACAACAGAAGAAACATCAGGCTGCACTTCAGTTTCAGCTATTGTAACAGAAGAAATGCCAATCTTAGTTTTACTTGTTTCATTGGCAAATGCAGGAATTACAGTTAATACGCATAAAAGCATAGAAAGAACAAAAACTGTTGCCTTTTTGTAGGTACATAATTTGATAGTTTTCATATTATCCTCCTTGATGCTTAATACCCTTATATTATTATAAAGTTAGAAGTATCTAACTTATAATAATGCTAAAAAACATTAATTATTATAGCAAAAAATGAGTAAAATAGCATAAAAAAATACAAAAAGATACAAAAAAGAATATATTTTTGACATATAGAAAGAAACTCTATGATGGATTATATTTAGTTATGTAGGAGTTGATGAAAGAATGATAAATGTACTAATAGCGGATGATAACATATATTATGCATTACATTTAATGAATTATATAAACGATAAAAATCACAACATAAGGGTGTGTGGAATCACAAAAGATGGAAGAGAAACTTTGCAAATATTAAATGAGGAAAATAATATAGATATTATATTATTAGATTTAAAAATGCCGATATATGATGGAGTAGAAGTATTAGAAAAGTTACAAAATAAAGAGAAATACATTGACTCATGTATAGTTATATCAGGTGAAATTGAGAACATACAAGAATTAAGGAAAAATAATATTATACATACAGTCATTGACAAATCTACAGATATGAAAACAATTATAACCGAAATAAATAACATTATAGAGGATAAATTAATAGAAGATAATATAAATAAAAAAGTAATAAATGAAATCTTATTTTTAGGATATAATTTTTCTCATAAAGGTACGAAGTATTTAATAAAAACAATAGAGTTTTTAGCAATGCACAAATTTGATGAGTTAGACAACTTAGAAAAAGATGTATATCCAATAATTGCTAAATATTATAATGAAACTGTTCATAATGTAAAATGTAACATAAATAGGGCAACTACATCAATGTATTATGAATGTGAAATTGAAAAGTTAAAAAAGTACTTTTGTTTAAGTACAGATAAGAAGCCTAAAATAAAAACAATTATAAAAACAATTATAAACAAAATAGTATAAATTGATAGGTAAAAATATTTTTAAATGTATCATTTTGTATTTTTTTGTAAATGTTAAAGTAATATGTGATATAAAAGTAATATTATAAAAAGAATAAAAAAGGAGGGTAGATTTAATTTTATTAAGAAAGAAGAGGTGTTTTTATGAAAGGAAAAATTAATAAGGCATTAAAAGTATTTATAATATTAAATACTATATGTAGTTTATTGACAGTTACAAATTTTAGTAAAGCTAGTGATTCAAACTTTAACAATGAGATTTTGAGTGGAGATATGACTATACAATCAATGAGTAATTCTCCAACAACTAGAGGAACTGTATACCCTAATATTTCGGTTATAAGTGAAAGAACATATTACATAAAAAATATGTTAACAGGTTTATATTTAGATGTTCAAGGAGGAGTGGCAGCAAATGGTACTAATGTATGGCAGTATAAGTTTAATGGAACACAATCACAACAATGGTATTTACATTCATTTGGAGATGGGACTTATTCAATATATACTCCACTAGGGAATGATGGTACATATAGATATGCATTAGATATTAGCAATGGTTCAGGAGAAAATTATGCTAATGTTCAAATATATACTCCTAATGGTTCAGATGCACAGAGGTTTTCAATAGCAGATACTAATTTTGATACATTTGTATTCTTTACTAAATGTAGTAACTTTGATAAAGCTATAGTTTTAAATGGTCCAACCTGTGCAGAAGGAGGAAATATTGACCAATATACATATCAAGGACATTATAATGAAGCTTGGCTATTAGAACCTGTAAATCAAGATGTTGAATTAGGTATAAGATATGCAACATTTAATGATGAAAATTATAATCCAGCATATCCAAATCTAACAACATTTAATGGAAGAACGGCAGATTGTGCTAATTTTACATCTCAATGTTTATCTGCATCTGGCATACATTATGATGGGGACTGGAAAATATATAGAAAAAACTTTAATACATACCAACCTACTACAGTAGCAGAATTAGATAATACATGGGAATTATGTCAGCCATGAACAAGCCCATGGATAAGTGCAAAAGAATTTGGAGATTATTGGAGAAAAAAAGCAACAACAAAATCTTATACAATCGAACAAATTTTAAAGAATCCAGATATTGTTTTTCAAACAGGGATTGCACCTGGAGATGTTATACAGATTGCAGATAATAACTTAGGTTTTCTAGGAGAATCATCTCATACAATGTATGTAACAGGAAAGAATACATACAATGGTAAAAGTAGCTTTTCATTAACATATCATTCTAATTCTCAAGAAAATAAAAATTTACTTCTAATATGTCAAGAATATAAAAATGCTGGAAGAAACGATTATATAGTATTTTTTAGAATATAGGAGGGATGAATTATGAAAAATAAAAAGTTAATAATATTGTTAATAATAGTTTTAATACTTTTATTTTCAATACCAATAATCGTAGCAGGATTTCCAAACTTCATAATACCTGTAGAGAAAATTTTAACAGAAGAAGAAACAAGACAAAAAAGAGAGGAAGAAAGAGCTAATTGGTTAAATTCTGTTAGAAGTGAAGAAACACAAGTTACTACCTATACAGAAGATGAAAAAATAAGTATAGATGAGACATTATTAGAAAAGTCAAAAGTAATTGAAAAAGAAACAAAAGAAGAAAGAAATAAAATGGATGAAATAATAAAAAGATTTTATAAAGACGAATATGAGGAATTATTAAAACAATTTACTGAAAATGCAAATAAAATGTATATAGATGAATTATATAATCAACCTTCAACAAAAAGGATCTTTGAATTAATTATAGATGTAATAGAAAATAAAAATATAACAAATGAAGAAAAGACTATATTGAAAGAATTTTTAGATTTGCAATATTATGTTATAGAAGATAATACATTAAAATCAAAAATTGAAAATGTTTTAGAAAATAAATAGAATATATATTATGCAAAAATAGCAATTCGATGGAGAATTGCTATTTTATATATCTAGTCACAATACTAATAAAGAAGATAAATTATTTTAAAATGGTTAATAAAAGTAATTGGCAGTTTAAATTAGTAATGTTATTTATACCAAAAATACCATTGCTTAAACTGATAAATAGAAGATTCTATAACAGCTAATAATACAAATATGACAACTTCATATGTAATATCACCATATAATAAAGACATGGTTCTTAATATTATTGTATTTTCTAATCCAAGTGAAGTTGTAATAAAGAACGCAGTAAAAAAATTTATAATTGAAAATATTAGTATAAAAAATACTTTTTTTAATTTAAAGATTGACAAAATCAGATTCCTCCTTTCTATATGATGTAGTTGATAACTAGATACTACAAACAAAATGTAAGATTATAAAACGGCAGTAGTAGTTAAACACTACACAAACATTAATGTTGATATTAACACACAAGTATATATTTTTCAATAGCAAATAGATGAAACTTGAAAAACAAAACAACATGTATATGTAGTTGATACATGGTGTATATTTATAAACAATTCAAATATAATATATCTAAAAGGAGGTAGAAATGAAAGAGATTACAAACGAACAAATAAATAAAACATTTGGAATGATTTTCCAAGAGTATAGAGTAAAAAATAATCTAACTCAAGAAAAATTGTCAGATGAATTGTTAAAGTCTCCTAAAACTATCTCTCTAATCGAAACTGCACAAAATGGAACAAGTAAAAAGACAGATATAGATTTAATGAATTTTTTAGGAATTACACCTAATATATTATATAAAGATTTTATAACTAATCCAGAAATAAAGGAAAAAATTAAAATTTCAGAAAAAATAAATGAACTTCCAAGTGATAAAATTGAAGCATTATACAAAATAATAGCAATATTAAAAGATTTATAATAAAAAATATAAAAAATAGTTTATTTTCAATTTATTATATAATAGACTATTTTTATTTTTTTATGTTTGGTAAGTTTTGTTCTTATTGATTTTATGATATATTATATGTGAATTTTATGATAGTAATAGAAAGTGGAGGTAATATTATTGAAAATATATAATATAGTTTTTTGTGTAAAAGGTGAGAAGATAGAAAATACATGCACAGAATTAACACTACATAATGCTTTACAAAAATTTATAGATATAGATGGTGAAGATATACATATAATAAAAAAGAATAAAATTGAAAGAGAAGAAAATATAAAAACAACAGAAGATATAGAAAAGATGAAGTATTATAGGAGTCAATATAATAAATATTACAAAAAATACAGAGATAAAAAAATAGGTATTAGACAATACAAAAAAGCAAAAAAAGTCTTAAAGGAACTAATAAGGAAGTGTGAAACAAAGGAAGAATTTAAAAATAGATTCATAGAGTATCAAAATAACGAAAAGAATAATAAATACAAAAAGAAGAAAATAAATTAAGTATAAAAGCAGGTATATTTAATATTGTACCTGCTAATATTTAGTAAATAATATAAATATGAATTCATTAATCATTATAAAAATACCATAAAAGTGTAATAAAATCAAGTATTTTATTCAGTATTTATAACTTCAAGTTCTGGATAAGTAGTATATATAAAAGGTGTTTCACAGTTTATATTCATCAATTCACTTTCATCTGGAAAAGCAAAGATTAATCTGTCAGCTTTAGGAAATGATTGAGATGAATTTATAAGTTTAACAATACCTTTTTCATTTTCTTCATCTGCAACAATTATATGATATAACAAATTGTCCTTACTTAAAAAAGTTATAAAGATTGGTTCATAACCTTGGTAAAACTTCACAAATCTACCTTTATACTTAATTAAAATATCTAATGCAATAAGCATTTTTTCATTAATTTTTTTAGTATTATGAACAAAAATCTCTCCTTTTTTACTTACTATATTTCCAGATAATATATTCTTAAAATTATCATCTTCTGCATTATATAGTTTTTGTAGTTGATCCAGTCTAGCACAACCGAAATCTTGTAAAAAATTAATTACTTTTAGTTTATCTACCATATAGCACCTCCTTAAAAACAAAAAAATAAGTCTCTAAAGGACTTTCTAAATAATTCTCATTAAATATCCATAAATCATTTTTTTATGTTCTTTAATTTCTGTAATTCTTACTAAAACATTGTCTAAATAATGTGGAAAGTTATTAAATCGTGCAGGAACTCTCACTAAACAGGTAATATTACTTACTTCTAACTGAACTATAATTCCACTATTACTTTTAGGAAAAGCAATTACTTTGCCAGTATATTCTCCATTTTCAGTTATATACTTTCGGATATTCTTATATGGGTTTTCAGTAAATTCTTTAGAACTTAATTCAAAAATATTATTTTTAATATCAATATTCTTAATTCTCACTTTTAAATATTCCCCTGTAGAATATAAATCCTTGCAGTTCAAGATATAAGTATGTTGCAGATTATCAGCTTTTATAATGACTTCTTTTCCATATAGTTCTACAATAATATGTTTAACACCAACAGACAATATTCTTACTCTTACAGTATCATTAACCTTTAGCTTTGGTAATTCTATTATTGCTCTTAATTCCATAGCATCTTTTCTACTTGCTATTGCTATATTAGAATTGACATCAATTTCTATGATAATAAAGTCTATTTCAGCTCCTAACATTCCTCGGATTATTGATTTATTTATTTTTGATATTCCAAGATGTGTGCTAGGTATAAGTATTTTTATACCTTCATACCAGATTATTGCACAAGGTATATTTTCATTTTTATATTTATAGTATTCATCTTCTATTCCTGATATTTTACTTGTTAATATTCTGTTTTCTTCTTTACTTCTCATTAGTTCTTTTATTGCTAGTTCATTCACATTTTCACCTCCTACAAAAAAGCACCTACCATTTAAGGTAAATGCTTTTCTTTATATTTTTCAAAGTTAATAAATTCTATTATTTCAAAAGTTTTATTATAGTATACTAATCAGGGTTCATTTCATCTACCATTCTTTAAGAGTATTATTTTTTGGAGCCCAACTTGGATCTGCCACATAAATTTGATAACCAATAATATGAGAATGAGTAGTATCTTGCAAACCTCCTACTCCTAAATGTCCTCCAGGAGTTTCATAATAATATGTATTTGTATTATATCCACTTATTCTTTTTAATGAATGAATATGAAAAATTGTTCCTTTTGGTAAAAAATCTGCAAGCCAAAATGCAAATTCTTTTGTTCCTTCTATATTTAATGGAGCAAGGTTATAATCATCGAATTTATATTCTTTTCTTTTTGTTTTAACCTTATCTGTGAAAACTTTTATACCAATTTGATGTTCAATTATTGAATCACTTAACAATTCCATATCACCATAGTAATCGGTCCACAAAAAATCATTTACGATTTTATTAGCAGATTCAACATTATCAAAACGCTTATGTATCTGTATCCATTCTTCTTCTGTTGGAAAATTTATTTTAGAAGTTTTATTATTTTTTTTAGAATTCCTTTTATTAAAAAACATATCAATAATTCCTTTCATATAAATGCTATTTTATGTTTTTGATTATAGCATACTATTAAAAATTATGCCACCCTAATTTTTCCTTTTTCTTTTCAGGTTCTGGAGATGTAACTTTTTTTACAATAGTTTGTGTATTAATGTTTTTTACCCATCTAGGGTTATACTCACTAATAGGGTTATCTTTCAGTTTTTCAAAAAGAGGGTGTTGTTTGTAGATTATTTTATCTAAAAGCAATGGTTGATTTCCACGAAGGTTTACCAATAGTTTCATTGATGGTAGCCTTAATATTTCATCTGGATTTAATAAGTTCCTTTTTAAAGTTGATATATTTTTTTGTCCATATTCTTCAATATCTCCTTCTATGGAATTTGACTTTTTTATAGAGGTACTTTCTACAGTTGAAATGCCTATAAGAGAGCAAAAATACTTTGCAGTTAAATCGTCTGTAATTCCCATACCAATTCTTGTATCGCAATTCCCTATAATTTCTTCCCATATATCATTAGGATAACGATTCTTAAATTGACCAACATTTTGCAAAATAGGTATTAAAGCAATTCCACGACTTCTAACTGTACTAATCTTTTTATTAAAATCGGGTATTTGTCCGAATATTTGCGAATTCGTCTAAAAAGCAAAATACTTCATTTTCACATTTCCCATCAGGTCTTGAATCAGCATACCTTACTAATTTTATAAATAAGAAAGTATAAAATAAAGATGCAATGAAATCAAATGAAGAATCCATATCACTTGTTATTATATAGTAAATACAAGACTTTTTACCAAGTAAAGTTAAATCTATATCAGATTCAGAAGTTAATCGTTGTAAATCTTCATTTTGAAACATTTGTAGTCTTGTACCCAACCCAGTTATTACAGATGCCTTTATTGTGTCACTTCCACTTGCAAATATATTGTATGACATACGAGCAGGACTTTCCAATGGTAATCTTTTAAAGATTCTGTCTATTTCTGCAATATCTCCATTTGCTATGTATTTATATACATTTGTTAGAGTATTCTTGTCTGATAAATTTTGCAAAAAGTAAAATTCAAAAGCTTTCAGTAGATTTTCTTCAGCACGTGGCCAGAATGTATCTCCACTATTATCATGTTTTTGTGTATTTGAAATAATAACATCAGCACTTGTTTGAACATCAGTTATATTTTCATTTTCTCCTAAAGGATTCCACCTATCAGAATGTCGCATATCTTTTAAATTTAATACTTTTACAGTATAACCAATACTTTTAAAGTATTCAGATGTTATTCTATAAATTTCACCGTTTTGGATCAGTAACGATAATAGATTTTTTATATTTTGAAAGCTCCAATAAATTTGTTAGTAAAAAGCCTATTGTTTTCATACTTCCGAGAACTACCAAATACACAAATATTTTTATTAAAATAGCTCTTAAAGGGCAATTTTACTACATTATCATTGTATTTTCCAAGAATTATGCCAGGAGTATCATTAAATCCTAAAACTTGTTTCATACTCTCATAAGACATCCAATTTGCTGTTCCATGAGTGCCATCATCAGATTTGAAATTAATGCCACTATTTTGCTTTTCTTTTTTAAAAACAACAAGTAATACATCTAGTATTATTAAAATTGAAATAAGGGCAATTATGGAGCAAATAACAATATATAAATTACTATCAAAAACAATATTAACATTAAAACATAAATTTAATATATTAAAATAGTTTTGTATATTAACATCTATAATGATATTTAAAATAAGACAAAAAAATAAAAATATGTATAACCATATTTTCTTAATCATATATATTTCGCTCCTTATTAATATATTTTTTCAAATTAACTATATTGTAATTAGCATCAGGAAGTTCCACTTTTATAAGTTCTTTTAATTCAATACTACAAACTATATCAGCACTTTTATTTATATTTTCTCTTAAAAAGTTCTTTATTCTAGTAATTTTTTCTGTATCAAAATAATAAAATACAGAAATATATTTGTTTTTGTGGTCAGTGTAATCACAAAAATTATATTCAGATAAAGATATATTTTTATGATAATATGTATCTTTTAGTATCTCACTCCAATTTATACTATTCATATATTTCAACTTTTCTCTATTAAATATACTATCTTCTAGTATTAGAACATGATTAAGACCAAATGAAAAATTATTTATATTAATTCTTTTTATATCATCTACAAATACAATAATATTTTTATATTTCTTTTCTTTTTGAATATCATAAATGACAGATGTTAAATATTTGTGAGGATGTTCTTTAGATATATAATAGGTCAAATAGGAGATACCGTTAATATCTAAAACTCCGAATAAATCTTCTAGCAGTTATAGTAAACATTTCTTTATCTTTCATGGAGAAAGATGGTGTAAATTGTACAGTATTGCAATTATGATAAAAAGCACCTAAATTACTAATAGTTAAAAGTCGTGATACATATTTCTTATTTCTATTTCTTGGAGTATATTCATAGTTAAAAAGTTTAGCGTATTCAATACCTAATTCGTCTAAAATCAAATTCAACTTAACTTTTTTAAGAAATCTTTTAGAAATTAAACTACTAACTCTATTTCTATAATATTTCTTGGAAGAAAAGAAATAATGAGTATCAGCAACATTCAAATATTGAAATCTAGCAATGAATTTTATTAAAGATATTTCCTCATCACTATTCGGAAAATAGTTCAAAATAAATCACCTCCCAATTAAACAATAAATTGTTCATTGGTAGGATATTCGATAGCTCACGCAATCGTCTACCTACCTCCACTCATTAAAATAGGGAATAGAAGTCTTTAACATATTGATACTACTGAATTTGCTAAAAACTTCACCTATGGCATTTTAGTAAAAATTTTTTTAAATAAAATTCCATACTTTTATGTAATGTACTTTTCTAAAAAGTTATTAATATTTTTACTATCAAATATATAAACTTCTGTGTGAGGAATTTCAGAATATTCACCTTTTACACAGTAACTCATTTTAGTCATATTATCATCTTTTATAACATTAGATAAAATTAATGAATCTGCAATGGGCTTAATATATTTATTATCTACATCCCAACCTAGTATTTTATCAAATAACTTAATGTATATAAAAACTTCATCATTAAATAACCCAGAAAAAGGCTTTGTAATCTCTGCAAGATTAAATAATATTCGTTTATGGGTATGTGTCTTTATATTTTTATAAGATGGCATAATTTCTGGAATATAAATTTTTAAAACATCATTATTAAATTCTATTTTGTAATCTGTATCAATAGTTTTAATCTTTTCATATTCAAATTGTACATTATTGTTATATGCTTTAATTTCTGATAGTAATAAATATCTTGTCTTTTCAAGTATATGTAAAAAATTTTCTAGTTGTAAATCAGTTAAATTGTTGTTAGTAGCAATTACATTTATATTGTTACTTAAATCTAATAAATCTTTTCTTAAATTTTGATTTATAATCATAAAAAAAGTCCTTTCTTTAAAATATTTGAAGGGCATACTTAAAAGAAAATACTTTTATTGTTCTTCATTTGCTAGAAAATCATCATAAGTACTAAAAATGGCATTTGTTAAATCATCATGAATATCTCTACTAATTGGATGACAAATATCTCTATAAGATTTCATTTCTCCCGTATTTCTTAATAATCTTGCAGGCATTGAAATAAATCTACCTCTCTTTTCAGTTTCTAGCAAAGTAATTCCTCTTATAATAAATTTTTGGTCAAAAATGACATTAGCATAACCTAAAACAGGTCCTTGCTTTCTAGTTTTAAATATTTTAATATCTGTAATTTCCATAAAAAAAAAATCCTCCTATAAATTTATTTTGAAGGGCAATTTATAAGGGAGTATCTATCAAAATTATTTTCCTGTTCGTGGTAAAACAGGTTCAGGTTTCTCTGGAATATGTACAATAGTAGTCCACTTGCTATGAGCTTCAGTTTCTATTCCATAGTAATTACCTACAGTTTTTGTATAGTTAGTAAAAGTAGAGTTATTTTCTACAGTTTCTAAAGTCCTACATTCCATAGTAGGAGATGTGCTTTCTCTAAATCCTATATCTACTTTTCCAAAATCAAAACAAGTTTCTGTAATATACTCATCTTCAGAAAATTCTAATGTTGTAAAGTCTAATAAGTAATTTTCTTGAGTACTTAAATTTCCTTTAAATACAATATAATCTTCTGATTTATTAGTTTTGTAATATACATTATAAGTTAAATCTTGATTCCAAATACCAGTATTTATATTTTCTAAACGAACTGCATCAGTTGGAATATAATCATACCACTTAAATTTGTCTAAATAAGTATTAGACTCATTGGCTATATTAGAAAATGTATAATGTACGATTTCATCTGGTCTTGTTTCAATATCTCCTTCTTTATCAACTGTTACTTTGGTATCTGTTGGTTCATTTTTAATAGTTACAGGTACTATCTCATTATGATTAACTATTTCAAATTTAAAAGTATCTGT
The DNA here is from genome assembly GCA_947642455.1 of uncultured Clostridiaceae bacterium. Taxonomy (GTDB): domain Bacteria; phylum Bacillota; class Clostridia; order TANB77; family CAG-508; genus UMGS1663. The sequence goes on from CANRSN010000014.1 coordinate 33,672, forward strand.
ATTTAATAAATAATAAACAGAACCTGAATTTGTTTCTTTTATGTAGTAAGTACCTTTTTTTAGTAATTTACTTGTTGCTTTTCCATTTTCATCTGTTTTTAAAGTGTCTACTAATTCATCATTTTCATTAAATACTTCAAAAACAGCATCTTTTAGTTTTATATCTTTATTTTTAGCATCTATTTTTGTTATTTCTAAAGTTCCCTTAATTAATTCATTTTCAAATGTAATATCTTTTATTTTATCTTCTTCTAAAACGATACTTTTTACTTCATCATTAAGAACATAAGTATCTAAAGTTTCTTTCTCCCTAATATAATATTGTTCATCTATACAAGGTAAATCAGAAGAAATAACCTCACCATTTTTATCTGTTGTTAATTCTTCTATTACATTCTTTTTAGAATCTAATACTTCAAAAACAACTCCTTCTAATTTTATCTCATTATTGTCTTTATCAACTTTAATAATTTTAATTTTACCTTTCTTTTTCTCATTAGTAATAGTTATATTTTTAGTTATATCATATTCTACATCTGTTATAACTCCATCAGTATTTAACTTATACTTTTTGTCAGTTTTAGTTTCTTTAATAGTATAGTTAGAAGTTACTTTTAAATTTTTTGTAGTTGCAATACCTTTTTCATTAGTTGTAATTGTATCTACAACTTCATTTGTTTTATTATCAATAACTTCAAAGGTAACTTTTGGAATTACTATTTTGTTATTGTCTTTATCAACCTTAATAACTCTCACTTTTCCAGTCTTAACTTTGTTAGTAATAGTTATATCCTTTATCTGATTAGCTTCAAGAGCTACTTCTGTTATTTTATCTGAAAGTACATAATTTTCATTTGTTTCAATCTCTTTTAAATATAGTTTTTCAAAATCTCTTACAGAGTATTTAGAAGTATAAGCTTCTCCGTTTTCATTTGTTTTTATAGTTTCTAAACATTTTTCGTTTTCATCAAGTACTTGGAAAGTAACATTTGGTATTCTTATTTCGTTGTCATCTTCATCTACTTTAATAACTTTAATTTGTCCTTTCTTTAGTTCATTTTCAATAGTTTCATTTATTGTAGTATCCCATTTGATTTCTATTTCTGTATCTTCTGAAAGGTTATACCATTTGTTTGTAGACTTTTCAATTAATTTGTAATCTCCAATTCTTAAATTATCTATATGTATTTCTCCGTTTACATCTGTAAAGTATGTTCCAATAACTTTTTTAAATTCTTCACTATATAAATCAAATTCAACATTTCCTAGAACTATTTTATTATTATCTTTATCAACTTTATAGACTTTTACATTTCCTTTTTTGTGGGTATTTTCAATAGTTTCTTCTGTAACAGTGTCTTTCTTTATAGTTACATGTTTATTTTGTGCATTTAAAATGTAATTGTCTCCAGTTGCAACTTCTCTAATTGTATATTCTCCAATAGGTAAACGACTTGTTGTAGCTTCTCCATTTGAGCTAGTTTTTATTGTTTCTACAACTTCACCTTTTGAATTTACTATTTGAAATTCTACATTTGCAATTCTAATTTCGTGAAATTCTGAATCAACTTTAATAACTTTAATTTGTCCTTTCAATTTTTCGTTTTCAATATTTCTTGTAGTTGTTTCATTGTGATTTATTATCACTGTAATATCTTCTTTTAGAGGATAGTATATTGCATTTTCTTTTGTTTCTCTTAAGTAATATGTTCCAATTTTTAGTCCTTCTATATGTATTTCTCCGTTTTTATCTGTTACATACGTTCCAATTTCTCTTTTCTGTTCATTTAAAAGTTTAAATTCTACTCCAGGTACTCTTATTTCATGATTATCTTTATCAATTTTTATTACTTTAAGATTTCCTCTTTTTAAGTAGTTTGTAGCATCCAAATTAGCTGTAGAATTATACTCTAAACGAATATATTTGTCTGTTGTATCTAATATGTATTTTGATGGAACATCAACCTCTTTAACAATGACATTTCCTTGTCTTAATCTACTAACAGATATAACTCCGTTTCCATCAGTTGTATAGTTTCCTATATTTGTTCCATCTTCATATCTTAAGTTGAAGGTAGCTCCTACAACAGGAATCTGTTCATCATCTTTTTTTATTATTCTTAAAGTAGATTTATGAGAATCTACATTTAATGTTGCTCTTGCTGATGTTACTTCACTTGGGTCAGTAAAAACATAATTTTGAGTTTCATCATTTCCAGAATTTCCATAGAAAATTGGAAATGATTTTACTTTAGCATTTGTTATATTTATATATCCTGTAAAATCATTTACTATTTGTGCTGTAGGTATAGCAATTTTAACAATTGAATTATTCATTATTGTATTGGGAACATTATCAGAATTTAATATTACTGTACCCTCTGGAAAGCCTAATATAGAGACTTCATAAGAAAGTAAATCTTTATTGGCTGTTACAGAATAATTCTGAACCACATATTTTGTACCGTTTATAGTTTGCTCAACTAAATCTCCAGATTTTGTCGCAGTTACAGTAGCCTTAATATAATTATCAGAGCTTGAATAAGCATAATCATATATAGCCTGTGCAACTTGTAAAACTTTCGCACCTCTACGTTGTAAATCAGCAAGAGCTATATTTTCACCCCAGCCAACACGAGTTGGTACTTCATATTTTCCAGTAGGAGTAGTACCATCTGCAAAACAATGTACAGCTGTTTTAGTTGCAAAATATAAGTCATCATCTGTTTCTAATCCCCATTCTGTATAAGTTGTACCAACATAACCTTTGTATAGCATCCTCCATAAAATGGGGTTATTTAATTGACTGACAGTAACATCATAAGAAGTACCAGCACCAGTACCAATACCGTCTTTGGATGGCTCTACACAAAATGCTGGGTATTTTATTCCTGTGTCAGGATCTACATAGCATACATATGCTACACCTTTCAATAAATCTTTTCCTTTAATCTTTAGCATAGATAAACAGTCATGGTCAAATACTAAATTTATTTTTTCACTTTGTGAAATTGATTTTGCAAAAATAGGTTGTACACTACTAAATAATATACATATCAATAACATTATTGATAAAAATTTTCTTGTTTTTTTCATTATATAATCCTCCTTAAAAACATAATAAAAAAGCCTATAAAAGGCTTTATATAAATAATATTAAAATGTAATATAAATCCATACTAGTGTTTGAGACCACATAGGATTTAATCCTTTGCCATCATAAACATATTCATCTTCAGCATACACATAATATTTTCCGAATGCACCAATATTATTTTTTACTCTCTGTGTGAAAGTAGTATAATTACCTGCTACTTTTCCCTTTGTAATATCATTTACATATAGATAAGTAAATGGAGTTGTTTTACTATAAGCATCTGTTTTATTTCCCTTTAATGCTGTAGAACCAAAATCAACTAAATCTTGTTGTTTAGCAATTTCAGAATTTAAAATACTTATAATTTCTGGAACAATACTTGTATTTACTTTTCTATATGATGTATGAGCAAGTTCTGGGTGTGATTCTTCTTTAGGTGTAGTTACAACAGGAGTCTCCTTTTTAGGAGTACTTTCTGTAGTTGTAGTTTGTTTTGAGACAGTAGGAACTTCTTGGCTAGTATTTTTTGTTTCTTCCTTAACTGATGCTGTATTCACTGGTGTAGTAGTAGAAGTAGTTTTTGCATTAGTATTTTTTGTTGTACTAGAGTTACTAGAAGAACTTTTTTTGTCATTAGTACTTGTAGGAGTAGATGGTGGAGTAGGAGTACTATTGTCTATAACCTGTGTATCTGCCTCCTGTATTAAAGTGTTTTCAACCTGTGCATCACTTACAAGATTTTCTGCTGAAATATCTTTAATAATAGTATTAGATATTTCGCTAGTAGTATTTTCTATAACATTTAAAGAATCGTTGTTTTCTGCTATTTCTACATCTACTAAATCATCATTAATTGATTCTTTAGAAGGAATTAGAATTATAGAAATACTTAAAATTACAATAAAAATAATAGAAAATACAATAAATATAATTTTTTTCTTATTATTCATTTCTCATCACCTCATAAGTATAATACAAACTTTTTTTAAAAAAGTATAGGTTGAACGAAAAAGTTTTTAAATTTTTTTTTAATTTATTTGTATTGCTTGTACACATAGCCTTTTACTAGGTACATTTTTTACACAAGTTATTAATGTTAAAATATTATCTTTAGTGTTTTGTAAACAGCTTAAATCAGTTTCATCAATTTGCTTAATACTAAAGACACTATAATCGTGAGTTCCTAGTACATTTGTATAAGATATAATGTCTTTATCCTTTAGAGTATGTAAATTTTTCCAAAAATTACTTGTGTTGTGTGCTGCTAAACAGATATTACCGATTAGCAATAGAAGAACTTGTAAAATGACCAACTCCTTTCCTTAATACATCTAAACTTGTACCCTCATAGACTAAACCCTCAAAATTAATCTTATTTATTTTAATAGTTCCAACAACATCATATCCGTCTATATTTAAGGACAAGTCTGATATATCATTAATATTTTCTATTCTTTCTTGTATGTTTTCTTCTGGTATCTCATATGAAACAGTATGTATTAGTTGTTCTGCATTATAGTTATTCAGAAAACAACAAGTAACAATAAAGCTAGAAATAAATATAATAATAAGAAAAAATATTAATAATAAAATCTTAATCTTTTTAGACATATAAACACCTCCTATAAATTAAGTATAGGCAATATATATTTTGAAACATCTGAAAATTGACTTGGACATTCAATTTTGCCTATTACACTTTCTAAAGTAAAAGGGTCAAAGATAATATCATAAATTCCTAAAATAATCGCATCATTTAATTCTTTTACTTTTTCATTTTCTAAAATTAAGATAACTCTTATATTTTTATTTCTAACTTTAAACATAAAATCTTTGAAATTATATTTATTAGGCTGAATAGTAGCAATTAGTAGTGTAGCTTCTTTTTCATCTAATATGTAATCTGGGTAATATACAATTCTGCTATTTTCGATTCTATTATTTAACTCTATATCTAACTGCTCATTGCCAGTAAATATCAATATCATTATTCAATAACCTCCTTCAAAATAATCTTCTGGGTTAGCAAAGTTACCATTTATTCGTACTTCAAAATGTGCATGTGGTCCAGTTGAATATCCTGTTGAGCCAACTTTTAAAACAGCTTGACCTTGTTCTACTACTTGATTTGTTTTTACTAATATTTCAGAACCATGTGCATATAATGTTATAATTCCATTTCCGATGGTCAATCATAACCATATTTCCATAAGAATTAGAATAGCAAGCCTTTATTACTATGCCATCTGCCATTGCAACAAAATTAGCACCTATTGGAGCTCCAACATCAGTACCACTATGTAATTTGTAAGCACCTGTTATAGGATGAGTTCTCATACCAAAATGCGAAGTTATTTTTGTGTATCCAGGTATAGGCCATATAAACATATCAGTAGGAACAAGACTTTTTCCATCTGTTATTATTGTATTTGAAGATGCCTTTTCTTGTAGCCAAGCTGTATTTTCTTTGCCATTATAATAACCGTTACTTGCTTGAATTATAATTTGTGTATCTGTATCAATATCATCTTTTCGTATATGTAATTGATTTTTTAAATATTTTTTTAGTCTTTCGTACTTTTCTCCTATTAATTCCTCGTTTACAAATACTTTTTTTATTGTTGTAATATTTCCTTCTTTACTAGTAACTTCTTTATAATTATACTTATAATGCCCTATAATACTGTCACTTTCTACCAGTAAATATTGTGTTTCTTCTTTAGTATTTTTTACATCATTTCCGTTCGTCATCTTTAGTAATAGTTTCAATTTTTATAACGTTTTTTTCATACCTAAAAGTACTTTCAAAGCTTTTAGAGACTTCATTTAATAAACTTTCATTTATAGGCTTATTATTGGTCATATTATGAAAAGCCATTATTGCATATAAATGCGACCATTGAACTTCTTTGTCATTTTCTCTACTATCCACATCTAATAAATAATTTGTGGATTCATCATCTTTAAAATTGTGACAAGTATTCAAATATTCAGATTTTTCAATACATTTATTTTTTATTTCCAGTTGTGCTTCTGGCATTGATGCATTATCTGTTTGTACTTCTTGAATAAATATAGCATCTATGATGCTACAAATGGCAAAAAAAAGAAGCCCTATGATTAAAATAAATGGAAGGAAAGGCTTTATTATCTTAAAAGCAATTTTTTTTATCTTTTTTTTAACAATATTAGTTTTATTCTTCATATTTATCTATATCTCCTAATTTATTATCTCCAACAAATTTAACATTCTGCAAGTTATTTCTTTTGTTATTCTGTTTATTTTTATATGTAGTGTTATTAAAATCTCCTTCAACCATTCTTGCACCTAATTCCAGATAATTTTTTGTTGCATTTACACCAGTTTTGGCAACTTTACTAATAGTTGATTTTGAATTATTTCTATTTTCAGTAGGAGTATTTGTTTTCTTTTCTCTAGGTAAAACATCTCTAATAGGATTAATGTTGCCATTGTAATCTTTTTCAGCACTTAAATTCATACCAGGATTAACAACTGATTTTACTCTATTAACAAATCCTTTAAAACCTCCTGAAGAATCATTATTATTTCCATTTTTTATATTAGAAGATGGTGTATTAAATTGTTCTTTAATAGCATTCATTCCAAAACCTAACATCGCACCCATACCCATAACACGACCTGTCATTTGTTCATTATCTACACCAGCTATTCTACTTGTTAAGTTTTGTAAACAATTTTGAAGTGCATCAGCAAGAGGTAAAATCATCATAGCCCATATAAGAGATACTGCCCAACCTCCACCAGATGGCAAGAAAGCTAAATAAATCAAAAATAAAAAGCAATATATAAATTGCATAAAAATATTCATTATTATTTGACCAGCCCATATAGATATTGCAGTTACATTTTTATTAATAATCCATAAGCCGCAAGCTACAGGTGTAAATATAGTAAAAATAATAATTGTAAATTGTCTTACAATAAATTTAATATTTAACTTTACAAAAAGATAAATAAACATTGCTATAACTAGAGCTGTTGTTATGGCATTTCCAGTTTTTATAGAGGTTAGCATACTATTTCCAAGAAGGCCATCTAATGAACCACGAGATGAAGTAAGTAACAAATGTACCAAACTATTATTAAGGAATAGTAAAAATCTAATAAAGAAAGGGGCGAGTGCAATGGCCATACCACCAAAACATAATCTCATTAGACTTTCTTTTGCTTCATTTTTTCTTGCAGTATTCATACCTCCTATTATCATTTTGTAAGATAGTATGAAAACAGCAATAAGTATCAAACTACCAGAAATAATCGCAAAAATTCTATACCAATACATTGTCTTGTTCCATAAATCTTGTGTAAATGGGGATAAACTGTCATTTGATGAATTATTGTTAAATATTAAAGCATCATAATCTTTAAATCCAACATTTACTTCTTTAGAAGTAGTAAAATCGAGCACAGTTTGTGCAATTCCACCGTATACAACCTGCAATAATCTTTTCAAAAAGTGAACCATCTTCTTTGTCTATCTGATTTTTTAAATCAGTAGCACCAAAACAAGTAGACGACAATAAAAAAAGAATTGCTATAGCAATTACAAAACTTTTCAATATTTTTTTCAAATAATCTCCTCCTATCTAAAAGGCATATATTTTACAGGAAGTACTATATATTAAGTAAAAACGAATCCTTTTTCATAATCTGTAATTACAAATTTTATAGCAGTAACACTATTATTAAGACTTATTACACATTCACCGGGATTGGCAGTCGTTAAAAAGTTCTTTGTTCCATCAGAAAGATTAAAGAATTCCACAACATCATCAACACTTCCGAGGACTTTGCTTAAATAAATATCTAGTTGAACATATATTTATAATCGTTTTTCCGTTCTTCACAATTAAGAAATTCATAAATGAACTGGCTACCAATAAATAGTGGAATATTATGCTTACGACCACGACGAGCAACATTTACCAAAAATTCAGCAGATTCTTTATATTTTAGAAATAGCCAAGCTTCATCACAAACTATAATTTTTTTCTTTTCTTTATTTTTCAACGCAAACTTTTGCCAAATCCAAGTTAAAATAACAAATGAAGCATATAGTTTTGTAAACTCATCTTTTATCTCACTCATATCAAAATTAATAATATCAGCACTAGAAGTAATAGTACTTTCACAGTCAAAAATACCTAAAGAGTTTCCACGAAGAAAAGGTACTAATAATTCAGCAAGTTCATTGCAATTCTTCCTTTCCTTTAATTTCCTTTGAAAATCACTTAAAGTAGGCATTTTTTTAGGTATTTTTCCTATTGTATACTTACCATTATTAAGTTTTCCACCATTTCTTTCAAAAAGAGAATTGACATCTGTTGTAATTCCGTCTTTCAGCATATAATTGATTTACAATAACCTCTATTTCAGTAATTTCAGTTCCATTTAAAGTCCTTCCCATATAGTTCCTACAAATTGTTGCAATTAAGGCTCTTATTTCAGCAACTTTATCTAATATGTTTAAAAATGGCTTATTTCCTTTAATATCAGGTTCGAGTTCAAATGGATTTATTCCAGTGCTTTCTCCTTGCATTATTTTAATTACTTTTCCACCTAAAGTTTTAGTTAGATTAGTATATTCTCCGTTCTACATCTATAAAACAAGCTCCACAACCTGTTGTTGCAATATTTCTTGCAGTTAGTGTCTTTAATGCAACACTTTTACCACCTCCAGAAGTACCACAAATAAAAACATGTGGGTTTGGTAAAGAAGGTGGACCAATAAAAGTATCTATATAAACAGGTGCATTTGTATACATATTTCTTCCGATAAAAATACCACTATCATGTGATAAGTTAGGGGTAGAAATAGGTATTAATGTAGCAACTCCGACCAGCAACCATATTACGCTCATAATTAGGTATAGGTGTATTTCCAAGTGGCAACATTGTTTTCAATCCTTCTAATTGTCTAAAAGTTAAAGTACGTATTAATGCAGTTTTTTTACTTAATTCACTTTCTAATATCTTTGTACCTTCATTTAATTCTTGCAAATTTTCAGCATTAAGAGTAATAAAAATAGTTGCATAAAATAATTTATCTTGATTAGTTTGTATAAGCATTCGCAAATCCTCTAAATCACTTATTTGTTTTTCTAATTCAGGCAAATGTAATATATTTCCTTGTTTTGAATATGTAGCATATTCAGACTGATTTTGAACTAGTTTTTTTGTTAATTGATTAATAACAGTACCATTTACAGACGGTTCAATTTTTATGGATATATTTATATTTCCAATATTAAATAAGTCATCTAGCCAACCAATCCAAGTTTGTTCTGGATATATAGTCATTACAAAAACTCTGGAATACTTATTATAACCTAAACAGATGTAATCTTTACTTTCCTGTAATGATTCTGGAAGAAGTAAGTCTGTAATTTGAGGAATATTATTAAAAATATCAATTTCTTTTTTCTTTTGTTTTTTGCTTTTTTTCAACATATAATTTTTTCACTCCTTCCTTTAGTAAACTAATATTTAAAGTAGAATTTTTATTTAATTCCCTATAAATTAAATTGTACAATTCACTTTCATTTAATATGTCACATACAATTTTAGCTCTTAAGAGATTTACTTTAAAAGACATAGATTTTCTATTTAGTTCTTCTATGGCATTTTCATATGTTCCATCATAGGAAATTATTGCATAGTTTTTAATAATGGAAATAGATTTATTTTCCATTAAATTTTCTAGGTATTTAATCAAATATTTTTGATAATTCTGTATATTTACATTTTGAGTTGTATTCTTATTAATTAAAGAAATTATATTATTTGTATCTATAAATTCAGTAGTACTAAAGAATTGAATAGGAAAGTCTATACCAAGAGAAACTTGAATCAAAATATTTTCTATTGCTTCTTGTTCACTATCAGATAGCATATTATAGTCGATACTTCCTAATTTAAGTATAATAGAGTATCTGTTATTTAAACAAATAATATTGTCTATAATTTTGATATTAAAAATATCAGCTAATTGTTTTTTCTTTTTTCTTTTGTGCTTATTTATTACTTCATTAGTAGAAACTTGTTTTATATAATTATTAGTGTTTTTCTTATTATGTAAGTAAATGGCTGTTCCTACTATCAGAATGACACTTAATATTAAAAATATTAGCATTATTATCATTTACAACACCTCTCATATACATATCTTTTTTTACGACATAGATATTTTACGGCATAAAAAAAGAACTTATCAAAGTTCTGCTCATTAATTTTAAAAAATGCGCATAAGAGGAAAAAACTAGAGAATAGGACAACAAATAATATCTTTAATGCTATAGGTAATTGTGTAATAAACAAGATTAAACCTGTAGTAGAAAGCATTAAATATAATACTTGTCTTAAACTTAAATAACCTCCGAATATTTTTTCTTCCCTTTTTGTGTCAAAGGGAACTTTAAAGACTTTCATAATGTACCTCCTTAACTTCCTAATAGACTTCCAGTATTATTAGTAGCAACATTGATAATAATACCTGCAATAATAAGTGATGCACCTAAAATAACACCACCTCCACAAATCCAAGCAAGAGAGCCTATTGATTCAGACCTTTTTTGAGGATTATTTGAATTTGCAATCATCTTTATTGCAGCAACGACAATGCTAGCAAAAATTAATACTCCACCGTAAAGGCATAGCAATACTAACAATTACTCTTTTGATATTATCAGTGGCAGTTTGAACTTCAGCTGTGCCAATTCCAGTAGCAAAACAAACATTACTTTTGATAGCCAAAAAAGTAATCATTGTGCCTATTGTAGATAATTTTGTAAGAAAATTCCTTTTCTTTTTAGATAAATTCATATTTATCACTCCATTTCTTTTAAATTTTAAGCATTTTTAAGGATAAACACTATAAATTACATCATATTTTTAATATACACAAAGAAGTATGGAAGAACTAATGTAAAAAAAGTGATAATTAATAAACTAGGTGTAATAATTAAAAATTTTGATTTTATCTTTTGTGATTTTATCAAACATCCTATTGCAAGAGCAATTAAAGATAATATTAATAAAATTGTAAATAATATTATAATCATCTTAAAACTTGTAAATAAGATGGAAGATAACATAGTTCCAAAGTCATCCATATATTCATTTAACATATAGTTCACCTCTTTTGAATACTATTATTAGTATATTTATTGATTAGTGCTCTTTTGTAATAATTAAGAAAATCATTAGGGTTATGTTCTAAAGAAAGTGTATATAAATTTATTAGTGATTCTCTATTTAATTTTGAAAGTACTGATTTAAAATTGCTATTATACAGTTCATATAATATATAAATAATATTTTTTAGCATTTCAATTTTATCTTGTTTCATAAATACTAGCATTTCATCAGTATAGATTAATTCAAAATTTTCTAATACTTCATAAAATGTTTCTGAAATTTTAAAGCTATTATTTATAATTAAATTAAATAAGTCATCTCTATTATATTTTATATTATTATCTTTGACTTTTTCGTCAATACCCTCTTGATTTTTTTGTGGGGAGGGGTATTGATTTTTTTGAAGGGAGGGTACATCTATAATGTAAATATACCTTGCAATAACTTCTTTCTTCTCATTTCTTTTTACTTCTAATTGAATAAATCCTAATTGTTGTAAATGAGAAAGCCATCTACTAACTGTTTCAACACTAACTCCATATAAATTTGCAAAATATCTATTTTGAGCATAACAATAACCGTTTTTATTAGATAATGCTGTTATTTCACCATATAACAATTTTTCATTTGCTTTTAATTCTTTAGAATATCTAACTGTAGCTGGTATAATTGCGTAATAGTTAATTTTGTTTTCTTCATTCATTAGTTACCTCCTATATATGAATATAAAAAAAGAGGCATAAACGCCCCTAATTAACAAAATTAAATAGTTTAAATGCTACAAAGATACTAAAAAAGTACAAAAAAATTCCCCAGAATTTCCCCAAAATTTCCCCAAAAATGGAAACAAAATAAATTCAATTAACTCATTTTAATTTATAATAACCTATTTTAATTTTTTATCTTTTGCCCCAAAAATATTGAAAAATAAAGAGAAATTTGTTATAGTAGTTGTATCAATGGAATAGAGATTATAAGGTAAGTCAAATTTCAGCAAATAAAAAATCGCCTAGTACCGTATAAATAAGATACCAAGCGAAATATGGTGATCCAGGAGGGATTCGAACCCCCGACCCACGGATTAGAAATCCGTTGCTCTATCCAGCTGAGCTACTGAACCATATGAACTGTTTCAAGCATAACAATAATAACACGATATTAATTAAAAGTCAATAAAATTTGAAAAAATTATATCAAATTTATGTAAAAAAGTGTTACTGTTCACACTTTAAAATATATACATATAAAGTTTGCAGATGAATTAACTTTTATAGGTTGTGTAACAAAAATTTACATTTCATAGTTTGTAAAATTATATATTTTAGGTAATATAATATTTATAAGGAGGAAAAAATGCAGTCAAATAACAAAGAAAGAATTACAAAATTAGTATGGTATTTCACAATATTTAGTATAGTTGGTTTAATTATTGAAACTGTGTATTGTTTTATAACTTGCAATGGTTTAATTGAAAGTAGAAAAGGTCTGTTAATTGGTCCATTTTGCCCTGTATATGGTATAGGTGCAATTGTTATTATAGAAGCATTAAATCGATTTCATAAAAAACCAATAAAATTGTTTTTATTAGGTACAATTCTTGGTGCTATTGTGGAATATGCATTAAGTTATGGTTTAGAAGCAATATATGGAACTAGATTTTGGGATTACTCTTATTTAAGTCTAAATATAAATGGAAGAATTAGTTTAATATATTCTGCATTTTGGGGCGTATTATCAATAATTTTAATAGATTATATAAAACCTGCTTTAGACTATTTCATAAATAAAATTAAACCAAATATAGGTAAAAAAATAGAGGTTGGTTTAATAATATTTTTTATACTAGATGCTATTATTACTCTAATAGCAATTTCAACATATACTCAAATAGCTAAAGAAAAATATGAACAAATACAAATAGAAGAAACTCAAAACCCAGAAACAATAAATTCTCAAGATTTTATTGATGGTATAACAGCTAAACCAGAAGGTGAAATAACTAACTTTGAACAACAAGATATTGGACAACAAAATGACCAACAACTAGAAAATAATACTAACACGGAATATGATGATAACAACAATAGCAATAATAATGAGAATGATAATCTATTTTTTAATAAGATAATGCCTGTAGTATTTCCAAATATAAGAATAAAGGCAGATGATGGTCAAGAAATTTGGGTAAAAAATATAATGCAAAAACAGGACTAGTGTAAACAACAGGAGGAATGGCTCTTTTGGTATACGTGTTTTTTATCGAAAGAACAAAATAGGCATGATTAAAATATTTACACCTTTTAGATTATTTTTCATGCCTCGTCTTTGTTCGCCCACCAAAATTGCTTTAGCAATTTTGTGTGGAACGTTTGGCGAAGCTTTTATATGACTTAGAAAGTATAACAAATTGTTATACTTTCCTAGTATATAAAAAGAACCATGAGGCTACTGAAAAAATATTACTTTCTCAGCAACCTTAGAGTCGTTCCCCTTTGTTTGTTATGGTAATACTATTTTGGAGTCTTTTTTTCTTGGTCTATATAATGTAATTTTGCTTCCAATAACTTGTACAACAGAAGAGTTAGTTTTAGTAGCTATACATTCTGCTAACGACTTAGCATTGTCTGGAGCTGTTTCTAAAACAGATATTTTTATTAATTCTCTAGCTTCTAAGGCATCTGAGAGTTGAGAAATTAAGTTTTCTGATATTCCTCCTTTGCCAATCTGAAATATTGGTTCTATTGTATTTGCTATACTACGTAAGTATGCACGTTGTTTACTATTCATAATAATTTTCATTCCTTTCAATAAATACTTGACCTTTTGTAGTTGGTCTTTATTAACCCAGTAAAGTTTTACAGATGTCTCTAGTAGAGAATTGTTTTGCAAGTTTGGTGGCTTTGGATTTCATGGATAGAAGTTTTGTATCATTTCCTAAAATATCATTAAAAACTTCTTCAGGAGAAGAATCCTTTTTTAGCCAAACTGCAACACCAGAATTTTCTAAAAACTCTGCGTTTTCTTCTTCTTGACCTGGGATAGGGTTTATGATAACTATTGGTAGATGTGACGCTAGGCTCTCACTGGTGGTAAGACCGTCCTGGTTTTGTAATAACTAAATCTGAAATAGACATAAGTTCTGGTACTTTATCTGTAAATGCAAGTACTTTTATACTATTTTCTTTATTGAATTCTTTTACGACTTTTTCAAATTCTTCCTTCATTTTCTGATTCTTGCCAGCAATGGCAATTACTTGAATGTCATAAGTAGAACAAGCTAAACTTCGCAATATCTGAACGGTTTTCTCTTTGCCAAGTCCAAATTCACCTCCACCAAAGAAGAGAATTGTTTTTTTGTTCGGTAATAATTTGAAGTTTTTTAAGGTTTCTTCATGTGAATATTTTTGAAGGAATCGTTTAGATATTGGTATTCCTGTAACAAAAATTTTATTTTCATCTATTTTTGAATCTACCATTTTTTGTTTCATTATTTCATTAGAAACAAAGTAAAAGTCAATATATTCGTCCCCAACAAGCCATTGTTCATGTGGAGCAAAGTCTGTCATAATTGTGGCAAGTTTGCATGATACTTTTTCCTTCTTTTTTAAATAGCTTGTCATTTGTGAACCGAAAGGATGTGTAGATATTACTAAGTCTGGTTGAAAATTTTTAAATAGTTTATAAATTTTAGATGCCATTAATTTATTTGATGTATTACTAACTTTAGCAAGTGTTCCCTTTTGAGAGTTGTAATATACTTTTTTCCAAGCCCAAGGGGCTTTTTTTGCCATTTCTCTATATGCTGCAGTTGTAACACTATTTAAAGCTTTGTTTACATATTTAACACAGTCTACCATTTCTGTTTGTATTTCTGGAAAATTTTCATCTATGTATTGTTTTATGGATTTTGCTGCAGCTAAGTGCCCACCACCATATGTTGCATAAAATATTAAAACCTTCTTCATTATTAATCACATTCTTTCTTAAGGCATAAATCGGTTGAAAATTTTGATTATGAATTTTTCAACCTTCATCCCTCTATATTTTTTTCACATTATAACATAAAAAAATAAAAAAATCGAATAAATTTTATAAAAAAAGGAAAAATAGTATAAAACAGGTACGATTCACTGTTTGTAAAATTATATATTTTAGATAATATTTGTTTTAATAAAGTTTTTACTGACTTTGTAGGTAGCTCTGATCCATGTCTACTGCAAGAACTTCCCTGTGAAAATTTCTAAAATATTATATTACCTAAATAGAAATTTGGCTGTGAATTGTTATTAAAACAGGCTTATAATAGTTTTTAAACAAAGGAATTTTGTATTTGCACAAAGAATTCTAAAAAGAGAAAGGATTGTGATTAAAATTGAAAAGAACTGTGTTAGCAATAATAATGTTATTTACTGTTGTACTTATGATATATGTAATGTTACCAGAAGAACAAAATTATGCATCAAGTAATGCTTCTTCAACTGACCTACAACTAATGGCTAGAGCTATAAATGGTGAAGCAAGAGGTGAACCATATGAAGGTCAAGTTGCCGTAGGGGCTGTAATTTTAAATAGGGTAAAAAGCTCTCAATTTCCAAATACAATAGCAGGAGTAATATATCAGTCTGGAGCCTTTACCGCTGTAGCAGATGGACAAATAAATGTACCTATAAAAGAAGGCTCTACTGTTTTAAAGGCTGCACAAGATGCAATGAATGGCTGGGATCCAACAAATGGAGCAATTTATTACTTTAATCCAGCTACAGCAACAAATAAATGGATTTGGTCAAGACCGTTGATAAAAACTATTGGAAAACATAGATTTTGTAAATAATTTTTTTGTTGGTAGAGTTTTTTGTTAAACTCTTGTGTATTTTGCAAAAATGCTTTTTAAAGTTTTTGTTATACTTTTTTAGTATAAATGATAGGGTTTATAGGTAAATCCCTTTTAAAAAACCTAAATATATTATGCAAGGATGATAGATATGGGAACTATTAGAGAAAAGGTATATGATTGGAAAAATAGATTAAAAGATAGGCACATGCTAACATTGGTAGTTGTGTTGGTGGCTGTATTGATAGCAGTAGGATTATATATCTATAAAAGAGAAAGAGATTTTAGACAAGTATCTGAAAATACTTATAATATGGCTTTTGTAGAGTTGGTAGATTATGTGGAAAATGTGGAAACATATTTGGCAAAGTCACTAATTTCAAGTACCCCAGAACATGGAGCTGAAACATTAACTCATGTATGGAGAGAAGCAAATTTGGCACAAAGTTATTTAGCAAGATTACCTATTGGTTCACAAGAATTAGCAAATACGTCAAAGTTTTTGAATCAAGTAAGTGATTACAGTTATTCACTATCAAGAAAGAACATTTATAATGAAGCATTAACTCAAGAAGAATTGGATAATTTGAAACAATTACACAATTATAGTGTAGAATTAGAAAATACTTTAAATCAATTATCTGCAGATATAAATGATGGAAGGATTAATTGGGGGGAGTTATCTAGTAAAGGAAGTAATGTGTTTGCAACAGAAGTAAGTAACTTATCTCAAGACAGTTTTAGTAGCTTGGAAGAAAATTTCCATGAGTATGCAGGTTTGATATATGATGGCGCTTTTTCAGAACATTTGACAAGTGCAGAGAAAAAGGGGCTTACTGGAGATGATATTGAAGAAGAACAAGCTAAACAAAAGGCAATAGAGTTTATTGGTCAAGATAAGATAAAAGAAATAAATTCACAAGGATTATCTGAAAATACAGATATGCCAAGTTACGATTTTGGTGTGATATTAAACAGGGAAACTGAAAAGGGAAATTCTCTTACTATATCTGTTACTAAAAAAGGTGGTCATGTTGTTTTTATGAATTATAATAGACAAGTGGAAGCTCAGACTGTAAGTGAAGATAGAGCTGTAGAAATAGGAAAGAATTTTTTGAAGGATAGAAATTTTCCAGAAATGAAGGAAACTTATTATTTAAAAAATGAGGGTGTAATTACTATAAACTACGCATATGCCCCAACTATTGTGAATACTCAAAATGGCGAAAGTACACAGGTTATAATGTACCCTGATTTGATTAAATTGAAAATCGCTTTGGATAATGCAGAAGTTCTTGGAATTGAAACTACAGGTTATTTGAATTCACATCAAGAAAGAACTCTCCCAGAAGTAAAGATTTCAAAAGAACAGGCAAAAACAACTATAAATAAAAATTTGGAAATTCAAAGTGAAGGTTTAGCTATTATTCCTACTGAATTTCAAACTGAAATTTTTTGTTGGGAATTTAAGGGTAAAGTGGATGATACTGAGTTCCTAGTATATATAAATGCTGAAAATGGAAAAGAAGAGGATATTTTAGTAATAAAAGAAACTCCTAACGGAACTCTTACTATGTAAATCTGTTTTTTATTTAAGTTTTGGCATTTTTTGAAATGTTGAAACCATCAAAAAGAGTACCGAATTAAATTGTTGCATTTTCTCTATTTTGTGATATAATGTTTTAAGCAATAGTACATTATTGTTCATATTTAAATTTAAGGAGGACATTGTATGCAAGAAAAAATTGTAAAACCCTTTACTATGTGGAGACATTTTAAAGGAGGCAGAGCCTTTGTAATTACTGTGGCAGCACATAGTGAAACTAGAGAACAATTAGTAGTTTACTATTGTATGGATAACAATGGTAATACTAACCATAAAGATGGAATCTATGCTAGACCATTAGATATGTTTCTATCTGAAGTGGATCACGAAAAATATCCTAACGCTACTCAAAAATACCGTTTTGAAGAAATTCAGAATTAATATCCAATTTTTTATTAGCATGTAAATATTTAATTTAAATCTTTCAACTAGGTGCAACATATTGCAATAATGTATGCAATATGTTGCACCTATGTAGAATATATTGCTTTCTTAATTAGTATGATTATTTAAATAAGTATATCAATTATGTTTGTGAACAAATAAATGGTATTGGAGAAATTCGCTATAAGAAGATGTTTGGCGAATTCACGGTGTATTTGAATGATAAACCTGTTATTATTGTTTGTGATAATATCCCTTTTGTAAAAAAGTTGGATTGTATCCAATCTTTTATGAAAGATGCTAAAATAGGTTTCCCATATAAAGGGGCTAAGGAACATTTTGCCTTAGATATTGATAATTCTGATTTTTGCAAAATGATTGTATGTGAAATAGAGAAGGTAACACCTATACCAAAAAAGAAGTCTAAATGATAACATGGTATGATATAAATTTTAGTTTTTGAATTTACATAGCTATATTTTAACATTTCATTCTTTTATAATTTGTAATTTACATAATATTAGTTTTAGAGAAAATTTATGGGAGCCTTTGAGGCTCCCTCATTCCCCTCCCTTCGGTCAGGGCTACCTTATATAAAGTGTGGCACGACAGCCTAGGTAGTCGCCGTGGCTGGCCGGAAAGCCGTAGCCACGATAACACGCTGGGTAGTTGGTACTAGTGACGTCGCAATAGCCCCCACGACACCTCCTGCCGTAGGTGGAGTAAGCCTCCATACCCCAGTCCCAGACGTTCCCCGCTAAATCATAGATATTATTCGCTTTCGTTTGCTCACTTGCTCCTGCTGGGATCCTTGTACTTCCACTTGCTGTTGCTACACTTCCACTACTTGTTACATACTCTACTGCATTATTACTATAATTTCCCCACTCTACTGAATCTTTACACACCTGCTCTTTTGTCTTATTTCCACTCTCTATTAACCACATTAATACTCTATCTTGCTCACATCCCCAAATCATTCCTGTTTCTACATTTCTATTTTCTCCTGCTAATTCTTTACATTTTTTATACATTGTATACCATGTTTGACTTGCTATATTTGTTTCTCCTTTTACTATTTTCGCTGTTCCATTTAGTCCTCCTGTTTCATACCTTCCTATATAATACCCTCCATATTTTTCTATACTTTTTATCGCTCTTGCAAATTCTCTGTTTATTTCCATATTAAATTCATTCATTGTCTTTACTCCTAGCCCTAATGTCTTTAACTGTGAATCTTTGTCATAATTTCTTAATACATCTGGCTCTCTGGAATCACTTGCATTTTTTATAGTCATTACTCCATTGCTTTCACTCCAATTGTATGGGCTTGTTCCTGTTATTTCATCTCCTCCTGTTTCACTAAAACTATACAGCTTTCCCCATTTCTTCCCTTTGGCATCTGTTCCATACATTTTGCTTGCATCTGGTACTGGCACCCATACATATTGGTTTCTTGTTTTTCTCG
>CANRSN010000015.1 GCA_947642455.1 uncultured Clostridiaceae bacterium
TTCTTCTCCTGCTTTTAGGTTTACTGTTGTTTGTAATGTTCCATTTGGCATTTGTGTCCAACTATTTTCATCTTGTTGTGTATTTGATGTATCTTGTGTGTTTCCTGCATTTTGTGTGCTTGATGTATTTGTTACTACTTCATAGCCTGATGGGATGTTTTCTACTACTTTGGCTGTTCCTTCTATTTCTCCTGTGTTTCTTACTTTTATTGCATATGTGATTTCTAGTTGTGCTTGTTTTATTGCCTTAGCTACTATTTCTACTTTCATTGCTTTTTTGTTTGTTATGTGTTTTTCTTGTCCGTTTAATACTACTCTTTGTAGTTCTTTTTCTACTGCAATGTTGAATGTTTTCTTTTGATAGTAGTAGATTACTGTATCTCCATTTTCTGTTAGCTCTCCTACTGCATTTGCTGGAGCTTTTACTAATTTGTAATATGGTATGTCTTTTGACTCTGTTTTGTATTTGTCTCCTGCATTTCCTGTAATTTCATATCTGTATGTTTTTTCTTCTGTTGTTCCATCTTCTTTTGTCTCTATATAGGTTATTTCTTCGTTTGTGTCTATGTCTACATATTTTACTGTGACTATTCCACTTGGAACTTTTTCGTAATAGTAGATTACTGTTATTTCGTCTTTTGTCATTGTTCCTTCTTTGTTTTCTGGCACTTCTATTAATTCGTAATCTTCAAATTCTTTTTCTTCTGATGTGTATTCTTCTCCTACTTTTCCTTCTGTTACAATATCTTCTGTTAGTTTGTTTCCTTCTTCATCTATGTATTCTACTGTTACTCTTGTATTTGTTGTTGTGTAGTAGTAGATTACTTCTTGTGTTTGTTCTTTTATTTTTCCTTCTGTGTTGTTTGAGTGTTTTACGAATATATAGTCTTCTATTTCTTTTTGCTCTGTTTCGTATAGTTCTACTTTTCCTTTTACATTGTTTATTATTTCTTGCATTTCTGCATCTAGGTTTGTATATACTACTGTTATTTGTTTTGTTATGTTTACTTTGTAACTTTCTCCCGCTTTGTCTGTGTCTATATCTGGTAATTCTTGTTCCCAAGTGATTGTTTGTGTTTTGCTGTTGTATTTTCCACCATTTAAATTTGATTTTGCTTCATCTATTTTGTATGGTAGTGTGTCTACTATTGTTACTTTTCCACTTCCTATATAATTTGCAATTTCTGCTGTGAATTGAACATTGTATTCCACAGGTTGTGCATTAGATTACTTTTCATGCCTCGTCTTTGTTCGCCGCCAAAATTGCTTTAGTAATTTTGTGTGGAACGTTTAGCGAAGCTTTTTATACAATAGGAAAAGTCAGTATGACTTTCCTATTGTATAAAAAACTGGTATAAATAAAATACCAGTTTTTTACTATTTTATAATTTTTTATCGTTTTTTTTCTTGCATATGATAACATACTTTTGCCAGAATATTATCTGGAGTTATTTTGCTAAAAAATCTAGCCATTTTTATTGAGAATTTTGGGATAATTAAAAATTTATGCTTTAGTAGCTTATCTATTGCATATTTTGCAACATATTGGCTAGATGCTTCATGTAAGTTAAATTTAACTTTAGCTACTTTATTAAAATTGGTTTTTACTGGACCTGGGCATAATACAGATATTTTTACATTAGATTTCTTTTTTCTTAGTTCTTCTCTTAATGCCTCAGATAACCTAAAAACATAATTTTTTGTTCCATAATATGTTGCCATTAAAGGTCCTGGCATAAAACCAGCAACTGACGATACATTTAATATTGTGCCTTTATTTTCTCTTACCATGTCTTGTATGAATAATTTTGTTAAGATATGCACTGCTTTTATATTTACATCTATCATATTTAATTCAGTTTCTAAATCTGTTTCTAGAAATGAACCAAATGCCCCAAAGCCTGCATTATTTATTAGTATATCTATATTTTTGTATTTTTCTTTTACATGTTTATATAGTTCAATACATTCTTGCTCTTTTCTTAAGTCTGCAATAAATATGTCTATACTTGTGTTATTATATTGATTCTTTTCTTTTTTTATTTCTAATTCTTCTTTTAGCTCTTTTAGTTTCTGCTCATCTCTTGCTGTTATAATAAGGTTATATCCTAGTTTATTTAGGTACCTTGCCATGTCTCTTCCTATTCCAGAAGAGGCTCCTGTTACTAATGCTACCATTTTATATTGCATGTTATATTTATTTTGAAAATATTTCTTCAAATTCTTCTCCATCTATTTTTTCTTTCTCTAAAAGAACTCCTGCTACACTGTGTAGTTTATCTATATGAGCTTTTAGTATTTCTGCTGCTGTATTAAATGCTGTATCTACAATTCTCTTAACTTCTTCATCTATAATTGCTGCTGTTTCTTCTGAGTATTCTTTTGCTTGTGCAAAGTCTCTACCTAAAAATACTTCTTCTTGACCTGAACCTAGCATTATAGTTCCAACTCTTTCACTCATACCATATTTTGTAACCATATTCCTAGCTATTTTGGTAGCTCTTTCTATATCATTGCTTGCACCTGTTGAAACATCATCTAATATAAGTTTTTCTGCAACTCTACCACCTAATAGTGATACTATGTTTTCTTCCATTTCTGATTTTGACATAAAGTTTTTGTCTTCTGTTGGTCTATACATTGTATACCCTCCAGCCATACCTCTTGGCACTATTGATATTTGATGTACTGGATCTTGGGTTGGTAAAAACCTGCTAACTACTGCATGACCTGCTTCATGGTATGCTACTAGTTTGTTTTCTTTTTCGCTTCTTACTCTTGTTCTTTTTTCAGGTCCCATTGTTACTTTTACCATAGCATCTTCTATTTCTCTCATTCCTATTTGTGGTATATTTCTTCTGGCTGCTAATAGTGCTGCTTCATTTAATACATTTTCTAGGTCTGCCCCTGCAAAACCTGATGTGTTTTTTGCTATTACTTTTAAGTCTACATCATTTGCTAAACGTTTCCTTCTTGCATGTACTTCTAATATTTGCTCTCTTGCTTTTACATCTGGACTTGATACTACTATTTGTCTGTCAAACCTTCCTGGTCTTAATAGTGCTTTGTCTAGTATGTCTGGTCTGTTTGTAGCTGCTAACACAATAACTCCTTCATTTTCTGCAAAACCATCCATCTCTACTAATAATTGGTTTAGTGTTTGCTCTCTTTCGTCATGTCCTCCACCTAGCCCAGCTCCTCTTTGACGCCCAACTGCGTCTATTTCATCTATGAATATGATACATGGTGCTTTTTTCTTTGCCTCTTCAAATAAGTCTCTAACACGTGATGCTCCTACACCAACAAACATTTCTACAAAGTCTGAACCACTTATTATAAAAAATGGTACTCCCGCTTCTCCTGCTACTGCTTTTGCTAATAAAGTTTTTCCTGTTCCTGGATTTCCTACTAATAGCACTCCTTTTGGTATTCTTGCACCCATTTCTGTGAATTTTCTTGGATTTTTTAAGAATTCTACTATTTCTTCTAATTCTTCTTTTTCTTCGTCTACTCCAGCTACATCTTTAAATGTTACCTTTGCTTTGTCTTGTGGTGATATCATTTTTGCTTTGCTTTTTCCAAATGACATCGTTTTGTTTCCACCAGCTTGATTTCCATTCATTATAAAGAACCAGAATATTAAGAATATTATTAATATTCCAAATGGTGTTAATAGACTTAATATCATGACAAATATTGATTCTGACTCTTCTATTACTTTTATGTTTGATCTACTTGGATCTGTCATTGAACTGTTTAGTGAGTCTAATAAATGATTTACACTTGGTATGTTGGCTCTTTTTACTATATTTTCGTTTTTTAGTGATACTTCTGCTGTTTTTCCATCTGCTGATATTTTTATTTCTTTTACATCTTCTGATTGTATTTTTGCTACTAAATCTGAATATGCTAATTCATTGTCTTTGTTGTTTACTATTGATGTAACTACTACGATGAATATTAGTAATATAATAAGCCACATTGCTAATGTTTTTATTCCGCTTTTCAATTTTATTCCTCCTCTTGCCGGATTGTATATTTTTGCTTAGATATCCTTCATCTTCTCTTACTTTTGGCATATTGTTTTTTATATCCTTTTGCCTTTCTATTTTTGTTTATTATATCTTCGCATTTATTTAATCCGATTTTAGACATTTTCTATGCCTTTTTTCCTATTATTGAAATATAGCATATTTCTTCTTCTTTTGCAAGTGTTTATTGTAAGTTTTTTTCTTTCAAATGCCTTTATATCAACATTTCTATTACGGAAATACTTGTTTTGCCTATATTAATTTTTTAAAAAAAATTTTTTGCTTGTTTACTAAGATTTTAATGTTTTTGTTTGGTGTTAAAAATTTATTTCCTATATTGTTTGAACATAGTTTTATAATGTCTTCTATATGTATTCTCTCTATGTTTTGGGCATTTCCTATGACCTTATTTATAGTATATAGTATTACTCTATTTTTTATTACTAATTCTAAATTATTAAATTTTTTCAGGTCTAATATTACTTCTTTTTTTCCATCTAATTCCTGTTTCCCTAAGAAAATTTCTCTATATGCCTTTTCTGTTTCTTTTTCTAAATACTTGTTTTCTATTGTTGCAAGTTTTGATAATCTGTTTAAAGTTTCTACTATGTTTGGATTAAATTCTTTTTCTATATATGGTATTAATAAGTTTCTTACTTTATTTCTTGTATATATGTTTTCTTTGTTACTTTCATCATATTTTGGCTCTATTTTCTCTTTTATACAATATTCCTCTATTTCTTGTCTAGTGCAGTCTATTAAAGGTCTTATATATTTATCTCCTCTTTTTTCTTCTATTGCTTTTAGTCCAGAAGTTCCACTTCCTCTCATTATATTCATTAATACAGTTTCTGCCCTGTCATTGGCTGTATGTGCTGTTGCTATTTTGTTTGAGTTTGTTTTTTCTAATACTTCCTCAAAAAATTTGTATCTTATTTTTCTTCCTGCCTCTTCTGTTCCTATTTTTTCTGTTTTTGCTATTTCTATTACATTTTCCATTTTTGTAAAACATTGTATGTTATGATTTTTGCAAAAACTCTCTACATATTTCGTTTCTTCCTGCGCTGCCTCTCTTATCATATGATTTATATGTGCTACTACTATTCCTATTTTTTGGTCTTTATTTTTTATTTTTATTAATATATTTAATAATGCCATTGAATCTGGTCCACCAGATACACCAATAACTATATTATCTCCACTTTTTATTAGTTCATACTTTTTTATTGCATTTTCTACTTTCTCTTCTAACATATGTACTCCTCCCTTGACAAAAGCAAACACCGCAACTTAACAATTTTGTTCCTTTTTTTACATATCAGCACTCATTCTTGCTTTACTATTTAGAGATACTATAATATATGTTTTGTGTTATTAATATTTATTTTTAGAAGTTTTGCGCAGGGAAGCTCCCAAAGTGGACATGACCCAGAGCTACCCACGAAGCCAGTAAAAAACTTCTAAAAATAAATATTAATAACACAAAAGGATATAACTAAGTAGTAAAGCAAGAATGAGTGCTGATATGTAAAAAATGAACAAAACAACCTATAATAGTGTTCACTCTCTGTACCTTTCTATATTAGCAAATTTTGTAAAGTTTCCAAACCACTTTAATTCTACAGTTCCTGTTGAACCTGCACGATGTTTTGCAATTATTACTTCTGCTACATTTGGTTTGTCTGTGTCTTGATTATAGTAGTCGTCTCTATATAAGAACATAACTATGTCGGCATCTTGCTCTATTGCTCCAGATTCACGAAGGTCTGATAACATTGGTCTATGGTCTGGACGTTGTTCTGGTGCTCTTGATAATTGAGACAATGCTATTACTGGGACTTGTATTTCTTTTGCAAGAATTTTTAGTGAACGACTTATTTCTGAAATTTCTTGCTCACGACTTGCCCCTCTTTTTCCTGAACCTTGTACTAATTGTAAATAGTCTATTACTACTAAGCCTATATTTTTTTCTAGTTTTAATTTCCTACATTTTGCTCTTATTTCCATTATTGATATACCTGGTGTGTCATCTATAAATATTTGTGATTCTGATAATTGACCTGATGCCATTGCTAGTTTTTTCCAGTCTTCTACTTCTATTTTACCTGTTCTTACTTTGTTGCTGTCTACCATTGCTTCACTACATAGTATTCTGTTTGTCATTTGCTCTTTTGACATTTCTAGGCTAAATATTGCTACTGGTGTATTTCCCCTAGTTGCTGCATTTGACGCTATATTTAAGGCAAATGCAGATTTTCCCATAGCTGGTCTTGCTGCAACTAGTATTAAGTCTGAGTTATGAAGCCCTGCTGTTTTGTAGTCTAAATCTGCAAAACCTGTTGGCACTCCTGTTATGTGCTGCTTTTGGTTATATAATTGCTCTAGTTGTGTAAATGTGTCTACTAATATGTCTTTTATTGATGAATACCCTTTTTGATTTCTTGATTGTATTGTATTAAATATTTTCTTTTCTGCTTGTTCCATTATTACATCTACTTCTTGTGTTTCGTCATATCCTAATTTTATTATTTCATTTGCTGTT
Source organism: uncultured Clostridiaceae bacterium (assembly GCA_947642455.1). Classification (GTDB taxonomy): domain Bacteria; phylum Bacillota; class Clostridia; order TANB77; family CAG-508; genus UMGS1663. Next base: position 6,574 of record CANRSN010000015.1, read on the forward strand.
CTTAGTAAATTTCTTAATATTGATTTTTCTTCTACTATTTTTATGTATTTTTCTACATTTGATGTTGTTGGAACTTTGTCTGGTAATTCTGCTAAGTATTCCAGTCCACCAATTGCTTCTAATTTTCCCATTGATGAAAGTTCTGATTTTAGTGTAATTATATCTACTGGTTCTGCTTTGTTATATAAGTTTAATATTGCATTATATATTACTCTGTTATCTTCTCTATAAAAATCTTCTTCTTTTAGTGTTTCTATTGCTGCTATTATTGCATCTTTGTCTGTTAACATACTTCCTATAACTGCTTGCTCTGCTTCTGTATCGTGTGGTGGGACCTTTCCTACTTCCATTTTAAACACATTCCTTGTACATATATTTAGGTTTTTAAAAGGTTACCCATAAACCTTTATATAACAGTTTAGTGTTTAACTTATTGTTTTTACTTTTACTGTTCCTATTACTCCTTCGTATAATTTTATTTCTACATTTTGTGTTCCTAAGTTCTTTATTGTTTCTTCTAACATTATTTTCTTTTTGTCTACTTCTATATTGCATTGTGTTTTTAGGTTTTCTGATATTTCTTTTGCTGTTACTCCTCCAAATATTTTTCCGTTTTCTCCTGCTTTTACTTTTATTTGAAGTTCTATTGTTTTTAACTTCTCTGCTGTTTTTTCTGCTTCCTCTTTTTCTATGTTTTTCTTGAATTGTACTGCATTTTGCTTTGCTTGCAATTTTGCTAGGTTTTCTTTACTTGCTTCTATTGCTAAGTTTTTTGGAAATAGAAAGTTTTTAGCATATCCATCTGCTGCATTTATGATTTGATCTTTTTTTCCTACTCCTTTTATGTTATCTAATAAAATTACTTTCATTTATATCTCTCCTTTTTTGAAATATTTATGCTTGTCCTTCTGCTTATTTATATTATCACAAATGTTACTTAAATTCAACACATAAATTGTTTGGTTTTGATAATATGGTAACAATTTGTTACAATTCATGTTTTATTAAGCTATATATTTTAGGCAATATAATATTTATTTTAACGAAGTTTTTTACTGGCTTCGCCAATCGCTCTGGGTCATGTCCACTTTGGGAGCTTCCCTGCGCAAAACTTCGTTAAAATAAATATTATATTGCCTTAATAGAAATTGAGCTGTGAATTGTAACAATAATTCATTACAATTCATGGAGAAAGAGAGCATAACAAACTGTTACACTCTCTCATAGAAAATACTTACTTTACTCTACACTACTCTAAACCAGGATTTAAAGTTTTCTGACTTTACTTTTTCGAAAAACACACCTTCTTCTTCTTTATTGAATTGAATGACAATTAGAATATTTTTATCTTTCATTTCCATTCCATAAAATTTACATCTTTTTGTTAATTCTTTTGTACGGAAATGTTCTTTCTCTGGTTCATCTTTAATTGGAATAACTTCAACAAAATCTTTACCTGATATATATTCTTTTACATATTGCATACTCTCTTCTTTACTTTCTCTTGTGTTCTCGTTTTCTGGTTCAGTATAGCAATTTTTTAATAATGGTATACCTATCTCTATAGCAATTATTGCAGCAACAAATGCTAAACCTAAAAGTATACAAATAACTGTAATATCGTTATAAATCTCATAAAGCCAGATACCCAGTAGTGTACTAATAAGAATTAGTTGAAAAATTAATAATGCTTTTTCTTTTTTTCTATTTTGCTTCATTTTTACCTCCTGTCAATTGACATCATTTTGCTTGGTTAATAGTTACTTTTAACCCTCCTTTGCTGTTTATAGAGATTAAATATTGCACTTTCTATTATATTTTATCATATATTTACATAAAATTCAAGTAGGATATTTTTTGAGCAAAAAAGAATACAATTTGTTACAATTCATAGATATTAATTATCTATCTAGGCAATATAATATTTATTTTTAGAAGTTTTGCGCAGGGAAGCTCCCACAGTGGACATGACCCAGAGCGATTGGCGAAGCCAGTAAAAAACTTCGACAAAATAAATATTATATTGCCTATTTGTTTCTAATTTCAAAATATGAATTGTAACAAATTGTACTCTTTTTTGCTGTGTAAACATGACTCTAAGTATTGATTTATATTCCATCTATTTCGCTAAAGTATTCATTTATTCTATTTATTAATTCTTGTTTTACTTCTTCTATGTTCATTCCTTCAACTTGAGCACCTGCTAATGTTATGTGACCACCACCGCCAAGCTTTTCAAGTATAACTTGAACATTTATATCTCCTATAGAACGTCCACTTATACATATTTTTTCTGGCATTTTTCCAATTACAAATGATGCTGTGATGTTACTAATTGTTAAAAGTTCATCTGCTGCTTTTGCACAAACTACATTTGAGTCTTCGTCTTCTGCATCATATATAGAAATTCCTATTGTGTCATTTACTATTTCTGCTTTTGCTACTATTTCTGATATTTTGTTATAAGTTTCTAAGTCGCTCTGGAACCATTTTTTTACCTTTATTATGTCTACACCACATCTACGTAAATATGCTGCTACTTCAAATGTTCTAACTCCTGTTTTAAATGTAAAGTTTTTTGTATCCATCATTATTCCTGCATATAGACTTTGTGCTTCTATTTCTGTTAGTTTTATATCATTTTCTGAATATTGTATTAATTCTGTAACAAGTTCTGCTGTTGATGAAGCATATACTTCATGTAAAGTTAGTATTGAATTTTCTATAAAGTCTGTACTTCTTCTGTGATGATCTATTATTACTATTTTGTTTGTTTTTTCTAATAATTCTGGAACATCTACATATGTTGTTTTGTGTGTATCTACAACTACTAATAGTGTATTTTCGTTTACAATTTCCATTGCTTGTGATTTTGATATTAATGCTGTTTGATATTCTTCTTCATTTTTTGCCGATTGTATGAAGTTCTCTAAGCTTTGACCTGAAATGTTATTTACTATATATGCTGGTTTTTCTAATGTTTTTGCAATTCTATATATTCCAAAACATGCTCCCATTGCATCTATGTCTATGTTTGTATGCCCCATTACTATTAGATTTTCTGCTTCTAATATTAGTTCTTGCAATGCTGTTGATACTATTCTTGCTTTTACTTTCGTTCTTTTTTCTACTTCTTGTGCTCTTCCTCCAAAGAATGTATATTTTCCATTCTTCTTTATTACTGCTTGGTCTCCTCCACGCCCCAATGCTATGTCTATTGTTGCTTGTGCTGATTTGTATTTTTCATAGTTTGAGTCCCCTTCATTTGATATTGCTATACTTAATGTTGATTGTAATTTCCCTGGCATGTCTATCTCTTTTATGTTGTCTAATATGCTAAACTTACTTTCTTCTAGTAGTTCTAAGTATTGATTTTCTATTATTAATACAAATGTGTCTCTATCTGATTTTATAATTAGACCATTATATTGACCAGCCCAATCGTATAATGCTTTTTCTATTTTGGCTATTGTTTCTGGCTTTGCTTCATCTGATATTCTTTGCATTATTTCTTCATAGTTGTCTATCATTACTATTCCTATACATATTTTTGAGTTTTCATGCTCTTCTTCTAAGTTTATATTTTTTGTTTCGTCTATGAAATATAGTGTTGCCATGTATTCATTTTCTTTGTTTTTTTCTTTTGCTTTGTCTTTTGATTTTACAAACTCCCCTAATATTTTGTATGTTTTTTCTCCTATTTTTACTTGCTTTTGTATTAACTCTGATAATTCTTTTTTGTTTTCTTCACTACTGTTTTCTATTTCTAGTTTTAATTCTTTTATTATGTTATTTAGGTGACTGTTTATGTCTATGTTTGCAAATTCATGTATGAATTTTGAACTTTTCCATATTATGTTTCCATCAGTTTCTATTATGACTAATGGAAATGGTGAGTTTATTAGTGTTCCTTTTGCTGCTGTGTCTACTGTTAGTGTTAAGTCTTTTATGTGCTCTGAAAGCTCTACTTTCCTTTTGTTGTTTGTCCAATATGCATACATTAGTATTAGTATGTATATTAGTATTGCTGGTGTTATGAAGTTTGTTTCATATATACATAATATTACTAATAGTACTGCTATTATTATTAAATATATTTTTGTTTTTGATACTAATTTTTCAAACACTATTTTACTATTTCTGGGCATACATTTCTCCTTTTTTTCTCTTTTTGTTTTTAAACTTCTTCCTATTTTACTATTTTTACATTGTTTTGTCAAGGTTTACCATAATTTGAGTTTCGGTATTTTTTGAAATGCAAGTTTTAGGCTCTATTTATTAAATCTTCACACAGAATATTAATATTTATTTTTAAAAAGTTCTGCGCAGGGAAGCTCCCACAGTGGACATGACCCAGAGCGATTGGCGAAGCCAGTAAAGAACTTTGACAAAAATAAATATTAATATTCGTGTAGTAGATATTTTAAGCCTAAAACTTGCATTTCAAAAATACTGAAACTTAAATTACCATAATCCAGATGTAAGCAAAATTTATATAAGTATTGATAATAATACTTATTTGTAGTATACTAAACTTGCAATTTAAGAAAGTAAGTTTTATGAAAGAAATATGTTTTTCATAAATTATGACTTTTGACTGAAGCAAGAAAGGAATAAATTCATTATGAGATATACAAAAGATTTTGAAAAACTAGGATTGCCAGATGGTTTTAAATTTGGTATAGAATTGGAAGCATTTAATGTAAAAACCAAAGGGAAAGATAGTTTATATTCTGGTAAAAGTGCTGAATACATAAAAAGTAAAAACTGGCATATGGCTACAAAAAGTGAAGAAATGCTTGTCTCAGAAGGCGGAGCAGAATTAGTGTCTCCCATATTAAAAGATACTGAGCAAGATTGGGAAAGTGTTTTTGATATGTGTGAACATATCAAAAAGTTTCCTGGAAATAAAGGAGATAATGTTGTTGCTAACAGCAAATGTGGATTACACATACATTTTGATGCTGAAGTTTTAGCGAAAGATCCTAACAAAATGAAAAATTTTTTACGATTATATGCAGAAGCTGAAGAACTTTTATATAAAATGTGTAATGATAAGGACAACCCTATAAGAAAATCTGCCATAAATAAAGATTTTAGCGGTATTCACTTTATTTCTGCTGCTTGGAGAAATGGAATGGCTGCACCTACTGGTAAAAAAATTTTACAAAAAATTGAAAATGGTACTTTAAAATTATCTTACAAAAAGTTTGGAAGATTACGAATGCTTGCAAGTAAATATAAATTAGATGAAAGACGTTACTCTGGTTTAAATTTAACTAATATAGGAAATGCTAAGAAAAATACTATTGAGTTTAGAATGGCAAATGGAACTCTTGATTTTAATGTTATTAAACAAAATGTATTTTTGTATGCTTCTTTAATAAATACTTCTATTCAAATGACTGAACATCCTGAACTTTATCAGGAAAGATTAAATACTTTTTATAATACAAATGTAAGCGAAAGAGAAAAGGCTGAAAGCTTTTTATCTCTTATTATGGATAACCCAGAAGATAGAAAAATATATTTAGACAGATGGGAATCTGTAAAAAATGCTGAAGTATTTCAAAAAAATGATAGAAAAGGTTTTTCTCAAAATAGATTTAAAAGAGAGCAATTTAGACAAATAGCACTGAGAACTCCTTCAAATATAGTTAGTACAATGTATACTCAGTTTAAAGAAATGATTTCAAAAACAAATGATATTGGAGAATTTGATTATGATAGATAATATTTATAGAAATTCATTTAGGGAAGTTTTTATTATTTTAGAAAATACTGATATTGATTTACTTTCTAAAATCCCTACTAAGTTTATTAATTTTATAAAAGATAATATGAACCCTAATTATAAAACAAATATTAGTACTAACATTGATATTGATAAACAGTGTTTGCTAAAAGAGACTGAAGCAATTATTGCTTTAATTTACAGAAGTTATTGGGCTTCTGATGAAGAGAAAAAATTATTTGCAATAAGTGATTCTAAAATTCAAAACCATAATAAAATTCGATACCAGTTAGAAGATGTTTATAAAATTTTTGAAAAGAAAAAGAATGTTAATACTACTTCGAATACTAATTTACCTATAGTTTATAAAAAAAATTTTTTACAAAGATTTTTTGATAAACTTATATCTGTTTTTAAAAATCATTAATGGAATTGTTGCAAAGTTTTCTATTATAAGAAAATTGGAAAGTCTTAATATTCGCATACTTTTACACTTCTTTACTTTTTCGTAAATTTGCTCACATTGTGTAATAATACAAAAAGGTTCTTACGTTCAAATTTTGAACTGTAAGAACCATTTTATATTTTTAGTCTGTCCCTTTTGGGACATTTTTGTCCCAATTTACTCCGTCCCATTTTGTTCATTTTGTTGTTCTGTGCTAATTTGTGTATTTTTATATTTTGCAAGTCCTGTTCCTGCTGGAATTAACTTACCTATAATAACATTTTCTTTTAAACCTATTAGTTCATCTACTTTACCTTTTATTGCAGCTTCTGTAAGTACTCTCGTTGTTTCTTGGAATGATGCTGCAGATAAGAAACTGTCTGTTGCAAGTGATGCTTTTGTAATTCCTAGTAGTACTCTTTTTCCAGTAGCTGGACGTTTTCCTTCTTCTATTGCTTTTTCGTTTATATCTTGGAATTCGTACATATCTACTAATGAGCCTGCAAACATTGGTGTTTCTCCATTGTCTTCTACTCTTACTTTTTTAAGCATTTGTCTACCTATTACTTCAATATGTTTGTCGTTAATATCAACACCTTGGTTTCTATATACTTTTTGTACCTCTTGTACTAAGTAGTTATAAACTCCATCTGGTCCTTTTATTGTTAATAGTTCATTTGGATTTATTGATCCTTCCGTTAATGGCTGACCTGCTTTTACTTCGTCTCCATCTTTTATTTTTAGTTTTGAACCAAATGGTATTACATATGTTTTGCTATCATCTTTTGATGTTACTATTACTTCTTTTCTCTTTTTGTCATCTGATATTCTAATTGTTCCATCTATTTCAGAGATTATTGCAACTCCCTTTGGTTTCCTTGCTTCAAATAGCTCTTCAACCCTTGGAAGACCTTGTGTAATATCGGCAACACCAGCAACACCACCAGAGTGAATTGTTCTCATTGTAAGCTGTGTACCTGGCTCTCCTATTGATTGTGCAGCTATTATTCCTACTGCTTCACCTATGTTTGCTTCTTCTCTACTTGCTAAGCCCATACCATAACATTTTGAACATACTCCATTTTTTGTTCTACAGCCAAACACACTACGTACTTTTACTGTTTCTATTCCTGCTTCTACTATTTTGTCTGCTATTTTATCATTTATAAGTGTATGTGTATCTACTATCAATTCTTTTGTCTCTGGGTTTACTATGTCTTCTAGTGGATATCTTCCTATTAGCCTTTCTTGTAGTGTTTCTATTACTTGATTTCCATCTTTTATTGCTGATAATTCTATTCCATCATGTGTCCCACAGTCTACTTCTCTTACTATTATGTCTTGTGATACATCTACTAGTCTTCTTGTTAAGTAACCTGAGTCTGCTGTTCTTAATGCTGTATCTGAAAGTCCTTTACGTGCTCCATGGGCAGATATGAAATATTCTAGTGCATCTAAACCTTCACGGAAAGATGATTTGATTGGTATTTCGACTGTTTTTCCTGTTGTACTTGCCATAAGTCCTCTCATTCCTGCTATTTGTTTTAATTGGTCTAAGTTACCACGAGCTCCAGAGTCTGACATCATAAATACTGGGTTTAATGCTGTAAAGTTGTCTTTCATTGCATCTTTTACGTCATTTGTAGCTTTTTCCCATATTTTGATTACTGATTGATATCTTTCTTCTTCTGTTATTAAACCACGTTTATATTGTTTTAATACATTTTCTACTTCTTTTGATGCTTCATCTAATATTTCTTGTTTTGCAGGTGGCACTTTTACATCATCTATTGATACTGTTATACCTCCTGTTGTAGAATATTTGAAACCTGTTGATTTGATGTAGTCTAATAATTCTGCTGAACGACTTAACCCATGCATATTAATACATTTTTCGACAATTTTCCCTAATTTTTTCTTGTTTACGACAAAGTTTATTTCTGGCTCAAATTCATTTTCAGGGTCTTCTCTATTTACAAAGCCTAAGTCTTGTGGTATACCTTTATTGTAGATTATTCTTCCTACTGTTGTTTCTATCTTTTTGTGTCTTTCTGTTCCATCTTCTAATGTTTTACCTACTCTAATAAATACTTTTGCGTGCATTCCTACTTCTTTGTTTTCATATGCCATTACCGCTTCTTCTGGAGAACTAAAGTAATTGCCTTCTCCCACTTCTCCTGGTACTTCCATTGTTAAGTAATAGCTTCCTAAAATCATATCTTGTGTAGGTACTGTTACTGGTTTACCATCTTGTGGTTTTAGTAAGTTGTTTACTGATAACATTAAATACCTTGCTTCTGATTGTGCTTCTGGTGATAATGGTACGTGTACTGCCATTTGGTCTCCATCAAAGTCTGCGTTGAATGCTGTACATACTAATGGATGTAATTTTATAGCTCTACCTTCTACTAATACTGGCTCAAATGCTTGTATTCCTAGCCTGTGTAATGTTGGTGCACGGTTTAACATTACTGGGTGATCTTTTATAACATCTTCTAGTATGTCCCATACTTCTGGACGTAGTCTTTCTACCATTCTTTTGGCATTTTTTATGTTGTGTGCTATTCCACGACCTACTAATTCTTTCATAACAAATGGCTTAAATAACTCTACTGCCATTTCTTTTGGTAAACCACATTGATATATTTTTAATTCTGGTCCTACTACTATAACTGAACGTCCTGAGTAGTCAACACGTTTTCCTAGTAGGTTTTGACGGAAACGTCCTTGTTTTCCTTTCAATAAGTCTGATAATGATTTTAATGCTCTATTTCCTGCTCCTGTTACTGGTCTTCCTCTTCTTGAGTTGTCTATTAAAGCATCTACTGATTCTTGTAACATTCTTTTTTCATTTCTTTTTATTATTTCTGGTGCACCTAATTCTACTAACCTTTTTAATCTGTTATTTCTGTTTATAACTCTTCTATATAAGTCATTTAAGTCTGATGTTGCAAATCTACCACCATCTAATTGTACCATTGGTCTTAGTTCTGGTGGAATTACTGGAACAACATTCATTATCATCCATTCTGGTCTATTTCCTGATAATTTAAAAGATTCTACTGTGTCTAACCTTTTTATTAGTTTTGCTTTCTTTTGCTCACTTGCTGTTTCTATTTCTTTTTTTAGTTTTTCTGATAATTTCTCTAAATCTACTTCTTTTAGCAATTTTTCTAGTGCTTCTGCACCCATTTCTGCTGTAAAGCTTCCTTCTCCATATTTTTCTACTGCTTCGTGATATTCTTTTTCTGTTAATACTTGTGTTTTTATTAACCCTGAGGTTCCTTTGTCTGTTACAATGTATGATGCAAAGTATATTATTTTTTCTAAGTTCCTTGGTGATATATCTAACATTAATGCTATTCTACTTGGTATTCCTTTGAAATACCATATGTGTGCGACTGGTGCTGCAAGCTCGATATGTCCCATTCTTTCACGTCTTACCTTTGATTTTGTTACTTCTACCCCACAACGATCACACACGATTCCTTTATAACGAACTCTTTTGTATTTTCCACAATGACATTCCCAGTCTTTTGTAGGTCCAAATATTCTTTCACAAAATAGTCCATCTTTTTCTGGCTTTAGGGTTCTGTAATTTATTGTTTCTGGTTTCTTTACTTCCCCTTTTGACCACTCTCTTATTTTCTCATCTGATGCTAATCCTATCTTGATTTTATCAAACATCTCTAATTCATCCACTTTTAGTAGCCCCCCATTTTTCTTTACTTCTCTTTTACTTTAATCCAAGAAGAATTGAATTTTAACGACGCCAAACTTCAATTATTCTTGAATTATCGCCTTAGTCTTGAATGCTATCCATATCCGTATCCAAATTATCCTCTGCCAAATCATTATCAAATATTGAATCATCGTCATCATCTAATTCTTCAAATAATTCGTCTGTATCTTCTAATAGCATATCTTGCACATCTTCATCTGCTGGTATATAGCTATCTTCTAGCTCTGTTTCATTTAATATTTCATCACCAACTTTGGCTTCTTCATAGTCTATTCCTTCATCGATATGTTCTTTTAGTTCTAGTTCTTGGTTGTCTTCTGAGTATAGACGTATATCTAATCCTAATGATTGTAATTCTTTTACTAATACTTTGAAACTTTCTGGAACTCCTGGTTCTGGAACGTTTTCACCTTTTACGATTGCTTCATAAGTTTTTACACGACCTACAACATCATCTGATTTTACTGTAAGCATTTCTTGTAGTGTATATGCTGCTCCATATGCTTCTAATGCCCAAACTTCCATTTCTCCAAAACGTTGTCCACCAAATTGTGCTTTACCACCTAAAGGTTGTTGTGTAACTAATGAGTATGGTCCTGTTGAACGAGCATGAATTTTATCGTCTACCAAGTGATGTAATTTTAACATATACATAACTCCAACAGTTACTAAGTTGTCAAATTTTTCTCCTGTACGACCGTCATATAATACTGATTTTCCATCTGGCCTTAGCCCTGCTTCTAATAGTAATTCCTCTATTTCTTTATCTGTTGCACCATCAAATACTGGTGTTGCTACATTCCAGCCAAGTGCTTTTGCTGCCATACCTAAATGCACTTCTAAAACTTGACCTAAGTTCATACGAGAAGGTATACCTTGAGGGTTTAATACTATGTCTACTGGTGTTCCATCTTCTAAGAATGGCATGTCTTCTACTGGCAGTATTCTTGATATAACACCTTTATTTCCATGACGTCCTGCCATTTTATCTCCAACTGATATTTTTCTTTTTGTTGCTATATAACATCTAATTACCTGATTTACACCTGGTCCTAATTCATCTGAGTTGTCTCTAGTAAATATTTTTACATCTACTATTGTTCCTGCTTCTCCATGTGGTACACGAAGTGATGTGTCTCTTACTTCTCTTGCTTTTTCTCCAAAGATTGCTCTTAGTAGCCTTTCTTCTGCTGTAAGTTCTGTTTCTCCTTTTGGTGTAACCTTTCCTACTAATATGTCTCCTGGTCTTACTTCTGCACCTATTCTTATTATTCCATTTTCATCTAAGTCTTTTAATCCGTCATCTCCTACGTTTGGAATGTCTCTTGTTATTTCTTCTGGACCTAGTTTTGTATCTCTACATTCACAGTCGTATTCTTCTATATGGATTGATGTATATACATCTTCTTTTACTAACCTTTCACTTATTAATACAGCATCTTCATAGTTGTAACCTTCCCAAGTTGTAAAGGCTATAAGTACATTTCTTCCAAGTGCCATTTCTCCATTTTTTGTTGCTGGTCCATCTGCTAAAATGTCACCTTCTTTTACTTTTTCCCCTCTTGTTACAACTGGTCTTTGGTTTATACATGTTCCTCCATTTGTTCTTTTGAATTTACGTAATTTGTATGTATCTATGTTTCCTTTTTCATTTCTTACTTTTACTTCGTCACCTGTAACTTTTTCTACTATTCCAGTATTTTTTGCAATTACTGTAATTCCTGAGTCTCTGGCTGCTCTGTATTCTATTCCTGTTCCTACAATTGGTGTTTCTGGCATTAATAATGGAACTGCTTGACGTTGCATGTTTGAACCCATTAGTGAACGTTTTACGTCATCATGCTCTAGGAATGGAATCATGGCTGCTGCAACTGATACTAATTCTTTTGGTGATACGTCTACATAGTCTACTTCTGTTTTTTCTACCTCTGTTATTTCTGATTTATGACGTACACGAATTCTTTTATTTACAAATGTATTGTCTTCATTTAGTGGTTCTGATGCTTGTGCTATTATGTAGTTGTCTTCTTCGTCTGCTGGCATGTAGTCTACTATGTCTGTAACTTTTCCTGTTTCTTTGTCTACTTTTCTGTATGGTGTTTCTATGAAACCATATTCATTTATTATTGCAAATGATGAAAGTGCTGATATAAGCCCAATGTTTGGTCCTTCTGGTGACTCTACAGGACATAGTCTTCCATAGTGTGTATAGTGTATATCTCTAACTTCAAAACCTGCTCTTTCTCTTGAAAGTCCTCCTGGTCCTAATGCTGATATTCTTCTTTTATGTGTTAATTCTGATAATGGGTTTGTTTGATCCATGAATTGTGATAATTGAGAACTTCCAAAGAACTCTCTTATTGATGATGTGATTGGTTTTGTATTTATTAATGTTTGTGGTGTTACTATGTCTAAGTCTTGTATTGTCATTCTTTCACGAACTACTCTTTCTAACCTTGTTAAACCTATTCTGAATTGATTTTGTAATAATTCCCCAACACATCTTATACGTCTGTTTCCTAGATGATCTATGTCATCTACATTGCCTAGTTTATGGTCTAAGTTTAATACATAGTTTATTGATGCTATTATGTCTTCGTTTGTAATGTGTTTTGGTACCAATTCTTCTTTTCTTTCTTTTAATACTTTTACCAAGTCTTTTTTGTCTGTTGTGTCTATTATTGATTTTAGTACTTCATAGTTTACTTCTTCTTTGATGTGTAAACTTGATATGTCTACATCTGTTATGTATTTGTATAGGTTTACTGTTCCATTTCCTATTATTCTTACTTTTTTGTCTTCAACTTTTACGTCTACTATGTTTATTCCTGTATTTTGAATTTGCTCTGCAATTTCTTTTTCTATTATTGAATCTTTTTCTACTAGAATTTCTCCCGTTTCTGGATCCATTATGTCGTTATATGACACTAAACCTGTTATACGTGTTGCTAAACTTAATTTTTTATTGAATTTGTATCTTCCTACTTTTGCTAGGTCATATCTTCTTTCGTCAAAGAATAAACCTGTAAATAGGTTTCTTGCTGCATCTACTGTAGGCAATTCCCCAGGTCTTAATTTTTTATATATTTCTATTAGTGATTCGTCTACTGTTTTTATTGGATCTTTTTGTAGTGTTGCTTTTATTTTTTCTTCTTCTCCAAATAATTCTAATATTTGCTCGTCTGTTTCTAAACCAATTGCTCTTAATAGACATGTTACTGGTATTTTTCTTGTTCTGTCTACTCTTGCCCAGAATACGTCGTTTCCATCTGTTTCGTATTCTATCCAAGCTCCACGTATTGGCATTACTGTTGATGTATATATACGTTTTCCTGATTTATCATACTCTGTTGCATAATAACAACCTGGTGAACGTACTAACTGGCTTACTACAACTCTCTCTGCTCCATTTATTATGAATGTTCCACTTTTTGTCATTAGTGGAAAATCTCCTAAGTATATTTCTTGCTCTTTTATTTCACCTGTTTCACGGTTTATTAAACGCACTTTTACATGCAACCTTGTTGAATATGTTGCATCTCTCTCTTTTGCTTCTTCTTCACTGTATTTTGTTTTGTCCTCCATGTAATAATCGAAAAATTCAAGAACTAAATTCCCTGAGTAATCTACTATTGGCGAAATGTCTTTTAATACTTCACCTAAACCTTCTTCAACAAACCAATCGTATGAGTCTCTTTGCACTTTTATAAGGTTTGGCATTTCTATGAAGTCCCCTATTTTCGCAAATGTTTTTCGTGTACATTTTTCGTGTTTGATATCTTTTATCAAAACTAATCACCCCTATTATAGATATAAATTAAGCAGATTTTAAATTTATTTTTTTAAAGAAGCCCTTCTTGATAATATTTGATTACATAAAAACTTCGCTTTACTGCTTATTAAAACTTCGCTTTTATTAATGAAATATAACAATTCCTCTTCTTTATTTTAAATTTACGTAAACAATTGTATAGGCAACAAAAAGGTATTCCTACAATTACTCTTTTTTGTAGGATACCTTTGCTTTTGTTGTCTATTTTTTTATTATTTCTTTTTTCTCTCTTATATTAACCAACCCCATGTTCTTAGGTTTGGAGTTAATCTGTTTGTTTTATCTGTTCTTTGAGCGATAAAACTCCTTATACTCAAATAGTATATACCATTTTTTGGTGCTTGTCAATGTTTTTTGTTTAAGTTTGGCATAATTATCAGTAAAAAAGAGTACAAGTTGTTCTATTTTCATAGTAATTACATTTTTAAACTTTCTCTTTTTCTAACTCTATAATCTATAAAATCTGTTACTAAAACTTTTACAATTGCAATTACTGGAACTGCAAGGAACATTCCTATTATTCCAAAATATTCTCCTCCAATAGTTATAGCAAACATTACTAATAAAGGATTTATTTTTAATGAATTGCCTATTATTTTTGGATTTATAATATTAGCATCTATTTGTTGTAATATTGTTACAACAACAACCATCCATATTGCTGTTTCTAGTCCTCCTGTAAAGAAAGTTATAACTGTAGCAACCACAACTGCAATAATTGCTCCAACATATGGTATCATATTAAATAATCCTATCATAAAGCCAAGTAGTGGTGCATATTTTATTCCCATTATGGCCATAGCAATTGAAGTTATAATTCCAACAACAACTGCATCTAATAGTTGACCTGCTATAAAATTGAAAAATATTTCGTTTGAACGATTAAAATATCTTTCTATTCCTTGATATGTTTTAGGAGGTACTAAGACTCCTGTTAATTTTTTTAAAAATTCTATTATAGATTTTCTACTTATAAGTATATATGATGATACTATTATTGCTACAAATGTGTCTATTACTCCCCCTACTAAGCTAATAGCTCCTTTAGCATATTGTGAAAGTACCTCTATATTGATAAATTGTTTTAAGTCAAATGATTTTACAGCATTCATTATATTACTTATAACTTCTGTTTTCCAAAATGAATCTTCTGGTAATGAATTTATTTGGTCTACTACTAAATTATAATAATTTTGAAAATTGTTTGTTAAATCTATTATGCTTTCTATTACAGGTGGTAATATAAAGTTCATTAATATTACTATTAATATAAGTGATATTATATATACTAATACTACACTTATTGGTCTTGCCTTTTTATATATTAGCCCTTGTTTTGTTTTTTTTAATAGTATTTCCATCTTTTTGCATGGTACATATAATATATATGCTATTAGTAATCCTACAAGAAATGGAGTCATTACATCTAAAAAGCTACCTACCCAACCTACTATATTTCCTATATTGTCTAATAATTTATATATTAATATTCCTACTACTACAATAGAAACCCAATATCCCCATTTTGTTAATCCTTTTTTCTCTTTTTCCATTATTTTCACTTCCTAACTTTATATATTTAAGATGTATTATTCTGTTTGGTATATTATTATATTAGAAAAATGAGGCATTAAAATATTTCTAACCCTACTGGGCAATGGTCGCTTCCATAAATTTCTGGATATATGTACGCTTCTTTAATTTTTTGTTCAATTGAACTTGATACTATAAAGTAGTCTATTCTCCAACCTACATTTTTCTCTCTAGCGTGACCCATATATGACCACCAAGAATAGCAATTTTCTTTTTCTGGATATAGATACCTGAAAGAATCTGTAAAACCCGCATGTAAAAGTTCTGTCATCTTTCCTCTTTCTTCATCTGTAAAACCTGCATTTTTTCTATTTGTTTTTGGATTTTTTAAATCTATTTCATTATGAGCTACATTTAAGTCTCCACAATATATTACTGGTTTTTTCTTATCTAATTTTTGAAGATATTTTCTTATTTCATCTTCCCATGTCATTCTATATTCTAGTCTCTCTAATTCTCTTTTAGCATTTGGTGTATAACAATTTACCATATAAAAGCTTTCATATTCTAATGTTATTATTCTTCCTTCTTTGTCATGTTCTTCTTTTCCTATTCCATATGTAATTTTGATAGGTTGCTTTTTAGTAAATATTGCTGTTCCTGAATAGCCTTTCCTTTCTGCACTGTTCCAATATTGATAATATCCATCTAAGGTTAATTCTATTTGACCTTCTTGCATTTTTGTTTCTTGTATACAAAATATATCTGCATCTATTTCCTTGAAGAAGTCTAGAAAGCCTTTATTTACTGCTGCCCTTATTCCATTTACATTCCATGATATTAATTTCATATTTAATTCATTCCTTTCGTACATAAAAACCTAAATTATTGGTATAATAATTTAGGTTCTGATATTTTTACATTGGATTAAAATAAGCATTTCCGCCAATTACTTCTCCTGAATGTGACCATGCTGCTCTAAATGATAAATAGTTGTGATTTCTTTTTCCATTTAAAGCATCTAATACTGCTTGTTTTACATGACTTGGATAATTTCCATTTAGTCTTCTTACCCAGTGTGAGTCTATTGAATAACAGAATTGACCTTTTGCTTTATATTGACTAAGTGGATCTGTTCCTCTACTTTTCCATCTACTGCTTTGAGTTCTGTTACATGCTGTTGTTATAACTGCTAATGCCCCTTCATAACTAGAACTACATTCTTGTGCTGTTATTGCACATAACAAGTCCAAATCTTCTGCAGAATAACTCCATTTTCCTGTACCTACATATGTTACTCTTCCACTACCTCTTGATGTTACTTGTACTGTTTTTACTTCTATTATTTTGTTTACAGGTTCTTTTATTATTGTAGATGATATTTCTATTCTTTCTATTTCTACATCATTTTGATATTTTACTTTATATGTTACCTCTTTTATACCATTTTCACCTTTTTGTACTACTTGGTTTCTTGTTGTTCCAGTTCCTGTTGCTTCTTTTGTTATTGTTTCAAATGGTATTTCTTTTTGTACTACTTCTATTTTTTCTATTATTGGGTTATATGATTGTAATAATTCTTCTGTTGATATTGTTTCTACTGTTTGCGCTACTTCAATATTTTCCCCTATTTCATCTTGTTTGGCTATTTTTATTGTTTTGTTATCTGATAATTCTTCTTCTAAGCTAGGAACGACTACTTCGTCTTCCTCTACTTGTATGTTGTTTTCTTTTAATATTTCTGATATTTTTGTTTTTCCTGTTAATACTACCATCTCATAGTTGTTTGAAAGTATTATTTTGACATTTGTTAGTTTGCTGTTTCCAGCCATAACGCCTATACCCATTATTGCTATTATTAATATGATTAATAAACAAATTCCTAATATTTTTATTAATGATATAGATGCTTTATCATCTTTTTTCATAAAAATATTTACCTCCTTTATTTTCACAACAATTTTATTATAACATTTTTTGTTATTCTTGTCAAATTTTGCATTTTCTTGATATATCAGTACTTTTATAAATTTTTCCAAATTTATCTATATTATATTTTATGCTGCTTGTACAATAAATATGATTTTTTTATTCTTTTTATTTAACACTTATAGTAAAATCTATAATTATATAAAATTTGCTTAAAATTTCTATACTAGCAAAAAAGAGTACAATTTCTTACATTTCACAGATAAAACATTCACTTAAGTACTATAATATTTATTATAGTACTTATATAATTTTGACATTAATCTGTGAAATACAACAAATTATACTCTTTTTTGTATTATACCACTTTTACATTACATTGGTCTGTCCCTTTTGGGACATTTTTGTCCTGATTTGCTCCGTCCCAAATCTTCTTTTTCATTTACATAATATTGTCTTTGAGGTAATTTTATGGGTTCCTTTGAGGCACCCTCATTCCCCTCCCTTCGGTCAGGGCTACCTTATATAAAGTGTGGCACGACAGCCTAGGTAGTCGCCGTGGCTGGCCGGAAAGCCGTAGCCACGATAACACGCTGGGTAGTTGGTACTAGTGACGTCGCAATAGCCCCCACGACACCTCCTGCCGTAGGTGGAGTAAGCCTCCATACCCCAGTCCCAGACGTTCCCCGCTAAATCATAGATATTATTCGCTTTCGTTTGCTCACTTGCTCCTGCTGGGATCCTTGTACTTCCACTTGCTGTTGCTACACTTCCACTACTTGTTACATACTCTACTGCATTATTACTATAATTTCCCCACTCTACTGAATCTTTACACACCTGCTCTTTTGTCTTATTTCCACTCTCTATTAACCACATTAATACTCTATCTTGCTCACATCCCCAAATCATTCCTGTTTCTACATTTCTATTTTCTCCTGCTAATTCTTTACATTTTTTATACATTGTATACCATGTTTGCCTTGCTATATTTGTTTCTCCTTTTACTATTTTCGCTGTCCCATTTAGTCCTCCTGTTTCATACCTTCCTATATAATATCCTCCATATTTTTCTATACTTTTTATCGCTCTTGCAAATTCTCTGTTTATTTCCATATTAAATTCATTCATTGTCTTTACTCCTAGCCCTAATGTCTTTAATCTGGAGTCTTTGTCATAATCTCTTAATACATCTGGCTCTCTATAACTACTTGTTATTCTCATTTCTCCATTACTTTCACTCCAACCATATGCACTTGTTCCTGTTATTTCATCTCCTGATGTTGTGCTAAAACTATACAGTTTTCCCCATTTCTTCCCTTTGGCATCTGTTCCATATATTTTGCTTGCATCTGGTACTGGCACCCATACATATTGGTTTCTTGTTTTTCTCGCTTCTTCTACATTTGCTTCTGTTACTTCCTCTTCTCCTTCATATATTACATAACCTGTATCTATTTCGTTTTCTTCTTTCTCTCCACTTACACTACTTCCTACATACCCATTTGGCACTGGTACTTTGTCACCACTTCTATCAATTTCTACATGCATGTACTCATTGTCTTCTAAGTTTATTATTTTTTCCTCGGCCTTTTTTCCTTCTTCTTTTTTTTCTTCTGTTTTTTCTTCTTTGCTTTGCTCTGTTTTTGCACTTTGTGTTATTTCTTCTTTATTTTTTACTTTTTCACTTATTGCCATTATTAGTACTACTATTGCAAATATTATTATTGCTACTGTTATTACTATTGCTATATTTATTCCTATATTTCCTCTATTTCTCTCTATTCTATTTCTTTTCTCTATGGTTTTCTCTTTATTTTCCATTGCTTCCCCCTTCTTTAGTACTTTGCTCGCATTATATCATTCTTTATTAACACTTGCAAGTGCTATTTTTAGTTTTAGCTTTTTTACAATTTAGATGTATATACTGTCTGCTGTATTATTAATTTTTCCTAAAACTATAATTTCATAAACTACCAATTATCACTTTTCTTTTATTATGAAACATTTTCTTCAAAAATATTCCTCATGAATTTCTTCAATTGCTTTAGCAATTTTGTGTGGAACGTTTGGGAAGCTTTTATATGACTCAGGGAGTATAACAATTTTTTATACTCCCTGAGTCATATAAAAAAAGCCTTTTACGGCTTTTTATAATATTATAAATTATTATTTATTAAAATCAACTTTTACATTTTTTCTAGCTTCATCACTCTCTACACTAAATAGTTTCTCTTCTTTAAAGTTAAACATTGATGCTATAATGTTAGATGGAAAAGTTTCTAATTTAGTATTATATATTGTTACACTATCATTATAAAATTGTCTAGAATATGTTACTTTATTTTCTGTGTTTTGCAATTCAGCTTGTAATTCAGAGAAATTTTGATTTGCTTTTAAGTTAGGATAATTTTCTGAAACTGCCATTATTGTTTTTAGTGTACTAGATAATTCGTTTGAAATATCTACTTTTTCTGAAATACTACTTGCATTTGCCCATGAAGTACGAAGCCCTGTTACTTTTTCTAATACATCTGACTCATGTGTCATGTATCCTTTTACTGTTTCTACTAGATTTGGAATTAAATCAAACCTTCTTTGAAGTTGGACATCAATTTGACTCCATGAATTTTTAACTCTTTGCCTTGCCTTAACAAGCCCATTGTATATTCCTATAATAAATATTATTAATACAACAATTATTGCTAAAATAATTAATAATACAGGTGACATGTGGAACCCTCCTTTTATAAAATTATTATTATAATATCATAATTTATGTGTTTATACAATATAAAGTTTATGAAATTTTAGTGAATTAATCGCACCAAGTTACTATTCACAGCCAAATTTCTATTTAAGCAATATAATATTTATTTTAAAGAAGTTTTGCGCAGGGAAGCTCCCAGAAAAGTTATATCAAATATTTTGCAAGCATTTTCATATGTGACTTTTGCTACTTCTTCTAACATTATATTTTTATATTCTGCAATTTTCTGTGCTGTAAACTTTACATTTCTACAATCATTTCTACTTCCTCTTTTAGGCTCTGGGGCTAAATATGGACTATCTGTTTCTATTAAGATTTTATTTAATGGTACCATATTTACTATTTCTTCTGCATTTTTTGAATTTTTAAATGTTATTGGTCCTGCAAATGAAATATAATAACCTAAATTTAATGCTTGTTTTACTAATTCTCTATTTAATGGGCAACAATGAAATACACCTTTTTTATTTGAAGCACATACATTTTTTAATATGTCTATTGTGTCATCTACTGCTTCTCTAGTATGAATTACTATTGGCAAATTATATTTATTAGCAAGTTCAATTTGGGAAATAAATACTTGTTTTTGAATTTCCTTGTTTTCTTTATTCCAGTAGTAGTCTAAGCCTATTTCTCCTATTGCAACTATTTTTCTTACTTGTTTATTTGTTTGTTGTTCACTTAAAATCATTTTCTCTATTTCTTTAATTTGATTTGAAATGTCCCCAACTTTTTTAGGTATATCATTAGGTGAGATTCCAATTATTGAATATATCCATTTGTGCTTATTTGCAAGCTCTATACTCATTTTTGATGATGAAATATCATAACCTGCACAAATTATTTTTGTTATGCCTTCTTCATATGTTTTTTTTATTATTTCTTCTCTATCATTATTAAATTTTCCATCATTATAATGTGAATGTGAGTCAAAAAATTCCATTTTTACCCCTTTCATTGTAGATATTTTGCAAAAACTCAAATACAAATTTACAATTATTTTTTATATACTATGCAGTTTGCTATTGCATAATCTTTTAAATGTGATAAACTTACATCAATTTCAATTTCTTCTTTAATTTTTATGTCTATCATGTTTACTTGTGGTTTTCCTGTTATGTCATTTTCTATTTCTATATTTTTCCACTCTATTTGATATTTACTATCTAAAAACTCTGATATTGCTTTAAATATTGCCTCTTTTGCTGCAAACCTTGCCGCATAATGCTGGTATTTCATCACTTTTTTACTTTCACAGTATTCTATTTCTTTTTCTGTAAATACTCTGTTTACAAATTCATTATGTGCTTTTATACTATTTTCTATTCTTGACACTTCTATAATATCTACTCCACACTTTGCATCCACTATACAACAATTCCTTTCATTTAAGTCTATCTATTATTTTTTAGGATACTTTAGAACAAAAGAGGCATGATTTTAACTTTTCTCTTTAGCTTTTTGTAAAATATTAAAACATTAATAAGTTGACTATACCTATTAATATTACAACTAATATTGCTACTATGACTATATAATTGGTTTTTATGTTTATTTCTTTATATATTAAATCATATTTGCTTTTTATTTCATTATATAATTCTTTTGTTTTTAATATTTTTCTCAATTTTTCATATATTAAGCTACCTTCTATATCATTTGTTACTTCTTGATTATATATACTTTTAGCAAATTTTATGAATTTACGTTTTGCTTCTTTTATTGTTTTTGTATTTTCAAACTCTAATTCTAATTTTCTTAAATATATTTTTTGGTATATTGCTAAAATGTATGTATATAAATACTCATTTTCATATATATATGGAAGTTTTGTATAATTTTCTGGGCTTATTTGCGATGTCATAAGTGTTACAGCCTGTTTTGATAAACCAATTTTTATATTTTTTAATGTTTCTAGTATTTCTATTCCTTCTCTTTCTTTCTCAAAATTTACATGATATTTGCTTGGCAAAATATTAGCAAATTTTATAAATGAATTACGTATGTTTTCGAAGTCTTGCTCATTTTTCCATTTATCTGCTTCAATACACATATATGAATATGTTAAAAATCTTTCATCATCTATGTTTAATTCTTTTATATCTTTATTTGAAGCTGTTATACTTTTTATTATTTCTTCTAATGTTTGTATATCTTTAAATGAGTTTGTTTGAATTTTAATATTTTCATATTCCTTTAAATTCTGCATGCTTGAATTTATGTCTCTGAATTTGTAATTAAAATTTAATACATCATCTATTGTAGGTTCTCCTTCTAATACAGTTTTTATTAATAAAAAACACACTCCTGTATTAAAACATATTATTTCCATTTTTGTTATATCAAAAAATATTCCATATTTTTCTCCTATTTTGGCTTGCATGTCTTCTTCTATTTTATACTCGAATATTGTAGATGATTCTTTTGAAAGTACTACACTTTTCATTTTATCATCAAATTTTTTTAATTGTTCCATTTTTTCCTTGCTTAGTCCGAATGACCAAAATAATTGCTTTCTTACTTTTGGTAAAAAATATGTATACATGTTTAATTCTTTTTCTTTTTCATATGTTTTTAATTTGCATTTTTTATTCTTTAGCAATCTTAATATGTATTTACTATATTTTTTTTCATCTACTATGTATGGATGAATAAAATATGTATACTGATATTTCATATGTTTTCCTCATTTCTATTTCTGATATATGGCAAACAGTGGAGATATTCTTTTTGTTCATTTTTTTGAACCTTAAGAATAACTATCCCACTGCTTACATGCTGTTTTGCTATTTGCATATTTACTATTTTTATTTAGTATAATAGTTTGCATTAAGATCTTCTGCTAAATACCATTGTGCTATAAAGTCTATTACTAAATTGTTAGATAGTTCATATGTAGGTTCTAATATTACTTTTCCATTTTGGTCTAGGCAACCCCATTTTCCATCTTTTTTTACTGCTACATAACCATATTTGTTTTGCTCTGTTGCATCATCATATATATAGTCTACTACTACTATCCCTTTGTCATTTATATATCCATATTTTCCGTCTTTTTTCTTTAAGAATATAGTGTTTCCTACTAATATGTCTGTACTTTCTTTTTCTTCTAATTTTAAGTTGTAATATTTATATTTGTCATTTTCTCTTACTCTTATATAGCCTTTTTCTATATTTATTTCTGTTATTACTCCACTTACTTTTTCGTTAAACTCCCTATCTAGCAATTTTGTTTCAAAGTTCTGTGTTTCTGCTCTTATGAAGTCTGTTTGTGCTAAGTAACTTAAATAATTGTACTCAAAATTTAATTGTGTTTCATTTGATGAATTTATTATTCCATATTTTCCTTCTTTTTTTGCAATATAATTTTCTGTATAAGCATATGTTAAGTCATCATATTCTGCAGGGATTTTTTGCTCTCCTGATTTTGTTACTAATGCATATTTACCATTTGCCTTTATTATTATATTATCTAGGTTTATTTCTTTTACTTCCTCAAATTTTCCTTCTAAGTATGAATTTCCTTCTGTATCTATTATTTTTTGTACACCATTTTCTTTTACTACATACATATTGTTTCCATATACATGTTGTATTTGCTCGTATTTTGGCTCTAAGACTTGGGCTTTGTTGTAATTTATTACCCCAAACTTTCCTTGTTCATTTTCTACTATAAAGCCATTTTCATATTTTTCTGTTAGTGCTGTTATGCTTTTGTATTCATTTTCTATTATTACTTTTCCAATGCTATCTACTACTCCCTTTTTGCCATTTTTACTTGTAAGTAACGCATTTTTTGTTCCTACTATTGGTGTTATGTCATCATACTCACATTGTAATATGTTTTTTCCATCTAAGTTTATTAAACCATATTTTCCATTTTGCTCTACCTTTAATGTATTTTCATACCATATAGTATTATTTTCATCATAATTTGATATTGCTTCTACTTTTGTGTATTCTGTGTATAATGTCTCATTTTTGTCATTTACTGCTTTTGAGTTGAATGTCTGTGTTTCATAGTTTGTATTGTACATACATATGAATATTTTTTTTGAACTGTCTGGTATTATTATCATTTCGTCATATTGTGGTGCTATTATTGTATTTCCTTTTGTATCTATTACTCCCCATTTGCCATTTTCATATATTGTATAATATGCTGTTATAAAGTTTTTGTCTGAGGCTCCTGGCTTTTCCTTTAGTAACTCTATTATCATGTATATAAACATTATTATTACTGCAATTGCTATTATTACAGCAAATACTTTTTTCAAATTTAGCTTTGGTTCAGAATCGTATCTCTTTCCTCTACTCATTCTTCTCATCCTTTTTTATTTTAATTTACTATGTTACTATATCATTTTTTACATGAATTGACAAGATTTTTTTCTATTTTACAGAAAAAAAGAGGCATGAAAAATTTTAAAATACTTTTCATACCTCGTCTTTGTTTTTTATAAGATTTGTTCTTATATTTTTTTATATTACCAGCAAAAAAGAGTACAATTTGTTGCATTTCACAGATATAACATTCACTTAAGTACTATAATATTTGTATTGAAAAAGTTTTGCGCAGGGAAGCTCCCAGAGTGGACATGACCCAGAGCGATTGGCGAAGCCAGTAAAAAACTTTGCCAATACAAATATTATAGTACTTATATGCTTCTAATTTTAATCTGTGGAATGCAACAAATTGTACTCTTTTTTGCTGTTATATTACATTGATCTGTCCCTTTTGGGACATTTTTGTCCCAATTTGCTCCGTCCCATTTTTCTCATCTTTTAGAGATTTTAGCTACCATTACTGTCATGTCGTCTTTTGCCATTCCATAGCAGTTGTCTATTGCCTCTTGTAGTATTATGTCTGCTATTTTTTGGCTATCTTCGGTTTCTATTTCTTCTAATAAGAATTGTATCCATAGTTCTTTGTTTGAGTAGTTTGTAGATGATTCTACTATTCCATCACTACACATTACTATTATGTCTCCATCTTGTAAGTCTTTGTCATATACTACTAAGTCTATGTCGTTTATTATTCCTGTTGGTAATGATATGGATTTTAGTATTTGTACATTTTTTTTGTTTTTTATGAATGTAGGACATGCTCCATTTTTTATAAATTCTAGTTTTTGAGCATATAGATCTAGTATGGAGATGTCTAATGTTGAATACATTTCTTCATCACCTGCCATGTTTAGGGTTGAGTTTATTAGTCTTAGAGATGTGTCTTTGTCAAAACCTGAAGATAATAGTTTTTCTAGCATTCCTATTGCCATTTTACTATTTTTTCTTGCTTTTTCTCCTGAACCCATTCCATCACTTATTGCTAATAGGTATTTGCCATCTTGTAACCTTGTTTGTACACTTGTGTCTCCTGATATTGCTGAACCTGATTTTGTTGCTTTTGCAACTCCTATGGTTATTTTTTGTTTGTCTTCTGATATGAATGTATAACTACAGATTGGCTTATTTAGTCTTAGCCCACAGTTTTGTTTTTGAAGGCTTACATTTTGCCCTAGTATTTTTTCTATTACTCTTGACATTTTTTTTATGTCACATACTGGTGTGTCTACATTTTCACAAGTGTCTGTGTATAGGGTTACTTGTATTCTTCCTGTTTTTGATTGTTTCATGTTTATGCCTTTTATATTTATTTCTTTTTCTTCTAGTAATGCTTTTATTTGCTCTTTTTGTAATTCAAACTCGTCTATCTGTTCTTCTACTTCTATTTCCCCTGCTAGGTTTCCTATTGCTTTTGATACTTCTTCTAGTTGGTTTGATACTACTTTTTTGTTTTCATCTAGTTTTTTCTTCCATATGAAGTTTAGTTTACTTACTCTGTATGCATCATTTATCACTTTTACTATTTGCATTACATCTTTTTCTACATCTTCGTTCATTTCGTCTATTTCATAGCCTAATATGTAGTTATTATGGTTTGCAAATATTTCTAGTAATTCTCTCTTTTTTATTTCTTCTTTGTTTATTAGTAATTCAAATATGTCTTGTACTATGTTGTTGCCTCCTTTTTCTTCTGTGAAGTATAAGTCGTCAAATAGTATGTTTTCCTCTAAACCTTCTAATCCATTTTCTAATTCTTTTTGGAAGATTTTAAGGTTTTCTATTTCTTGTTTTTTTAGTTCTTTGTCATCTACTATTGTTGCTGCTGCTTCTTTATATGTTCTTGCAATTTGCGATATGGTTTCTGACATGCTGTTTAATTTGTATATTGTGTCTTTGTTTTCTTCTAGTTTTCTTCCTATTGTCTCTGGTAATAATAATGTGTTTGGATACATTTCTTGTATGTTTATTTTTATATTTTTTGGTACTGCTAATAAACCTAATGCTGCAATTAGTATTTCTTGGAACATTATTATTGATTCTATGTTTCCATTTCCTACATATGTAAGTATTATGTTCCCTATTATGAAACCTAGTATTACTCCTATTTTACCAAATTTACTAAATATTCCTGATGTCATTCCTGATATTGCATATGTTGCTATTAGTGTTGGCTCCCCATCTGCTATTATTCCTAACACTGAACCTATAATTATTCCTGTACTTGCCCCTACTAATATTCCATTTTTCCACCCCATTATTAGTACTATTAGTATACATAGTACATTTCTTACTGAAAAGCCAAATATTGTTAGGTCTTGTAATGATGTTATTGCTATTGCTAGTAATAGACTTGTTCCCATTACTTCTTCTATTGAGTATGCCTTTTTTTCCCCTATGCTTGTTAGTACTGTTATTGAGTTTACAAATATTTTGTAGAATATGAATGCACATATACTGTATATTATTCCTAATAGTAGGTCATACATTAGAAAGTCTTTGAATACCATTCCACCTGCTTGTACTAGTATACATGATAGAAATACCCTAAAGCCTAATTTCCTTTTTTCGTTGGATTCTTCTTCATACCTTGGAGATTTAATTAGTATTCCAGCTAATAGTATTAGTAGTGTTAACATGAAGCTTAATACGTTTTCTCCTCCAAATGCTATTGCTGTTCCTATTGTTACTACTATACTTAATATTCCAATTGGCTTGTAATTACTTAGTGTTGCTGCTATTATTGCTATTCCAAATGGTGCTAACTCACTGTCTTGTCCAATGCACACAAATGAAAGCATAAAGGATATTATGTATAGCACTATCTGCTTTTTATTGAAACTTTCTTCTACTATTCCTTTTGCTCTTCCTTCTTTATTTAATTCAACGTCCTCATTTTGATTTTGATTCTCTTCAAAATCTTTTGATATATTTTGAAACATCCTTACCACCCCATACTTTTTTAATTATGCTTTTATTTTAGTACAAGTTTTGTTATTTGTTTGTCGATTTCTCTCCTATAATTAAAAAAGTTTTTTACATCTTGTGATATTTTATTTATTTTTTTTCTCTTTTTCCTCTCATTTTTATCTCTTTTGTAAATAACTTTTTATATTTTATCGTAAAATATAGAAAATTACAAGGTATATTTAGTTTTTATTTTTTGTCTATATATTCTTCTACAAGTTTTATTAGTTCTTTTGCTGTTTTTATTTGAAGTAATGTATTATCTGCGTTTACTATGAATTCATCATCATAGTCGCTATCTTCTCTAACTTGACTTGCTCTTGCAATTCTTCTTCCCATTTCCCTTGGAAATATTTCTGTATTTATATAATTTTTGTTAAAATAAGCTATTACATCTTTATGCCTTTTAAAATCTATTGGCTCTAGAGCTAATATACTTCTAATTGAGTGAAAAATTGCATAGTAAGCTCTATTATTAGCTGATTTATATAGTTTTTCATTATATAGTACTTCACATGCTTTTATATCTTCTTTCGCCTGTTCTAATCTGTGCAGAACTAATTCTTTTGATACTTTACATTCCATATAATACAACTCCTTCTTTTTGAATATTCATATAAAAAGGTAATGCTTCTAACCAATAATTAAATTTATCAATATTTTTTATTAATGGAGAAATTAGTACATCATTTTTTAATTCAATATCATAAGCAAAATCCCATATTCTCTCTCCATATTCTACTATTTCTTCATCTGTCAGGTCTGTTAATATCATAATATCAATATCTGAACTTGTATTAAAATCTCCTCTTGCATATGAGCCATAAAGTATAATTTTTTTTACTCTATCTCCAAACATCTTATTTGTTTCATTTAAAAACTCTTCAATAGATTTTTTTATTTTTAGTGGAATCTCCTTCATTTCTTTCACCTCATCTTAGTTTTTTACAACTAGTATAACATATATAATTTTATTTTTCTAGTAATTTTTCCATCTAATTTTTTACATTTTGTAAAGTTTTTTAGTATTTCATCACAAAAAGTTCCAGTGATTTCTCACTAGAACTTTTTATTTATTCATGCAATTATTTTTTTCTTAGTACTTTTAACACTATGAAGCCTACTCCTACCACTAAGATTAATCCTACTGAAATCCATAGAATGTAGTTTGTTGCTATTGCACCAAATGGTGGTAATATTTTAACTGTTTCTGACATGTCGCTGTCTAATTCGCTTGGGTTGTCTCTTGGGTCTTGGTTTCCTGCTACTGAGTATTGGTTCTTTCTACCAACTGTATTGCTTGTTCTTACTACTTCTACTATATTTCTGTAACTTAAGTCGTCTTTTTCGTTTTCTGGTGAGATTAATTGTGTTAATACTAATGATGTTTCAATTCTATCTTCACCTCTATTTATATTTTGTTTATAAATTGAAGGTACTAATTCTGCTCCCACGCTTTCTGTAGTTATTATAGTGTTATAGTCCTCTAATTGTTTTTCTAGTTTTCTATTTATTAAGTTACTATTTGCTAAGTTTGGTGTGCTGTCTTTTAGTAGGTCATCTTTAGATATTATCTTCCAGCCCCAGCTACTATTGTCGTTTTCATAGAATTGTAAGTTGTTTGCCACATAGTCTACTATTTGGTTTACTGTTGTTTTTGATATATTATCTACATTAGATACCTTTCCTGTATAGTAGAATTGGTTGTCATTATAGTCTGTTTCTCCAACATTTACTGCTGTTATTTTGTATGATACTTGAATTGTAGCTCCATGCATTAATTCTTCGTCCATACTTAATTGTACTACACCAAATTTACTTGAATTTCTATTTCTAATGTTTTCTATGTTACCAAATTTACTGCTATTTAATGTTTTATTGCTATTGTATCCTAAGTCATAGAATTTGTGTTTATGCCATAATGCATTTGTTGCTTGCTGTGTGGTATCAAATAGTATTGATTTATCTGATAATGTTACTTTTACA
Organism: uncultured Clostridiaceae bacterium; assembly: GCA_947642455.1. Lineage (GTDB taxonomy): Bacteria > Bacillota > Clostridia > TANB77 > CAG-508 > UMGS1663. The sequence continues at coordinate 35,856 of CANRSN010000015.1, forward strand.
TTTGTAATCTCTTTTTCTATTTCTATTTGTGATTTTGGTCTTTCTTCTAGTCCTAAGTCTACATTATTGATTTTATATGTTAATTTGTTATCAACTATTTGATTAGGTGTAGATGGTGTATTATACTCAAATTCTATGTTCATTACACCTGTCTCTGCTGTCATTTTTGTTTTGTTTATTAACTCTTCTATTAATTGTTTTATTTCCTCTGCAGTATATGCTTCTAATTGGTCATTATTTCCTATATTTTTATATGCTGGTCTTTCTACATATGATGCTAGTACTTCTGCTATATGATTTTTCATGTCATTGTCTGAATAGTCTATTACTTCGTTTCTGCTATTTAATGTTGCATTTGGTCTTGAATTTGGTGCATTACTATTATTATCTGATTTTATGTCTTTTGCATCTGAGACATCTGGACGTTTGTCTGATTCTGCAATATTGTAATAATATGTTCCTGATGTATTTTGGTTTTCGACATCTACATAAGGTGAAACTGTTCTGATTACCGCTCCTTGTGTTATTTTGTCTCCATTATATTTAGTGTTTTCACGTATATCGTAGCTTCCTGTTTGACCTATTCCTTCTTGATATGTTGTTGATTTATAGTCTTGACCATTGTATGATTTTGCATTTAGTCCTTCTTCCCCTTCAAATAAGTCTTTTACCAATTTTGTTATATTTGCTGATTGCTCAGTATTTTTATCTCCTGATGCATTTGAATTTACAAGTACTGTTTTTACTGTGTCACCATATATGAATCTTACCATATATGTTCCTGGTACAAATGATTTGAAAGCATATTTTCCTGCGAAGTTATCTCCTATGTCATAATCTGATACTAATTGTGTACCTCCTACTGTTTTATTTATTATTGGAGCTGTGGTTTTTGATGTTCCTGAACCTCTTTCAAATTCTCTCCATACATATTCTGTACCATTTCTCATCAATTCTACTAGTTGTACTGTTACACCATTTATTGGAGTTTCATTTCCTTGTCTTACACCATCTGCTATAAATGCTGATTGTTCTTCTTCTGATCTAGCATCTTCCCATACTGTTCCTTCTATTTCTCTGTCATGATCTCTGTATAGTGTTATTCTGATGTTTGGTGCCTTATCTGTATCGTCTTCAAATCCTAAGTAATTAATTTCTCCATCTTTTGGTACATCTTTTTCTTCTAAGTTACCTGGTGTTGAGTCTCTATCTACTATACCTGCTGCTGTTCCTCCAACATTTCCAACGTTTGGTAATTGCTTACCATCTACATATATTGTTGAATATCCATTTACTTCTGCAATATTTTCTTTTCCAACTCCTATTTTGCTTGAACCATCTTCTGTTTCATCTAGTCTTATCCAGTCTTCATTTTCTCTATTGTCTTTCTTTACTCTAAATGTTACATATATGTATCCTGTTTCTCCAGCTCCTAAATATCTTCCATCTAACCCTTGAATGTATAATGTGTCATAGCCATCTATTGACATTTGAGTATCTCCTGCATATATACTGTGGTCTTGAGTTTTTAAGTTTGAATATACTGTTTTGCTTCCTCCTCTTCCTATTACAGCATATGAACGCTCTGGAATATATACATAGTCTTGGTCATAGTATTGTACTACTTCATCTATTCTCGTTTTTATACTCATTGATTGGTTACGTACTGTAATTTTATATGTTACATATACTTCTAATTCGTCTGATTTAGTCTTTTCAAATGCTGCTTGTTGTTCTCCATAGTTACTTGCTTTATATAAGTAGTCTGATTTATATAATTCTCTTGAGTATTCTGTATTAAAGTATCCATCTGAAAGTCTTACTCCTATATCCCAAGTACCAGAGTTATCTAAATCTCCTTGTTCATCCATTACATGTCTTGTATCGTAGTCGTATATATGTGTTTTTCCATTTATCTCTAAAGTTACTTTTTCTACGTCTTGTCTTAATGAGATGTCTGTTTCTGGTCTTTCGTTTACACCAAAGTTTATGTTGTTTTGCTCTGCATATAGGCTATGGAATGTTATTGTTACTCTTCCTTCTCTCTTTACATCCATTTTTTCTACAAATTCTATTTTTGTTCCTGCTGTATCTACTAGGTAGTATTGACCTTTCATGAATGTACATGTGTTTCCACTAGCTGTGAAGTAGTCATATTTAGACAATATGTTTGGCACTGTCTGGCCTTGGTTATCTACTATTCCTGCATGGTTTGTATCAGATGTCATTTTAATATCTTCTATGTATTGTAATTTATCTTTTATTTCTGGATCTTTGCTTTCATATTCTGCTATTATTGCACTATATATTTCGTCTTTTATGTTTGGATATTTTCCATGTGCATTTTCTCCTGGGTCATATAATGTTCCTGCTTTTCCTCCTGCTTTTTTTCCATAGATATATTCGTTTATTTTTTGACTTATTACACCTTCTACTAATTTTTTCTTAGTCTCTTTTTTGCCATCTACTTCTACTTCCTCTGTTGTAGTTTCATCTAACAATTGAACTACTGAATTGTCTTTTTCGTAGCCGAAAGCTCCATTTCCTTTATTTATTAGTTTGTATCCCATTAATTCTTTTTGTGTATATGTTTTTCCTGATACGTTGTATCCTAATGAGTTTGTTGATACATAGTTATGTGGTGATGAACCTATACTTGCAAACCTTGCATTGTATGTGGTTCTTGTTATTCCTGTTTGTACTTTTCTTTCTTCTTCTTTTTGTGTTTCTCTAGCATTTGACTTAGTTTTTAATGTTTCTTCAGGCTGTGTATCTACTTGGTCTGTAAATGTTGTTGCTTGATATATTTGACCATTGTATGTGAATTGTACATAGTATTTACTCATTGGTCTTACACCTTCAAATACATAGCAGCCATTTTCGTCTGTTACTGTTGGGTTTGTTCTTATTTCTGTTTTTCCATTTTCATCTGGTTTTGCTTGTACTAATGTTGCAATTTCACTTTTTCCTGTTTTTTCATCATATTCGTATAATGTTACTTCTATGTTTTTCATTAATAATTCGTCTGAGTCTAATTGACCATTTGGTAATGTCTCTTTTCCTCCATTTTGATCCCAGAATACTCTACCACTTATTTGCATTGTTAATTCATCATAGTGTTTATATTCATGTGATGAACCTCCTCCTGGTCGACCACTTGGTGGTGGTGGTGGTTGCTCATTGTTTGGTGTTATTGATATTTTGGTCTGTTTTATAATTGGCTCTGATTCTGATACTACTAGTTGTTCTTGGATACGTGGTGAATCCTGTACCTTAAATTCATATTTACGTATTGTACAACTACGCTCTCTACCTTTGCTAGTAGTATATGTATGCTTATCTGGATAATCATCGCTCTTTTCCTCTTCCCACATATATGAGCTTTGTACCTGACCATATTTTGTTCTATACATTTCTGCTTTATAATATGCAATATAGTCAAACTCAATTTCTATACGGATTTTTGAAGGATCATTTGTTACTGCACTTGAATATCCATCACTCTTTAGATAAATATAAAATGGTTCATTATTTTTTGGGAATGGATATTCTGAATCTATTTCTAAGTATTTAGCTGTTTTACTTATTAAAAATTCTTGTTTTCCTTTTTCTATTATATTTCCATTTTCATCTAGTTTATCTGCACTTAAAGTCTTATATAAATTGTTATTTTCATCATATATTTTTACTGCTGTTATTTTTGAAAAGTCTACCCTTTTTTGAGTTTCTGCTGATCTTTTTATTGCTGTATCGTAATAACTTATTTTAAATGGTCCTATAGTATAACTATTGTCTGGTCTATTTATTTGTACTTCTGTTGTTTCTGTTTTATTTTCTACTTTTAATTCTCCATTATTCTTTTGTAATTCATCGAAGAATTCTTGATATAGCATTGCTTCTGAATGTAGTGAACCTGATACAACTAGTGATAAACCATCCTTCATGTCTATTTCTTCAAGTTCATCCATTAATTGATCTACCTTTTTTAGTATTTCTGAACGTGTATTTGAAGCTAAAGGCTTACTTCCTGTAGTGTCTGTGTTTTCTATTGTCATTAAATATTGATATACATTCGCCTTTATGTTTGAGAATATTTGGTCTCCTGAATATTCTGCTACCCATAAACGCATATTTGCTATACCACATTTTGGGTCATTTAATAACATATTGTAAAAATCTTTTAAGTCTTGTGTATCTGCATTATCTTTTTCTGTATTTATATATGATATTAATTCATCTTGATAACGTAAAACCTCTTCTTTGTTTTCTGCAAGTTGTATATTTACTGCTATATCTTCTACTTTATTAAGTACTTCGAAGTTTAACTTATTTATTGTTTCTGACTTTGAAATAGCAGATGGATCTGATTCAAAGTCGTCACTTGGACTAGTTATTCCTTGGTATCCTAAATTTAGTTCTGTATTCCATATTGCTTGTTGTGCAGTCCAAGATGCTGGGTCCCCCCTCTTTTTACCTACATTTGCTAATATGTAACCTGCATATTGTTTATCATTATCTGCTCCTGTTATATCATATATTGTTCCTATTTCCCACTCTGGTGGATCAAAATATGTTTTTTTCAAATTTGGCTTTGAGCCTGTTGATAAATGCGAATGCTTACTAGCACTATGAGTTATTATTGTATCTCCCTCTTTTACACTTCCACGTAAATTAGATGTTCTTAATCTTGAACCTGAAGATGTACCATGATCTACACAATACATACTATAACTTTTTCCACCTATATTCATAGTTGTTGGTACAACATGTGATGAACCTGTTTTAGCTACTTTATCGTTATTGAATCCTCTATATGAAGTAATTTTAGTTCCTATACTTAAGTCGAAATTTGGATTTTCTATTTCAATACCTTCAATTTTTTCTGGTGTTCCACCTTTTTCTATTATAGCATCTTCTGATTGACTTATCCATATTTGCATATTTTTTTGTTCTGCACCATGGTTTCCATCATTCATGTTATTTTTTTCATATCCATCTAATACTTTATATGTTGCTTTTCTAAATAATTGTAATTGTTGTTCATTTAGTGTTTCCATTCTTGTTGCAAAACCTAATAATATGTCATATCTCTTTTTTAACTCTTCTTTATTATTTGTTGGATTATTTAGTATATCATGTATTTTTGATATATCTGTTTCATTTTTTTCAATTATTCTATTTATTTGAATAGTGTAATTTTGAACATCTTGTATTATATTTATGGCAAATTGATACTTAAGCATTACTTCGTCATAAAAATATTCTGCTATATCTATGAATACATATAGTTCATCCTTGTCTAATTCAATTCCTGCTGAATCCCATACTATGTAATCTTTATATATCTCTTTTAATCTATTTGCTATATTTGTTACTTGTTCTTTTATATCTTGTTCATAATTCTCATCTTCTTTGTCTCCATCTATTTCTGTCTCTTGTAATTCTTCCAATTGTTCTTTATGTGAATATTCGTCTGCTGGCGGAGCTGCTTTTGTTAGCCTATTAGTTGCTAATACAACTATGGAAACAATTAACATAAATATAATTGCAAGAACAGCTATTTTTTTGTTCTTTTTCATATGCTTTTTACCTCCTTCCTATTTAATTTTTCTTATAACCTTTTTATTTATAAAGTATATTCCGATTCCTATTACAGCTATTATTCCTAATGTTAAGCTAATAAATAATATTGTTTGTGCACCTGTTCTTACAGTTAATAATATGTCTGCTGTTGAAATGTCGTCTTCATTTGATTGTTTGTTTCCTGGTGTTGAGTCTACATCTGCTATACCTAAATCGTTATATGCTTCTAATATTTCTGCTGTATTTGTTATTAATGTTAAATCACTTTCTTTTACTGCTTTTGTTAATACTAATGTTATTTCTTTTGTCTCTCCTGGTAATATTTTTGTATTTGCTAAACTTGAACTACATACACTTCCACTTTCTAATGTATACCAGTCTCTATTTAATTCTGCATTAAATTTAAAGTTTGATGGTATGTAATCTACTATTTTTTTAGCATAACCTTCTATTGCACCTTCGTTTGTTACTGCTATTTTGTATTCTACAACTATTGTTGTATTATCTATATATCTTCCTGTTAAATCTCTTTTTGCTAATTTGTTATTATATTCATATTTTGCTGTTCCTGTTTGGTTTTGTACTGTTATACTTGCTACTGTTTTGTCTAGTTTCAAGTCAAATTTTTTGTCTGTTATTAAACCTAAGTCTATATTATATACATTTCCAGCTGTAAGGTCTATCTTCTCTGTAACTGCTGCTGTTCTTTCTACATTATTTATTGCTATTTTGCTATCTATTGCATCTGAGTTTAGCATTGCATCTATTCCTTCTTTTCTATATGCTGTACTACTGTAATTTGCTGTATCATATAAGAATATTACTGCATATTGTCCTGCTGGTAAATTTGTAAATTCATATCTTCCATTTTCGTCTGTTTTCACAACAATTATGTCTCCTGCTGCATTTATTAATGCTGAACCTGTTGCATAATCGAATAGCATTACCTCTATGCCACTTACTTTTGTCTCATTTTCGTCTTTTTTTCCATCTTCATTTTGATCTATCCATACTTGTCCTTGTATTCTTCTTTGTATTCCTGTTGGATTGTTTGGATTATTTGGGTTGTTTGGATCATTGTTTGATTTTATTATAGTATGTGTTAATTCATTTGTAGAAAATGCTTCTAATTCTTCATGAAATATTTTAAATGAATTTTTTACTTGTGCACTTTCTTGATTTCCTAATTCTCCAACTTCTACTACTAATGTATATTTTAATACTGTTCCTGCTGGCAAACTTGCTACTATGTTAATATCTTTAGTTACTGAGCTTTCTACTTCTGATTCCATTCCATCTACTACATATTTCGAACTTCTATATTCTAATATTGATGGAAGAATATCTACTATTCTAATATTTTTTAATGTTTTTGTTCCTGTATTTGCTAATTCTAACATATATGTTAGTCTTTCACCCTCTTGTAAATTTCCCTCTGGAATGTCTGATGTTAATTTTGCTGTTAATTCTGCCTTTTCTATTTTTACTTTATTTGTAGTTTCGTTTGTTGACATTTCTAATGTTTTGTTCTCTGGTGTTACACATGATACTTGTATAGTATTTTTTATTTCTGTAGTATTGTGTTTTTTCTCGTCTACTGTTCCTTCTAAATATACTAATAATTTACTATTTCCTGAAAGTTCTCCAATTGTATATGTAAGTTCTCCTGTTTTTTCGTCATACCTTCCACTATTTTTTGACATATTGTTTATATAATATGCATCTTTAAATATTAGACCTTCTGGTAATTTGCCTTTTACTACAAGATTTTTTACTGATTTTGTATTTATGTTTTGTATTTCTACTTCATATTTTAATATTTTATTTTCATTTAAGGTTGTAGCTCTTCCTGGTTCTGTTGTCATTTTTACTGTTATATATCCTTCTACTGCTTTGTTTATAAATTCATTTGAGTTTGCTACTGAGTCTAAGTTAAGTACTGTACCAAAAGCTGTAGCTTTTATATCTCTTAGAACTTTTTTGTCTCCTTCTTCACTTTCTATAATATCTAATTCATCTACTTTTACTTCTACTTCTAATGTTCCACTTGCTCCTGGTTCTAATTTTGTAAATGATTTTGTCATTCTTCTTCTTGATGGTATTTCTTCATAACTATCTTTTTGACCATTTAAACCTTCTACATATTGGATATATGATGTTCCCTCTGGTATGTTTATTCCTACGATTGGTCCTTCTGCTACTGTTTTCCCTGTATTTGTTATTTTGGCTGTGTATTTTATTATTTGACCTTCTTGCACTTCTGCTCCTGCTTGTACATTTGCTGATAATTCTACTTTTACCTCTGGACCTTCTCCTGTTGAAAGCTCTGCAAGTGGTGCTACAAGGTTTTCTTCTGACATTGTTCTTGCATATGCGTTACTATAATATACTGCATATGTTGCATAACCATATTGGTTACGGCTTAGTTGCTCTGGTATTTCTGTGTTGTATTTTAATGATAATACTGTTCCTATTTCCATTTGATAGTTGTTTAATACTACTAAATATGATTTTATTTTTGATAAGTCTTGTACTTGTGTTGTCCAACCATTTTGCGCATTTGTTAAGTCTTTTGTTGCATTTATGTTTTCTGAATAGTATATTGTTATATTGCTACTTTCTATTCCTTCTACTGCTATTCCTGATTTCATTGGTGCATCAAATGTTGCTCCTAAGTCCTCTCCTGTTTGAATATTTTTGCTTCCTTTTGATATTGTTCTTCCTAATATTGCTACATTATTTATTGGAGATGAACTGTTATTTATTATTATGTGTTCTACTGTTGCTAATTTTGCTTTTGATAATACATCTAATGTTGCTCTTTTAGTTTCTCCACCTACTAATAACATTTCTTCATTTCTTGAATTATAGTTTGATATACTGTTTGCTGCAACTATTCCTACTGGTGCTACAAATTGTATTTGTTGTGCTACTACCCCTTTTGCACCTTCTACTTTTTCGTATATATTGTTGTTTTCATGTTGTACATACATTTTTATTTCTGATGTTATTGTTGGTGTTAATTTTCTTGCCCAAATGTTTGCATCTATTACTATATTTAAACCTCTTGATACTAGACCTATGTCATATTTTGTTTGTTCTCCTGCTAATATGATTTTTATTGTTTTTCCTGATACTATTTCATAGTTTGCTATTTTTAATTCTTCATTAAAGTATGTTTTTACACTGTTTATACTCATTTTTTCTACATATTCTGGTAATACTATTTCTATTACTGGATTTTTGTATAGTGCAAAACTACTATTTGATGTATCTAATATTGCTTTTATTTCTACGTTTTTGTTTTCTACTATTGTTGATAGTGTTGTGGTTCCTATTTGCATATCTATTTTTGATACTGGTTCTACTAATGCTATATCTGTATTTGCTTCTTGTACTACTATACTTGTAGCTTCTTTTATTGTGTCTAGTTTTGCTCCTACTCTTATTCCTTTATAATTTTGTGCATTTGCTATGTTTGCATCTGTTTTTATTGCTTTGTTTAGTGTTATTTCTAGTGTTCCTTCTATTTCTGGTTTTGTAGTTTCTATTTCTATGTTATCTATTCCTATTTCGCTTATGTCTATTGTTATGTTTCCTTGCTCATCAGTTTCTGTCTCTTTTGTTATTTGTGTTAGTGTTATTCCTTCTTTTGTAAGGATTAGTATTTTTCCTTCTTCTCCTAATAGGTTTATGTATTCTTCTCTTTTTAGTTGTATTTCTTTTATATACGTTTTATTTGTTGCTATTTCTAGTGTATCGTTTGTTTTTATAAGTTTGTCTGCTTCCGTTTTTAATGATAGTTTGTCTATTAAATCTACATAACTTGCGTTTATTGTTACTTTTTGTGTATATTCAGTTTCATGTTTTTCTTCTTGTGCTGATTTTGGATTTGAATATAAGAAACCTTTACTTACACTTTGTGTTGCTTGTGTTTGTACTGTTACTATGTCGTTTATTTTTTCTGTTAATGTTTTTTCTTCTTTTGACATTTCTATTTCTAATATTTTTTGTTCATTTCCATATGCTTCTATTTGTGCTTTTGCTTCAAGTGCTATTTTTATTCCTTCTGGTTTTATTGTTTCTAATGTTTGAGCATTATATAGGTATGTTATTATATGTTGATCTTGTTCTTGTTTTCTCCAATTTATTGTTCCATCTTCTTTTATGTTGTTTTGTGATGTTATTTCTATTTTTCCAGTTTCTTTGTTGTATTTGTATTCTTCTTCTTTTAGTGTTTTTTGTTTTCCTTCTGTTCCTTGTGTTTTTGCTGTTATTTTTATTTGCTCTGGATAGTTTCCATTTATTGCTGGTGCTTGTATTTCTATTTTAGCTTGTTTTATTGGTAATTTGTTTTCTAATACTCCTGCTTTTACTGATGTTTGTAATATTATTCCTTTTTTGTCCCCTATTGTATATGGTACATACCTTGTTAATTCTTGTGTTATTTGTGCTTCTACTTCTTCTTTCCAGTTAAGTTCTACTTTTATTGTTTTTTGTATTTTTTTCTCGTCTCCATTACCATCTACATATGTTGCTGTTAATTTTATTTCGTTTTCTGCTGAAAAACTGTTTACATCTATTATTTCATTTTGTACAAAACTAATTGGTAGTTCTAGTATTGTTTCTGAACCACTTGATATTTTGTTTAGTTTTATTACATTTTGCTCTATTGATTGGCATATTTCGTTTTCAACTTTTTGCACAACAAAATTTGCAGATTTGTTTGAAACTCCTTTTTCTTCTTGTATTCCTTGTATTTCTATTTGCGCTTCTTTTAAATAACCTGCATTTTTTACATTTATTTTTGTGTATATTTTATTTTCTTCACTTATTGTTTTTGTCGCTGTGTGAGCCGCCTTTCCTTCAACGTCAAAATATGCATCAAATTCAACATTACTATTGTTTGTTGATATTCCTTGTTCTTCTAATTTTGAATTTGTTGCATATACTTCTTTTGCATATACTCCTAGTATTTGTAAATAGCTAAATGCGATTATTGCAACTAGTGCTGTTGCTACTATTTTTTTCAAAGTTTTGTACATATGAATTCCTCCTCTATTTGACTTTTTTCTACCTTTCTTTGCTTTTTTGCGTTTTTACGCCTATAATATACTATTATACATCTTTTTCCAGTATTTTTCAAGTCTTTTCAAACCTTTTATGTTAAATAATTTTATATTCTAATTTTTCAGGTCATAAGCAGTAATATTATGTTAATTGTATATTTTCAATTTTGCAAAATGTGAATCGTTGTCAGATATATTTATAATTATATATATTTTCTCATTTTTCTACATTTTTTTCAAGTTCATTTTTCTATGTAATTGGCTATATATACGTATTTTATTTACGGAAGCTATTTTTTTGCCACTTATATTAAATTTTTATTACATTTTTAGTAATTGTTCAACAAAAAAGAGTATAATCTGTCTACAAACTTTATATGTATTTTTTTCACTTCCCCATCTAAGAAAATGTAATTCGCTAATTGCTCAAACATTTTCTAAGAAGATCCCCACAAAATCGTTGCAAAATATATACATATATAGTTTGTAGATAATACATATTTTAAAGAGTGAACAGCAGCCAAATATATTATTAATATTTATTTTTTAATTTTTTTGTAACACTTATGTTTTTTCTTCATATTATAATTATATAGCTGATTGTTGAAAGGAATAGTGATTGTTTTGAAAGAAAATTGTTCTTCTAATAATGATATTAATAATGTGGATTTTAATAGTATTTTTGATAGTTTTTCTAACTCTAATAGTTCTAATAATGCTAGCTTTTCTGAAAATAGTTCGCAATCTAATAATGGATTTTTTGAAAATAGTTCAAATTTTTCTAGTGATAATACTAATTCTTCGGGTAACAATTCTTCTGAAGGTAATTCAAGTTTTGACTTTTTTAACTTTTTCAATTTTAAAAATGGTTCTGAAAACAGTAATGACAATTCTTCTAATCCTTTTGGAAATATCGATATTGGTACTATTATGAAAATGAAATCTATTATGGATAAAATGAAAATCTCTAAAAATGACCCACGCTCAAATTTATTACGATCACTAAAACCTTATTTAAAACCTAGTAGAAAAGAAAAAGTTGATAAATACATTCAACTTTTTGGTATGACGCAAGTATTTGATGGTATGAACAATTTTGGTGGTGAGAAGAAAAATGATGTATAATTATTCCCCTTTTGGTTTTCCTACCTTTAGACGAAAACCTTATAATACGTTTTATAATTCGTATAGCTCTAATATTCCTAATTATGGAAGCTCTTATAATATGCATTCCAATGCTCTTTACCACACACCTAGTAAAACACCTCATAATACTTCTTGCAATGAACATCATAATGTAACATATAATTCTAATTGCTTAAAATCGCCTAACAATGAAAACCATAATGTAACATATGATTCTGATTATTCAAAATCATCTAATGCTTATTTCCCTAAGAGCTCTCCTTTCTCTTCTACTTATGACGATAATGTAATAAGTATTTTTGGTTTTGATTTTCATTTTGATGATTTACTTATTATTGCTCTTTTGTTCTTTTTGTATAAGGAACGGAGTTAAAGATATTTATCTTTATATTTCTTTATTTATGCTTCTTCTTAGCTGAGGGTGCCTTATAATGAACTCTCCCCTTAAAGTATACACCTCTTTTTTATTAGTGTCTACTTTAGGGGTAGAGTTCATCCAGTATTCTGTACCCACGTTGAATTAAAAGTTAAATGTGCATTTAACTTTTTATTTAACTTATTCTGTACCCATAATATTTGATTATTTGCTTTTAATTCTTTATTCTCCATAATTTCTATATTTTCTTTCAATTTTTTAATTTAACTATTTTTATAAAAACCAAAAAAGATGAAATTGTTATTATTTTTTACAATTTAACTGGAAATATGTGTAAAAAGCAATATTTTTCAACACTGCTTATTTGTCATGCTTAACTTGTTATAAAAATAATTTTTTAAAAAATTTGTAAAAACTATTGACTTTAGTTAGCAAGTTTTAAATATGTTAAAATTTTATAATCTCTAAATTGTTGCTAGGAGGAAACGTTTGCTACTACTACATTTCAATTTTTCGCCATAAGAGAATAAAATTGTAATAATTTATATATTTAAAAGACAGACTTGTAATATTTCTATAATATTACATTGGTCTGTCCCTTTTTGAGACTTTTTTGTCCCTATTCATTTTGATCTATTTTGGTATATGGTTTTAGTTTGTCTATGTTTATATCCTGCATCATTTATATTTTTTATATATGTCTCCCCTATTATCTGCATTAATTACATTTATAATTATTTCATTCTGCATAATTTTAAATATAAAACGAAATTCACCAACTCTTAATCTATATAATTCCTGTTTGGTTTGCATTTTTTTTACATCTCCATTAGGCAAATTTTTAATTGCTTCATAGATTCTTTCTCTTGTTATCTTATCTTGTTTGTCAATAAATTTCTTTGGTTTTTTTTCTATTTTTATTGTATATTGCATTATTTTATCCCTTCTTCTTTTAGTATGTCATTAAGTGGGATTGCTTCTTCCTCTTCTTTTTTTCTCTCTGCTTCACTTTTAGAATAGTATTCAATTAACATTATTTTTTCTTCTGTATCCATATTTTCTATTATTGCATCTGGTATAAGTGCTAATACTTTCATATTTAATAAGTTATCAAAAAAAGAACTAACAATATTTATTTCTTTTTCGTTTAGTTTGCATAAGATTTCATTTATGTTGATTATATTTTGTTTTTGATTTTCACTCATTATTTTCTCTCTCCTTAATTTTTATTGTTTTTTATATTTTTTCTTAATATTTTATCGTTTATACTATTAGTATAGCATACTATTCTTTATTTTACTACTTTTTCTATTCATTTTTTATTATATACTAAATATTTATCTATGTTAAAGCTTCTATTTCTAATAATTGTAATAATTTATATTTTTAAAGAACAGACTTGTAATATTTTTATAATATTACATTAGTCTGTCCCTTTTGGGACATTTTCGTCCCGATTTACTCCGTCCCATTTTGTCCTTTTGTCTTTTTACTGTTTTCTCTTTTTTATTAAGTATACTAGTAATGTTGCTACAAATATTGCTCCCGCTATTGTTATTATTGCTATGATTTGCTCTGCTCTACCTGTTTTTACACTTGTGATGATTTCGGCTGATGATTCGTTGTCAT
>CANRSN010000016.1 GCA_947642455.1 uncultured Clostridiaceae bacterium
AAACTCTGCAAGACTTGGAAGAAATCAAAGAGAAGCATTAGAATTTGTAGAATACTTAGAAGAGCAAGGTGTAGAAATAATATTTGAAGATGAACAATACAATGAGGAAATGTTCGGTTTATATGCGTGGTTTAATGAGAGAAGAGCAAGAGATGACAGCAAAAATATAAGGAGAAATCTAAAACACAAAATAGAAGAAGGCGATTTACTTGTTAAAGCAATATATGGTTATGAAAAAGATGGTAAACAGTTAGTGATCAATCAAGAAACAGCACCAGTAGTTCAAGAGATATTTGAGCTGTATTCTAAAAGTTGGGGTTATCAAAAAATTGCAACTCACTTGAATAAAAATGGAATACCAACACCATCTCAAAGTAGAAATTTTATAAATGCAAAACAAACAGCAAATTGGAAAGCACAACATATAGTAAGAATTTTAGATGATAGAAGATATATAGGAGATTATGTTGGAGGACGAACAGAAAAAGTCAGTTTTAAATCTAAAAAAACAAGAGTAAAATCACAAGAGGAATGGACTATCATAGAAAATAATCACGAGCCAATTATTGATAAAGAATTATTTGAAAAAGTACAAAAAATCAGAAAGAGAAGAAAAAGAGAAAGTGACAAATATAATAATGGTTTTAAATTTGTAGATGTAGAAAATAACTTATATTCAGGACTTTTATATTGTGGAAGATGTGGAACAGCCATGTATAAAAGAAAAGGAAGTACAGGAACAAGAAAAAGACCAGACAGTTATTTGTGTAAAAAATATAGTAACGAAGGAATCATAAAAGAGATAAGACTAGATTATGGGTGTAAACCACACAGAATACGAATTGAATACTTAGACCAGATCGTAAATGCTTACATAGACAATTTAGTGAGTAATCCAGAATTCAAAAGTTTTGTTATGGACAATGTAAAAGCAATTAGTACTAATAAAGTAACACTTGAAAAAGAAGTGAATAAATCAAAACAGATTTTAGAAAAATTGCAAAAACAATTTAAACAAGTCTATGAAGACAAACTAAATGACTTAATTCCAGAGTTCATATATAGAGGCAAAAAACAAGAATTAGAAAAGAAAATTAAAAATGAAAAGGAAAAATTAGAGGAAGCGGAAAGCAAGTTTAATACTTTAAATAAATTAGAAGATAAAGAAGATTTAATATTTAAAGCAATAGAAGATATCAAGAAAAATGGACTAACAAAAGAAGAATTATCAAGACTATTTGATAAAATTGTAGTATTTGACCAACACGAAATAACCGAAGACATAAAACAAGAATATAACTTAACAGATGAAATGTATCAAGAACTCTATAAAAATGGAGGTTTAGCATTCCATTTGAAATTTATGTACCCACAAACTATCACAAACAGGAGGATGTGATATTGGAGCAAGACCTATAGACTTACATTTAAAGGCTTTTAAAAAATTAGGAATAAATATTGAAGAAAATGCTGGATTTATTAGATGTAGTTGTGATAAAATAACAGGGGCTAATATAAACTTAGATTTTCCAAGTGTAGGGGCTACAGAAAACATTATATTAGCAACGGTTTTGTCAGAGGGAATAACAACAATTTCAAATGCAGCGATGGAACCAGAAATAGAAGATTTAGCGAAATATTTAAACAAAATGGGAGCAAAAATAGAAGGCGCAGGAACAAACTTTATAAAAATAACAGGAGTACAAAAGTTAAAAGAAGTAAAATATAAAGTAATGCCAGATAGAATAGAAGTAGGAACATTTTTATGTGCAGGAGCAATAACAGGAGGAAATATAGAACTAAAAAATGTAATTCCAGAGCATATAACACCTGCAATATATAAATTAGAAGAAGCAGGCTGTACAATAAATATAGGGAAAAATAGTGTTAAAATAATGGCACCAAAAAAATTAAAAGCAATAGATGTAAAAACAATGCCATATCCAGGTTTCCCTACAGATATGCAATCAATATTTGGAGTGCTTTTATCAACTTGTAAAGGAACATCAACAATAATAGAAAATATATTTGAAAATAGATACAAATATTTATATGAATTAAAGAGAATGGGAGCAAAAGTTACAGTAGAAGGAAAAATGGCAGTTATAAAAGGAATAAGAAGGCTATCAGGAGGAAGTGTCTATAGTACAGATTTAAGGGGAGGAGCAGCTTTGGTATTAGCAGGATTATCAGCAAAAGGAGTAACAATTGTAGAAAATATAGAGTATATATTAAGGGGATATGAAAAATTTGATGAAAAGTTACAAAAGCTAGGAGCAAAAATATATGTAAAAAATATATAATATAAAAGCACATATGAAAGAGGTGAGATGATGGCGAAAGCATTTGGTTTTGATGATGAAGTAATAATTGGATTAGAAAATCCAAGCAATAAAAAAAATAGTAAATCAAAGAAAGTTTCTAAAATAAAACCAGAAAAGAGTGATAAAAAATTAAATAAAATAAGAAATAACAAAAGGCAAACTAATAATTTGCAAAAAGAAAAGACTAAAAGAAATATGAAAGAAAATAATAGAAAACGAAATAATCTGCAAAAAGATAATTCCAAAAGTAATAAAAAACAAAGCATTGCTCAGAATGAGAATATAAAAAGTAGTAGAAGACAAAATAATATAAAAGATGAAGATAAAAAAAGTAATATATTACAAAATACTATGCAAGGAGAAAATAACAAAACAATAAAAAAACAATATAATAAGAAAAAAAGAAAATCTAAAATAAAAAGGATGCCTAAAATATTAACATTAGAGCAAGAGAGAAAAAGAAAAAAGATTTATAGAATAATAAAAATAGTAATTATTATATTAATAATATTAGTTGCAATAGTATTAACAATGTTTTCACCATTATTTAATATAAAAGAAATACTAGTTTCAGGCAATAATAAACTTTCAAAAGAGACAATAATAAGTATATCTGAAATTATAGAAGGACAAAATACATATAAAATAAACAAAAGTCAAGTTGAAGAAAAAATGAAAGAAAGTAATGCATACATAAATAAAGTGAAAATAAAAAGAATATTGCCATCGAAAATACAAATACAAGTAGAAGAAAGAGTAGCTACATTCATGTTAGAATATGGTGGTGGTTATGTGTACTTAGATGAACAGGGATACATATTAGAAATATCAAATGAAAAACTAGAAATTCCAATAATACAAGGAACAACTACTTTGGATGAAAACATTAAAGTTGGAAATAGGTTATGCACAGAAGACTTAAAGAAGTTAAGTATAATATTAAAAATCATGCAATCGGCAACTCAAGTAGATATATCAAAACTAATTACAAAAATAGATATATCAACCGAAGAAAATTATAAAATAGTATTTGAAACAGAGCAAAAAACAGCACACTTAGGTGATGGAACGAACATAACAAATAAAGTGAAATATATAAAGTTATTTTTGGAAGATGAAAAAACAGTACCAGGGGAGATATTTGTAAATATGGATTTAAACAAAAGGGATCCATACTTTAGAAAACAAATATAATTTAAAGATAGGAAGTGAAATATATGAATAGAATAAAAGCAGCTATAGTAATAGGAATTTCATGTATAATATTAACAATAGCAATAATTGTACAATTAAATACTGTGAAAAGTTCAAATAGTGTAGTAGGAGTGCAATTTAATGATAGTGAATTAAGAGATGAAGTTTTAAGGGCAAAAGAAAAGTATGATAATACAACTAGAGAATTAGACAGTGCAGAAAAAGAACTTGCAAAGGTAAGAGAGAGTGCAACTGCAAATAATAGTGAATTAGAGCAAACAGAAGATCAAATAAAACTTAATAATAATCTATTAGGTTTAACAAAATTAGAAGGTCAAGGAGTAGAGGTTACATTAAAAGATGATCCAAATGCAACACCAGAAACAGTAGGAGTTTTTGAAGATATTAGTAATCATATAGTACACTATTTTGATGTAATGTATATTGTAAATGAATTAAAAAATGCTGGAGCTGAGGCGATATCTGTAAATGGACAAAGAATAGTAAATACAACATCTATTACCTGTGTAGGTAATGTAATAAAAGTGAATGACGAAAAGGTAGGTTCACCATTTGTTATAAAAGCAATTGGCTTTCCAGAGATGTTAGCATCCTCTTTAACAAAAGGTGGAGGTTATCTTCAATACATAAATGGTTATATAGTTACAGATATAAAGAAATTAGACAAAGTAGAAATACCAAAATATACAGGAGCGTTTCAATCAAAATATATGAAAACCGTACAATAAGAGAAAATAGGACTTAAGTTATAGGTCTTAATTAAAACCTAAATATATATATAAGGAATAATTGTAAAATGAGGAAAGAAAAAGTAATTGTAAGTATATCAATAGGAATAATATGTATTATATTAATAGCAGTTATATTTGCTCAGTTTAAAACTGTAGAAGAAGCGGATGTTACAGGAATATCTACAGCCAGAGAAGATGAATTAAAAACAATGCTTTCAACTTGGAAAGCAAAGCAAGAAGACTTACAAGAAAAACTTGATGACACAAAATCAAGAATACAAGAATACAAAGATAGAATTTCATCAAATGAAGCATCAGAAGAATTGTTACAAGAAGAACTAGAGCAGACAAACCTATTAACTGGTCAAACAGAAGTAGTAGGTGAAGGAGTAATTGTTACTATTAAAGATAATGAGTATATAGCTATTTCATCAACAGATTTAGTAGAGCTTGTAAATGAGTTAAGGTTGGCTGGGGCAGAAGCAATATCAATAAATGATCAAAGAATTATGAATATGACTGAAATAGTAGATGTACAGGCAATATTAGTTAATCAGGAGAGAATAGTTTCACCATATGTAGTAAAGGCAATAGGAGATACAAAATATTTAGTTAGTGCTTTAAGTTTAAAAAATATAGGATTTATAGATAAAACAAAAAATGTAGGGAAAGATGTAGAACTAAAAGAAGATAAAAATATAAAAATACCTGCATATTCAGGTAGAAGAGAACAATTAAAATTCAAATATGCTAAGGAGGTAGAAGAATGATAATAATAGCAATAGTAATAGGATGTATAATAGGAGCATTAATTGGAATGAATATACCTATTATACCATATACATATTCAGGTTATTTAGCAATAGCTATCATAGCTGCTTTAGATTCTGTGTTTGGAGCAATTACTTCAAGTTTAAAAAAGAACTTTGACATAAAAATATTTATCTCTGGTTTTTTTGTAAATGCAATATTGGCAATGTTACTTACATATTTAGGGGAAAAACTGAATGTCGATATACATTTGGCAGCTGTAGTAGTATTTGTAGGAAGGATGTTTAACAATTTGGGAACAATACGTAGATACTATGTGGATAAAATATCTAGCAAGAAAATATTTAAAAAGGCTGAAGAGACTATAAAGCAAGCGAATAAAGAAATGTAGTATTTTATATTTTTACTTATGGTATAAAGCAAAAATTTTATTAGTAGTTCCTAATATAAAAATAATAGTGGCATGAAAAGTAGTTGAAAAGTTACAATATTTTATATCACTTTTCATGCCTAATTTTTGTTCACTCGCCAAAATTACTTTAGCAATTTTAGACTGAATGTTTGAAGAAACTTTTATATACTAGAAAGACATAACAATTTGTTACATTTTTCTAGTATAATAAAATTTTGGTAATTTTATCCAAAACATTAGTTTTTAATAAATGGTATAAATCAAGAGAGGTATAGGTTAGAAAAGTTAAAAAAATCTTATATGGAAGAATCTAGCAAATGCAAGAGACAACAGTGTTTTACATAATAGTTATCTATAAAACATTATTACAAAATGGTTACAAAAATATTACAAAAATATAACAAATTCTATTGACATTTTTTCAAAAATATAATATTCTAATAAACAAATAAAAGAACAAAAAAATGGAGGCGTTAACTTTGGCTATAGGAGATATAATAGTAGGTATTGACATAGGGACATCTAAAGTAAGTCTAGTAGTTGGAGAAGTCAATAATTTTAATCAAATAGAAGTAATTTGCAATACTAGTCAGAAGTGTAACGGTATAAAAAAATGTAGGATAATTGATGAAGACGAAATATCATTAGCAATATCAAAAATAATAAAAGACGCAGAAAGTGAAACAGACTTAAAAATTAATTCTGCATATGTAGCAATACCAGGTAAATATGTTACAATAGTACAAAATAGTATAGCAAAAGATGCAAAAGACAAATATTCAGGAATATCAGCAAAAGATGTAACTTCAAGTATAATGCAGGTAAAAGATGTAGAAGTTCCAGATGGAAAAACAATGATAGACATAGTTACAGACAAATTTATACTTGAAGATGGGAAAGAAGTATCAGATCCTATAGGTAGTTTGAGTTCAAGTTTTACAATAGAAGCACAAGTAATATTAGCAGAAAAGGAATTTGTAAAACAAATAACAAACATATTAAGAAAAGCAGGAATAGAAATAGATGGATTAGTTCCAATAACATTAGCAGAAAGAAACTTAATGTTAGATGTTAATGAGTTAACAGATAGCATAATGTTATTAGATATAGGAGCAGGAAATACAGAAATAGGTGTATTTGAAAAAAATGGCTTTATATACACAAATACAATTCCACTTGGAGGAGACACAGTTACATCAGACATATCTTTAGTATTAAACATAGAATTAGAAGAAGCAGAAAAATTAAAAAAACAATATGGACTAGCCCTTAAATCATATATAGACAATGATAATGAAATAATACTAAATACATATAGAGGGGATAGCAAAACAAGAGCAATAAAATGTTCAGAGTTAATAGAAATAATAGAAGCAAGAATAGAAGAAATATTTTCTTTAGTAAATAAAGATATTACAACACAAGGAGTAAAACAAAGAATTAATAATGTAATTTTAACAGGTCAAGGAATTACAAGTATTAGTAAAAGTGATGTTGCAGGAAAAGTAGCGCTAAATATACCAGTAAAAATAGCAACAGGTAGGTTAATAAGTACAGTAAGACCAGAGTTTAGAACAGCCTATTCGTTAGTAAGGTATGTTGCAGCAAAACCATTTGCAAAAAAGGTGTCAAGCACAATAGATTCAGGCTCACAAGAAAGTATAATAAAAACTGTAATGGAAAGAATAAAAGACTTTTTCTATAGTTAAAATTTGGATAGTATGTTAAAAAGTTATTAATTTTAAAAATATATATAGTTTAGAGGAGGAAAAAACATGTTTATGGATAACATAGATGAAAGCAATGGAACAATGATAGATGGAACAGCAACAATAAAAGTAATTGGTGTAGGTGGAGCAGGAAATAATGCTGTAGACAGAATGGTAGACTCAGGAATAAAAGGAGTAGATTTTATAGCTGTAAACACAGATAGACAACAATTATTACGTTCAAAAGCAGCATCTAAAATTCAAATTGGAGAGAAAATAACTAGAGGGTTAGGAGCAGGAGCAAACCCAGACATTGGAGCACAAGCAGCAGAAGAGAGCAAAGCAGAAATTCAAGAAGCGTTAAGAGGTTCAGACATGGTATTTGTTACAGCTGGAATGGGTGGAGGAACAGGTACAGGTGCAGCACCAATAGTTGCAAGTGTAGCAAAGGAAATGGGAATATTAACAATAGGAGTAGTTACAAAACCATTTACATTCGAAGGGAAAAAACGTTTATCTCAAGCAGATCGTGGAGTAGAAAGTTTAAAAGGTAAAGTAGATACATTAGTAGTAATTCCTAACGACAAGTTATTACAAATAATAGACAGAAAAACATCAATTGTAGAGGCTTTTAAAATGGCAGATGATGTATTAAGACAAGGTGTGCAAGGTATATCAGACTTGATAGCAATTCCAGGGTTAGTAAACTTAGATTTTGCAGATGTTAAAACAATAATGTTAAATACAGGTATGGCACATATGGGAATTGGTAGAGCATCTGGAGAAAATAGAGCAGAGGATGCAGCTAAACAAGCTGTACAAAGTCCTTTACTAGAAACATCTATAGAAGGAGCAAGAGGTGTTATTATAAATATTACTGGTGGTACAAACTTAGGATTACATGAAGTAAATACAGCAGCAGAACTTGTACAAAGAAGTGTAGATCCAGAATCAAATATTATATTTGGTGCAGTTATTGATGAAAGTTTAGATGAAGATCTAGTAATTACAGTAATAGCAACAGGGTTTGAAAAAGAACCAGGAAGTGCAAATGCAAATTCAGGAGCTAGTATAGTAGAAAAAGCTTGGGGAGAAAAAATAAATTCAATTCCAGCACCAGTAGATAATTCAAATTCAGCAAATGACTTAGATATACCATCATTTTTAAGAAAGAAAAAATAATCAGAAAAACTCGAATTGTAAATACATATATATAAAGTAAAAAGAAATAATCTGAAAATGTAGATTATTTCTTTTTTTCGTGCCTAAGAAACGACAGAAAATTAAAATAAAACGTTGTAAAATAATAGTCACAAGATATTTGATAAAAGATGTATAAGGAAGAAAAGTATGACAGTTTATTTAGATGTAGTTTTATTAGAAAACTTATGTATGAATTATATTATATTGTTTGCAACAGGATATATTTTGAAAATAAAGCAAAATCATATAAGAGAACTTATATCTGCATTATTAGGGGCAATATATGCAATAGTAGCATATATGCAGATATTAGAGATTTATTCAACAATAACTATGAAAATAGTGTTATCAATAGTAATGGTATATATTGCATATAAGCCTAAAACTTTGAAACTATTAGCAAAGCAATTAGTAATATTTTATTTAACTTCATTTGTGTTTGGAGGATGTGCATTTGCATTATTATATTTTGTACGACCTCAAGATATATTGATGAAAGATGGTATATATATAGGAACATACCCTATAAAGATTGCACTATTGGGATGTATAGTAGGTTTTACAATAACAGTTATATCATTTAGGATTGTTAAATCAAAATTAACAAAAAAAGATATGATTTGTAATATAAAGATATATATAAATGAA
Organism: uncultured Clostridiaceae bacterium; assembly: GCA_947642455.1. GTDB lineage: Bacteria > Bacillota > Clostridia > TANB77 > CAG-508 > UMGS1663. The sequence goes on from CANRSN010000016.1 coordinate 9,014, forward strand.
AAAGATATAGTTACAACAGCAATAATTGATACAGGAAATTTGCTTAAAGATCCGATTACAAGGGTTCCTGTTATAGTAGTTGAAAAAGATATTTTATATGGTGTACTACCAAATAAGATATTGAATAATTTAACGCAAATTATAGGAGGTGATGTGTCACAAGAGTTTTATGAAGAAGAAAATATAGAATATATATCAAAGTTTAGAGTAATACCATTTTCTTCAATTGGCAAGGAAAATGGAATGTTACTTGGTTTTAAAGCAGATAAGGTAATTGTAGAAGTTAATGGAAATGAGGAAGAAGTGAAAAATGTAATAATAGGAATATATGATAAAAAATTGAGTAAAAAAGGTACATATTCAGCTTTATTAGGATTAGATATATTAGGAGGGAGTGAAGAAAATGAACCTGTTACAAAGGTTAGCTTGTAGTATAAATACAATATATGCAAAGTTTATGTCAGATAATGAAATTGATGATATGCCAATATATTACATAGGGGGAAGCCAGACCTTACCTCCTCCGCTATCTCAAGAAGAAGAGGAGGAATTGGTAAATAAATTAGATACTGGAGCATTAGAGATTAGACAAAAATTAGTAGAAAGAAATTTGAGACTTGTAGTGTATATTGCAAAAAAATTTGAAAATACAGGGGTAGGTTTAGAAGATTTAATTTCAATAGGCACAATTGGTCTTATGAAAGGTGTAAATACTTTTAATGCAGATAAAAAGATTAAACTTGCAACATATGCTTCAAGATGTATAGAAAATGAAATTCTTATGTATTTGCGAAGAAGTAATAAAATTAAAGGAGAAATATCTATAGATGAACCATTAAATCAAGATGGCGATGGCAATGAATTATTATTATCTGATATTTTGGGCACTGATCCAGATGTTACTTCAAGAAGAATTGAAGATGAAGTAGATAAAAAATTGTTGAAGGCTTCTATTGAAAGATTAAATAGTAGAGAAAGAAATATAATGGAATTGCGTTTTGGCTTTATTAGCGGAAATGAGAAAACCCAAAAAGAGGTTGCAGATATGTTAGGTATTTCTCAGAGTTATATTTCAAGGCTTGAAAAAAAGATAATTGGAAAAATGAAAAAAGAAATTATGAGTAAGACAGGATAAAACAGCAAAAAAGAGTACAATTTGTTTCATTTCACAGATATAACATTCGTCAAGTACTATAATATTTATTTTAACAAAGTTTTTTACTGGCTTCGTGGGTAGCTCTGGGTCATGTCCACTGTGGGAGCTTCACTGCGCAAAACTTTGTTAAAATAAATATTATAGTACTTATATAATTGTGACTTTAATCTGTGAAATGAAACAAATTGTACTCTTTTTGGCTAGGATAAAAATAAATTTTAAGTTTGGTATTAAAAAAAATACTAAAACCTTAAAAAATAAATTCGGTTGACTAATTATGTAGAATATGATAAAATGTTTTTGAAACAATTTTAAGATTCTAAAGTCTAAGTGACTGAAAGGAGAAGCATATGCAGAAATTATTAGAAACAAAAAAGGTTCAGTTAAGTGAATTGAAAGTTGTTTATGATGTGGATCATCGGATGAATACCATTCAATTAACTTGTAATCCATCAGAGGTCGAAGGAACAGGTCGCCGTGTAACAGAAAAACAATTAGCAGGAATTTTTACAGCATTGTATGATCAAAAATATGAACCAATGGTGGTAGTAGCAAATAAAAACTATTTAAGGAAACCCGTTAATTGTACATTAGTGTTTTCTGAAAATACCTTAGTTGCAATTGGTAATATGAATGAAGAAAGATTTTGCCAGTTGCAAAATGGAGAAGTTGTGGATGAAATAACCCTATATAAATTTTGTAAGGAATCAATCAAAAGAGGGCTTACAGAAAAAATACAGTATCATACGAGAATGCTAAATGAGTATCTTGAAAAGTATAAAAAATGGGATAATTAATAATTAACTGCAAATAAACTTGCAAATAGAGGCTATAGCTTTTGTTTGCAAGTTTTTTCTTGTATAGGAAAAATTGAAGATTTTCTCATAACCCGAAGGTCGATAGTTCGAGTCTATCCCCCGCAACCACAAATTTTATTAGAGTCGCAAGAGATTGTGGACTCTTATTTTTTTGACTAAAATTATATTTTCACAAAAGTGGGGACAATTTGGGGACAGTCCCTACATTTTTATGTAATAAATAGCATAGTTTAGGCTTACTAATTTATATTAAACTTTGAAAATCAAAAAAAGTAATTTTCGAGAAATTTTGAAAAGAGTTTTTATACGAGCATTTTCTCTAAAACATTACCTGCTTCTTTGTTATGTGCTTCAACTGGATGTACATAGAAGTTTAAGGTAGTAGTTATTTGAGCATGCCCTAATCTTGACGCTACAACAGCTACATCTACATTCTTAGATATAAGCAAAGTAGCATTTGTGTGTCGCAAACCATGAAAAGTAATTTTTGGTAAGTTGTTCTTTGCAATAAAAGAACGAAACCAATCTGTAATTGTATCAGGATGCATTGGATTACCATTCCAAGTAACAAATAGCCTGTTTGAGTTATTCCATAAGTCGCCACATTGTTCTTTCTCAGCATCATACCAAGTTTTGTATTTGTTAAGCATATTTATAACAATATCAGGTATTCCAACTTTTCTAATCGAACTATGTGTCTTTGGATCTTTTACGAAAATGCCTTTTTCAGATGTGTATTGACTTGCCTTAGTAATATTAACAAAACCTTCCTTAAAATCGATATCTGACCATTCTAAGCCTAATACTTCGCCTCTACGCATACCAGTAAACAATGTTAATATAACAATAGTTTGAAATTTAATTTCTTCATTTTCTAAAGCTTCTAATAATTGTTTACATTGAATGTCATCATAGTATTTAATTTGAGGTCTTTCGTGTTTAGGTGGTTTAACTCTATCTGCTGGATTATAAGGTAGTATTTGCCAATATACTGCATTTTGTAACATTGCATGTAGTAAACGATGGTGTTCTAGTATTGTTTTAGAAGATAGACTTTTCATTACAGTTTTTCCATTATGATTTTTACATCTTTTTAGTTGATGCTCTTTTGAAAGATAATCGTAAAAATTCATAATGTGAGTTGGTTTAATATTGCATAACTTATAATGACCGAAGTATGGAATGATTCGTGACTTTAGCATTCCTTTATACCTTTCATAGGTCTTTGGTGATAATTCCTTTTCACCATAATTTTTAGCCCATAAGTCTGTAAATTCTTTAAATGTCATTGAAGAGTTCTGCAAAACAATACCATTTTCAACTTCATAAACAAAGTTCACAAGCTCTTTGTCTGCTTCACGCCTGCTATTAGCCTTAATGCTTTTAGTATACCTAATTCTGTTACCATAGCTGTCAAAACCATGTGATACAATTAATCTCCATGAGCGTTTGCCTCTCTTTTCAAGATACCCTGCCATTACTTTTTTCACCTCCCTTCAGTATACCTATGGCAAGGATTTATATATATCTTATTTTTTTCTAGTTTCTTCTATCCATTTTTTAAATTCTTCTTCTGTTCTTTTACCTTGTTTTATATCTTTCTTAAATTCATTAGCTTCTTTCTTCCATTGTTCGTATTTTTCTAAATACATTGGAATATCAGGATTTCTATTTGCTAACATTTTTTTTGCAGATAAGGTTTTCCTATATAATGAAGTTATTTCATCTTTTTTTAACTTTTCATTATAAGTAATCATTGCTCCAATTTCTTGGCATGTTTTGCCATGTTCATATATGTTGTTACAATATAAAGTATTCTTTTTTGAAGAAGGAATAAAGTAATTACCACAATGTTTACAAATGTATATTGGTGTATTATTTTTTATTAATTCTAGAATACTTATAAAACAGGCAGTTTCAATTACATGACAGTTAAAACAAAGAGATGTAAAAAATTCATCATATTCTGTAGAATAATTTTTTATATATTTTGAAATCGCCTTGGCATTTTCTTCAAAATTGCCTGTATTAGGACATGAACCTATATTTAAAAATTTCATTTGTTCAACATCATATGTAAGAGTTATATATGAACTTAATATTATGGACATGTCTGAATAATTAGTAAAATCAGCTTGCTTATATATAAAAAATCTTTCTGCAATAGAGAAACATTCTAAATAGTCTAAATTCGATAAGTTATTTATAAAATTGATAATTGTTTTAAACTGAGACTGATAGTCTATTAAAATTTTTTTTCGTTCTTCATAATTATTTTTACAAACTAAAATAAAGTCTTTTTCAGTGAGAAAAATATTTTCTTTATCATTAGTAACATTTAAATTTGTATATTCATTAAAGGGGTTACCAATATCTTTATCATCACTATTAAACACTAAACCTGGTAATCCATAATTATATATAAATTCCACAAAAGAATCAAAATTTGTGAAATCATAGTTCAAAAATTTTAATAAAGTTGTTCCTAGTTTATTTTTTTCGGCAGTAAAATCAGATTTATATAATTTGCAAATACTATCAGAATAGGTTGAAAGATACTTAGTATATTCTTTTTTTGTTTTAAATTCATTTCTTTCTTTAAGTATTGTATATGTGTCATTGGCTTTATTATATGTTGCATTTACAGTCGAAAAAGCATCTCTTGTAAAAAGTTCCATGTTGTTTATGGTTGACATTTTCATATAATAAATTCTGGATACAATATCAAATTTCATACAAACCTCCTTGTTAACAATTTAATTACCACAAATAATATTGTTAATTGATATCATAAAACACTAAAAATTATTGACTAATCACAAATTAACAATTAAAATACAAAATATAAAATTGTTAACAACATTATACACAGCTAATTTTAAATTGTCAATACAAAATTTGAAATTTAGCGATTTAGAAGTTAGGAGGTGAGCAATATGGCAATAGAAAAAATGCAAAGGACAACTTTAACAGCTAAAGAGGCAGCAGAATATTTAGGAATTTCATACTGGTTAATTACACAATTAGTAAAAAGAAAACAAATTCCTTGCTCTAGAGTTGGAAAAAGAATTTTATTTAGAAAAGAAGCATTAGATATTTATCTAAGCAAAAAAGAAAATGATTCTATAGAAGAATCTTGTTAGAAAGAAGGGAGGACATGGGACAAGTTGGATGGATAAAAGTAAATACAAATATATTTTCAAATAGAAAAATTAAAATCCTACTAAAAGAAAGGGAAGGGGACACCTATTTTAGAATATGGATTCAAATTTTAACTATTGCTGGAGAATGTAACAGAGATGGTGGACTATATATTAGTGATAATACACCATTTAAAATTAAAGATTTTACAAATATTATTGGAAAATCTTCGAAAACATTTACGAAAATCTTACAAAAATTTATCGATTTAGGAATGCTTTATTTTGAAAATGATACATACTTCGTAAAGAACTGGAGCAAGTATCAAAGTGCTGATAAACTTAAGAAAATTGGAAAGTCAAACAAAGTAATTGAAGAAAATTTAATTGAAAAAAGTTTTAATAATACTACAGAAGAAAAGATAAGAAAAGAAGAAAATAGAAAGGAGACCAGAGTAGATGAATCAAATTTTGAAACCCTCGATTAATAAAAATGACTTTATTGAATGTGAATATTGCAAAAATAAATTATATAGAAAAACAATTGAGTGGGAGTTATATGGAACTAAAAAAACAATAACATTAGATTATGAAAGATGTGAATGCAATGATGCACAAATATACTGGAATGAATACGATTTAAAGAAGTTAAGAATGCTGGAGGAAGAAAAGAAACTAGAAATAATGCAAGAATTCTCAAAAAGGGTTGAAAGAATTATAAAAAATAGCAAAATGAGTAAAAGAAATCTAAATTATAAATTTGACAATTTTTCATCAAATACTAGTAATAAAAAAGTATTGGATAATTTAAAAAACTATAGTGAAAAATTAGTAAATGGTATAGAGAAAAAGGGATTAGTTTTGGTAGGAAATAACGGAGTTGGTAAAACACATTTAGCTTGTAGTATTGCAAATAAATTAATTGAAAATGGAACACCAGTAATATATGGAACATTAATTAATTTATTTGCAGAATTAAGAAATTCATATGATACAGATAATAATATTTCAGAGATGGAAATTATCAAATTATATGAAAATGTTAACTTATTAATAATAGATGATTTAGGAAAAGAAAAACCAAGTGAATGGGGATTAGAAAAGTTATTTACTATTGTAAATAGTAGATATGAAAATAATTTACCAGTAATTATAACAACAAATTATAATCAAAGTTCTCTAGTGGAGAGATTAAGTTTGAATGGAGAAATTGAGACAGCAAAGTCAATTATTTCACGATTATATGAGATGTGTTATTTAGTAAAAATAGATGATATAGATCATAGAATTAAAAAGAAAAAAGTTAGTAATTGCGGGAACAATGACTAACTAAAAAGATTACTTTTTTAAATGTTTTCTATAAAAATTATAATTGATTTTTACAAAAAAGTAAATAAAAATTGATAAAAAATTAGGACAAGCAAGTAGAAAAATAATTATACAATTGTCCTAGTTTTTAAAAGAAAATACATAAAAAATGAATAGAAAATATCCCTCGGAGAGCAAAAAGGGTATTAGGGCATTTTGCCCTAAACAGCAAAAAGGGTGTCAAGACACCATGCTGGCGAATAAAGGGCACTAAAAAATCCACTTTATTCGGAGCAAATAAATTTGCTCAAGGTTTTCTGAAATTCGCTTTCGCTATTTCAGAAAATACAAAATTAGAAATGGAGATAAATATGAGAGTAGTAATGGATGAATTTGATAATTTCTTTTTACCTTATTGGAAAATAATCAACAAATTTAAAATACTAAATATTAAAACTAAAAATGGAAAAGAGATAAGTCATAAAGATTTAAGAAAAGCAATATCTGTTATGATAAAGAAACATCCTACATGTAGATGGCGAAGTGAAAAAATTAGAAGTAAAAGATATTATATTTTGTTTGAAGGATATCTATGGCTAGTATATGTATATTTTCAATCAGAAAAGAAACAAATAGATGCTGATATAGATTTCTTCAAAATGAGAATAGAAGTATATGAGGAATTCTTAAAAGTAAATTCTAAGCCATTATGGAATGAAGATTTATGCTTTTCAGATTTAGAAAATTATTTCCATAGAAAGAAAGATACAATACATAGAGCAATGGTGAAAATGTCTAAAGAAAATTTAGGAAATACTTTTACTTATTATGATAATGATAAAATGGTTGTTTCAAAAGAAGGTATTGAATGGTTATGTAAAAATTGTTTCAAGCAAAAGTATTTGGAATTATTAGAAGAATACAAAATGGAATTAACAGAAAAATATATTGAGGCGGGATATGCTTATGATGAGTTTTGTGGAATGAATTAAAGGAGGTGATTGAGTATGAGACAATATTTAAATCCAAGTCAGAGAAGAAAAAGTATAAAAGTATGGGTTTCTGATGAAGAAAGATGTTTAATTGAAGCTAAAGCAAAGAATTATTGTTATAGGAGACTTGCACCATATATCAGAGATGCAGCGATTTATGAAAGAGTAACTAATTACAAAATAAAAGGAGAAGAAGAGATTATTAATGCATATTGTGAAAGCAATAAAGAAATTCAAAGTATTGTTAAAGATATAAGACATATTTGTAAATTTGCTACTCAAATTTCAGAGGAAAATAGAGAAGAGCTTCTACGTTTAATGAAAACTATATACAAAATGCAAATAAAGATACGAGATTTAATTACTAAAAAGCTTGATTTGGAAATGTGGCAGGAGATTAATCGTAGTAAAATTAAATAAGAACTAGAAATAGGATTATATTTTCATTATAGTTCTATTTTATGCTCTAATAATATACATAATGGTACAGAAAATTGCTCCGAAAATGTAAAAATATAATTCGACATATTAACACCAAATAATTAAGAAAACATATAAATGTTGACAAATAAATTATTTTATTATATAAAGTAAGTAAATAAATTTATTTACTTACTTTATGAAAGGTGGTGGATTATGAATCAAAGTGATTTTGGGAAATTGCTTAGAGATAAAAGGAAAGAACATCATAAAACTCAAGAAGAAGTAGCAAATAGCATAAATAAAAACAAAATGTTAATAAGCGGAATGGAAACAGGAAAAAATAATCCACCTATTGGAGATGACTTAAAAAATATAATGGAATGCTTAGGATTAAATGAAGAAGAGGAAAAAGAGTTTAAAATTATTGCTGCTCTTGAGAGAGGAACATTACCAAACGAGTTAATCACATTAGTAAAAAATGATAAACGAATTATAGATATACTATATAAAATGAAAGAAAAAAATTTAACAGACGAAAAATATGAAAAGATAAATAAGATATTAAAATAGAATTATAAAATACAAAAAGTGGGGGAATTTGAAATATGAGTACAAATGTAAATGCAAAAGCAAATTTAATATGGGAAGTAGCAACAAAATTAGTAGGAGTATATAAACCACATGAATATGGTAAGGTAATATTGCCTATGACAGTTTTAAAGAGATTTGATGATATATTAAAGCCAACAAAGGAAAAAGTGCTAGAGGCATATGAACAATACAAAGATTTTGAAGTTAAAGAACAATTCTTAATTGAAGCATCTGGCTATAAGTTTTATAATACAAGTAAGTATAATTTTCAAAAACTGCTTAATGATCCCGACAACATAGAGAGTAACTTTAAAAATTATATAAATGGTTTTTCAGATAATGTAATTGATATACTTAATAATTTCAAATTTGAAAATGAAATAAAAACAATGGCAGAAAATAGATTATTATATGTAGTATTAGAGGAGTTTAATAGTAAAAAAGCATATATGGGACTAGATGAGGTAAAAACAGAAGATATGGGATATATCTTTGAAGAATTAGTTAGAAAATTTTCAGAAAGTTATGATGAAGAAGCAGGAGCTCATTTTACAGCAAGAGATATTATTTACCTTATGACAGATTTATTGGTTGCTGAAGAAAGAGATGTTTTAATAAACGAAAATAAAGTGAAGACAATTTATGATATGGCAATGGGAACATCGCAAATGCTGGCTTGTATGACAGATAGGTTGAAACAATTAAATAAAAATGCTATTGTTGATTGCTATGGTCAAGAATTAAATCCAGAGACTTATGCTATTGCAAAAGGAGATATGCTAATAAAAGATGGAGAAGCAGATAATTTTAAACAGGGAGATACTTTGGATGATGATAAATTCAAAGGATATGAATTTGATTATATTATTTCAAATCCTCCTTTTGGGATAGATTGGAAGAAACAAAAGAAAGCAATAGAAAATGAGGTAGCAAAAGGTGATAAAGGAAGATTTCCAGTCGGTACACCTAAAATTAGTGATGGACAAATGTTATTTACTTTAAATGGCATAGCAAAGTTAAAAGATGATGGAAGAATGGCTATTATTCAAAATGGTTCTCCACTATTTAGTGGACAAGCGGGATCTGGAGAATCTGAAATAAGAAGATATATAATTGAAAATGACTGGTTAGAAGCTATTATTCAATTACCAACAGATTTATTTTATAATACAGGAATATCTACATATATTTGGTTGATAAACAAGCATAAGAATGCTATGAGAGAAGGAAAAGTACAGTTAATAGATGCTTCAAATTGTTATGAAAATAGAAGAAAGAATATAGGAAATAAAAGAAAAGATATTAGTGAAGAATGTAAGAATTTAATATTAAGAGCATACGACGATTTTCAAGATAAAGAATATGATGAAAATGGAAAATCAGTAGAAAGTAAGATTTTTAATAATACAGATTTTGGATTTAATAGAATTACAATTGAAACACCAATATTTGATGAAAACAATAACATTATAAAAGATAAAAAAGGAAATAATAAGCCGAACAGTGAAAAAAGAGATTATGAGAATGTGCCATTAAAAGAAGATATAGATGAATATTTTGAACGTGAAGTATTACCATATAATGCAAATGCTTGGATAGATAAAAATAAAACAGTAGTAGGATATGAAATACCTTTTACAAGATTTTTCTACAAATATGTTGAACCAGAAGATTCAGATGTAATAGAAGCAAGAATTAGAAAAAATGAGAAAGATATTATGAGTTCTCTTGAAAAATTATTTAAGGAGGACAAGTAAATATGAGAGAAATGAAAGAATCAGGTATTGAATGGATTGGAAGAATACCTAAAAATTGGAATATAAAGACAATAGATAAATGTTTTAGAGAAAGAAATGAAAGAGTGTCAGATTATGATTGGGAACCTCTTTCTGTAACTAAACAAGGAATAGTTAAGCAGTTAGAAACAGCTGCTAAATCAGATGCGCATGATGCTAGAAAAAAAGTTTGTAATGGAGATTTTGTTATAAATTCGAGATCAGACAGAAAACAATCATGTGGTTTATCTAATTATGATGGTTCAGTTTCTTTAATCAATATTGTACTTGAGAATAAAAATTTAAAAAATGAATATATAAAATATTTATTAAAAAATTATGGATTTGCAGAAGAATTTTATAGATGGGGAAGTGGAATTGTCTCAGATTTATGGTCAACAAATTTTCAAAAAATGAAAAAAATAAGTATTCCTGTTCCACCAGATTATGAACAAATTAAAATTAGTAATGAATTAGATGAAAAAATAATAGAAATAGATAAGGTAATAAAAAAAACGGTGCAAACTGTTGAAGATTATAAGCTATATAAACAATCAATAATTACTAAAATTGTTACTAAGGGATTAGATGAAAATGTTGAAATGAAAGATAGTGGTATTGAATCGGTTGGAATGATTCCAAGGCATTGGAAACTTATAAAATTAAAATATATTGTAAATTCTATTGGCAAAGGTAATGGAATTACTAAAGAAGACATTGTAACTGATGGAGATACACCTTGTGTGAGATATGGCGAAATATATTCAAAATATAACTATAAGTTCTATGAATGTGAAACTAGAACTAATAAAGAAAGGATAAATTCAAATCAATATTTTACTTATGGTGATTTATTATTTGCTGGCACAGGAGAATTAGTAGAAGAAATAGGAAAAAACATAGCATACTTAGGAAATGAAAATTGTTTGGCTGGGGGAGATATTATAATTGTAAAGCATTCTGAAAATCCAGTATTTTTAAGTTATGCTTTAAATAGTCATTATGGACAAACACAAAAAAGTTATGGAAAGTCTAAATTGAAAGTTGTTCATATATCAGGTGCAGAAATTGGTAATATATTAATAGCTTTGCCACCACAAAAAGAACAAATTCAAATTGAGAAATATATATCAGAGAAATGCGAAGAAATAGATAAATTAATTAATAATAAAGAAAAAATAATAGAAGAATTAGAAAACTATAAAAAATCACTTATATATGAATATGTAACAGGAAAAAAAGAGGTAAAAACAAATTATAATAATACAGAAATGGCAGAGTTATCGTTAAGAATAATAGAGCAACTTCCTAATAATTACTCTATGTGCAAGATAAAATTAAATAAAATACAGAGTGTAATATTAAAAAAGATTAAATATAAACAAGAACCAGATTATGAAAAGTATGCTGCAGGTCCATATAGCGAAGAAATGATGAAGAATGTATATGATATTTTTAAAGAAAAAGAGTGGGTAAAAATTTCAAAAGATAATATGAGAGATATTTATACACTAGATAATAACTATAAAGAAGGTATTGAAAAATACCAAAAAGATTTTAAAGGATATGACAATGAGATAACAAGAATAATAAAATTATTTAAAAATAAGGATACACAAGAAAGTGAGATAATTGCTACATTGTTTTATTGTTGGAATGATTTTTTAATTGATGGAATAAAACCAACTGATAATCAAATAATAGAAGCATTTTATGCATGGAGCAAAAGAAAGAAATACATAAAAACAAGTAAAGTTAAAAAATGTCTTGAATATATGAGAAATAATAATTTAATGCCAAATGGATATGGAAAGAAAACAATTCAAAGGAGCAATAATTATGGAAGAAAATGAAAGAAGATTTGAGCAAGATATAGAAAGTTATTTATTATCAGAAGATGGAGGATATGTAAAAGGATATCCACAAGATTTTGATAGAGAATGTGCTTTAAATAAAAAAGACTTATTTACCTTTATAGAGAATTCTCAAAATAATGAATGGGAAAGATATAGAAAATCTTTTCCAGATGACTACGAAAATAGATTTATAAAAAGATTTAATGAAGAAGTTGCTCAAAGAGGTGTTATAGACGTTGTTAGAAATGGGATAACGGATAGAGGGTTTAAATTTAAGTTGGCATATTTTCAACCAGAAACAAATTTAAATCCAGAAGATAGAAAATTATATGAAATGAATATTTTAAATGAAACGAGACAATTAAAATATTCTACTCAAAATGAAAATTCAATTGATATAGTTTTATTATTAAATGGTATTCCTTTAGTTGCTCTAGAATTAAAAAATCAAATAACAGGACAAAGTTCTGAAAATGCTCAAAAACAATTTATGTATGATAGAGATCCAAGAGAATTAATATTTAAATTTAATTCAAGAATAATAGTATATTTTGCTGTAGATCATTATGATGTAAAAATGACTACAAAACTAGCAGGACCAAATACAAGATATTTACCATTTAATCAAGGTTCAAATGGGGCAGGAAATGTAGGAGGTGCAGGAAATCCAACAAATTATGATGGATATACTACAGATTATTTATGGAAAAATGTATTAATGAAGGATTCTTTAATGGAAATAATTCATAAATTTGTTCATTTAGAAGTTAAAGAAGAAATAGAACATAAAAATGGTAAAGAAAAGAAGATTGAAAAAAGAAATATAATATTTCCTAGATATCATCAATTGGATGTTGTAAGAAAATTGATATGGAATGTAAGGGATTGTGGAGTTGGACAAAACTATTTAATTCAACATAGTGCTGGATCTGGAAAATCAAATTCTATTGCATGGCTTGCACATAGACTTTCTGGATTGCATGATAAAAATAACAATGCAGTATTTAATTCTATTATAGTTGTAACAGATAGAACTGTATTAGATAAGCAATTACAAGACACTATATATCAGTTTGAGCACCAAAAAGGAGTAGTTGTAAAAATAGATGATGAAAAAACATCACAGGATTTAAAAGATGCTATAAATGATGGAAAGAGAATTATTATAACAACTCTTCAAAAATTTCCAGTAATATATAAAGATGTATCCGATACAGCTGGCAAAAAATTTGCAGTAATAGTTGATGAAGCTCATTCAAGTCAAACAGGAAATTCAGCAAAGAAATTGAAAATAGCACTAGCAGATAGAGATGAAGCATTGAAGAAATATGCAGAATTAGAGGCAATAGCAGAAGAAAATGAAAAAGACTATGAAGATAAAATAGTAGAAGAATTAGCTACACATGGAAAACAAGATAATTTATCATTCTTTGCGTTTACAGCAACACCGAAAGGAAAAACACTAGAGTTATTTGGAACAAAGCAAGAAGATGGAACTTTTAGACCATATCACATTTATAGTATGAGACAAGCTATAGAAGAAGAATTTATATTAGATGTGTTAGCAAATTACATGACTTATGAATCTATATATAAAATTGCAAAAAAAATACCAGATAATCCAGAAGTTCCAGAAAATTATGCAACTAAATATATCAAAAAATTTGAGAGTTTACACGAAATAAATATAACGCAAAAGACTCAAATAATAGTTGAACAATTTAGAAAAGTAACTAAAAATAAAATTGGCGGTAAAGGAAAAGCAATGCTTGTTACAGCTTCAAGATTACATGCAGTAAGGTATTTTTTTGAAATGAAAAGATATATACAAGAAAAGGGATACGATGATCTTGATGTTTTAGTAGCGTTTTCAGGAGAAGTTAAAGATGGTGGAGAAGCTTTTACAGAAAGTGGAATGAATAAGACTAAAGATGGCAAGAAAATAAAAGAATCTCAGACAAAAGAATACTTTCATGGAGATGAATTCAATGTATTAGTAGTTGCTGAAAAATATCAAACAGGATTTGATGAGCCATTATTGCATACAATGTTTGTGGACAAAAAGTTGTCTGGAATAAAAGCTGTACAAACACTATCAAGATTAAATAGAATGTGTAAAGGAAAAGATGATACATTAGTAATTGATTTTGTAAATAAAGCAGAAGATATTCAAGAAGCTTTCAAACCATTTTATGATGTTTCAGTTTTAGAAAAAGAAACAGATCCCAATGTTATATATAATAAGTTAAATATATTAAAAAGTTATAAATTATGGTATGATGATAATGTAGAAAAATTTTGCAAAGTGTATTTAAAAAATGGAAAACAAAATGAAAATGATTTTGGAAAATTGACGAGCTGTGTTAAAGAAACTGTTGATTTATATAATAAATTAGATATTGAGCAAAGAGAAAGCTTTAGAAAAGAAGTAAAAAGCTTTAATAGATTTTATTCATATATAACTCAAATAGCATATATGGGTGATGAAGAATTACATAAAATTTATATGTATTTAAGATACGTAGAAAAATTATTACCAAAGAACAAAATAGATGTAATAGATTTAGAAGGAACAGTTAAACTTACATACTATAATTTAAAGCAAACTTTTGATGGAAGTGTATCATTGAGAAAAACAGAAGAAACTCCAGGAATGATAAAACCACAAGGAGCAAAAATACAAATAGCAGTATTACCAGAAAAGAGATTACTAGATGAAGTAATTCAAAAAGTAAATGAATTGTATTCTGGGCAATTTACAGATGGAGATAATCTCATAGTAGAGAATCTTATGAATACTATTATGGAAGATAAAACAATTAAAAACTTAGCTAAAAATAATAACGAAGATATGTTTACAAAATCAGTATTTCCTAAAGTATTTAGTGAGAAAACAGCAAAATGTTATAAAGAAAGTGCAACTTCATATAAGAAGTTGTTTGAAAATAAAGAATTCTATGATGCGATTATGAATTCTTTAGGAAATGTTATTTACAGATTAATGAAAAATGAGTATGATGAAGATAACGAAGAACAAGATAACAATCTAAAAGTTGCAGAAGACAGTGAAGAGTATAAATTGGAGGAGTAGTAATGAATCAAAATGTTGTAACAATGATACTAAAGAATGGAACTGCTACAGGAATAATTCAAGGCAATTTAGATGAATGGATAGGAGTAAGTTATAAAATACCTAGAAGCAAGATGAAAGAAGCAAAAGATTTAAAGGGAATAAATAATACTGGTGTGTATATTTTATTAGGTGTAGATGAAGATACAGGTGAGAATAGAGCTTATATTGGAGAGGCAGAAGATATATATGTTAGATTATTGCAACATAATAAGAATAAAGAATTTTGGAGAGAATGTATTGTATTTGTAAGTCAAGATAATTCATTAAACAAGGCTCATATAAAATATATTGAAAATAAATTATATACAAAGGCAAACAAAGTTGGAAGATATGAAATAAATCAAGTAACACCAACAAAATCATCATTAGATGATGCTGACGAAATAAAAGCGATAAAATTTTTTGAAAAAGTAATAATTTTAACATCTGTATATGGATATCATATGTTTGATGAAATCCTATCTGAAGAAAACAAGAACAAAGATAATGAGTTGTTATATTTAAATAATAATAATATTGAATATGCAAAAGGCATTTTGACTGATGAAGGATTTGTTATTTTGAAAGGTTCAAAAATAAAAGATAAAATTGCTAATTCTTTATCACCAAGTTTAATCAAATATGCAGAGAGAGAACGTAATTCTAAAGATATAGAGGATAATGTATTTGTAAACAACCACTTATGCTCTACTCCATCAATGGCAGCAGTTATTATTTTAGGAAGAAATTCTAATGGATATAGTGAATGGAAGAATAAAGATGGTGTGAAATTAAAAGACTTAATTAATTAAAAAATCTATTTTGGAAATAATTATATAAAATTAAAATAAAAACTTTCTTTTTTGGAAATAATATGATATAATATTATTGTAGTGAAAAGGAGAGTTTTTTATTATGTTAGGAGAAAAAATAAAATTATATAGAGAAAATAAAAATATGACGCAGGGTGAAGTGGCGAAAATATTAGGAGTAAAAGCAGCAACAATTTCAAAATATGAGGCTGGAATATTGGAACCTAATATTGAATCATTAAAAAAGTTATCTGAATTATTTGAAGTTTCCATTGATGAGTTGTTAAAAGAAGATAAATTTGATATTTCAAAAATAAATGTATTAGATATACTTAGAGAACAAAAAGAAATGAAATTAAAAGGAAATTTATATCATCGAACTCAGATTTCATTTGCATATAATACAAATCACATTGAAGGAAGTACATTAACGGAAGATCAAACAAGATATATTTTTGAAACCAATACTATTTTATTTGAAGGTGATACAATTGCAAAAGTAGATGATATATTAGAAACAGCGAATCACTTTAAATTAGTTGATTATATGTTATATGTAGCAGATAAAAAACTAACAGAAAAGCTGATAAAAGAATTTCATAAGATTTTAAAAGATGGTACTTCAGATAGTAGGGTAGAATGGTTTAATGTTGGAGAATATAAACAAAGAGCTAATACAATAGGAAGTGGTATTAAGACAACATCACCTAATAAT
The DNA here is from genome assembly GCA_947642455.1 of uncultured Clostridiaceae bacterium. Taxonomy (GTDB): domain Bacteria; phylum Bacillota; class Clostridia; order TANB77; family CAG-508; genus UMGS1663. The sequence continues at coordinate 25,712 of CANRSN010000016.1, forward strand.
GTTGAAAAAGAAATGTCAGAATTAATTGATTGGTATAATTCACTTAAACAAATTACTATAAAAGAAATAATTGAATTTCATTATAGATTTGAAAGCATCCATCCATTTCAAGATGGTAATGGCAGAATAGGAAGAATTATTATGTTTAAGGAATGTTTAAAAAACAATATTATTCCATTCATTATACAAGATGCAGATAAATTATTTTATTATAGAGGATTGAAAGAATACAAAAATGAAAAAGGATATTTAATTGATACATGTTTAAATGCGCAAGATCAATATACAGAAATGATTAGATATTATATAGGTAATAAATAAACTAAAGAAAAGCGAGATAATAGTAATTATATATTACAAATTATTTTGCTTTTTTTGATAATAAAATACAAGTTTCGACATTTTTTTTATAATATGAATGGTAATATTAATGAGGGGAAATTAAATGGAAAAATTAGAGAATCAAAATATATTAGAAATAATTTGCAATGATGAAGAAGAAACAATAAAACAAAAATTAAAACAATTACTAGTAACTATATGTTATGGCAAAGAACAAGAAGAATTAGAAATTATTAGTTTTGATGAAACTATAGAAGAGTTAAATAAAAGAATAGAGAGAAAAACAGATGAGCAAAAAGCAGGGATGATAGGAGAACTATTATTTCATTTAAAAAGTTTTGAAAAATTAAAAAATTATAGCCATATATCTATTTATTTAAATAGGGAAGAGAGAAGTGTAAAAAAAGGATTTGACGTATTATTGTTTGATGGAAAAAAAGTATGGTACACAGAAGTAAAGTCAAGAGAAAATGCTCAAAATGACAATATTACAGATTCTCATGTTTCCAAGATACAAGAAGCTATTACAGATGTTAAGGGAAAGTTCTCTAGTAATAATAAAAATTATTGGTTAACTGCAAAAAGTAATATTGCTAATGTTGAAGAAAAAGAATTAAAAAAACAAATAGCGGACATTCTTACTAAAGAAATTGATGAGCAAATAGAAAAAAATGCCATAGGAGTATCAGCAGTTTTTAAAAAAGATATAGATAATATTGATAAGAAAAAGGTTAAGGAAGTATTGGATAGAGAAAAAAATAATTTTAAAAATATAGTAGCTGTTTGTATATCTCATGAAGATTATAAAAAAATGGTAAAAATATTGAAGGAGTTAGAAAATGGAACTAAGCTTTAATAGTATATATAAAATCATGGAAAATAACAATATTAGTGATGCTTATATAGAATTACTAAAAGATAATATTGACAATATACCAAGAGAACAGATTGTAAAAATTTTATCATTAGCAGCATTACTGATAGAAAGAGAAGAATTAGAATATCAAAAATTAGCATATTATATAGTTTTGAAGTATTCAATACTTACAGATGATTATAGCCCATTATATGAAATATCATATAAATTATTTAATATGCCAGTTATTGAATTATTAGATAGAATAAATAATATTGAAAATGAAGAATCATTAATTGAAAATATTTATGATAGTTTAAAAGAAAACTTTAAGGAAGACACTAATTATTATACTGGAAAACAAAAAAGATTAAAATATGATTTTTTCAAAGAGGATGCAGAGACAACAGTAGTTGCTCCAACATCATTTGGAAAGACAGAACTAATAAAAGAATATATACAAAAGAATTATTCAAGTAAAAATATATGTGTTGTATTACCATCCAAAGCTATGATTAATCAATTAAGGTTAGATGTTTTGGAATTATTTAAAAATAATGAACATAAACCTAAAATAATAACTCATTATGATATAAATATTAATAAAGATAAGAGAAATATTTTTATTTTTACTCAAGAAAGGTTATTTAAGCTTATATATGATAAACGAATTGATATTACATTTGACACACTACTTATAGATGAAGCACATAATTTATTTGAAAAAGATAATAGAAATAAACTGTTAGCAAGAATTATTATTTTATTAAAGAATAAAAACAAAGATATGATTATTAAATATTTTAGTCCTGTAATTGATGATTATACAAATATTGATTTTAAATATTTAAAGCAAAAATATGTAATTGATAAACCATTAATAATTAAACCAGTGATAAAGATTGAAGAAATAGCATATATAACTTTTATGGATAAAGAAAAAAGAATATATGATCAATTTTTTAATCAGTTTATTCCAACAAATAAAGTTTATTTAAATGAATATGATTATCTTTTAAAGGAAGGAAAGAACAAAAATATTGTATATTTAAATAAGCCACGAGAATGTGTAGAAAAAGCATTTGAATTAGCCGAATTTCAGAATGAGATAAGTTCTCTTGAAGGAGTTTCAAATGAGTTGAAAAAATTTATACATAAAGATTATGATTTGGCTCAATTAATAAAGAAAGGTATTGTTTATCATAATGGTATAGTTCCTGAAAATGTTAGATTATATCTAGAAAATGTTATTCGAAAAGATTTTAATAATAGTATTAAATATGTATTTGCAACATCAACATTGCTTGAAGGAGTAAATATGCCTTTCGATAATATGTTTATTATGGATACATATAAGGGAAAGGGAAATATGAGTTATCAAGATTTAAAAAATTTAATCGGAAGAGTTAATAGATATAGCACAATATTTAATAAGTATAATGCAGATGTAAGAAAGTTGCTACCAAAAATACATTTTGTTAAAACCAAAGATAAAGAAAGGAATAATTTTGAAGATTTTATAAAAAATAATCTAAAGATAGATTCTAGAAGTAAAAAGAGAGAGGATGCATTAGAAAACCCATTATTAACTAAAGTTTTAATTGAAGATGAAAATGAAAAAAATATTATTAAAAACTTAGAAAATGAGACAGAAAAAAATAATGAAATAAATACTGAAATAGGAAAATATTGTTTAGAAAATAATATAACAGAATTTGAAATTAAGAAAAATGAGAATGTAATGCAAAATAGACTAGAAAATATAAGAGCAGATGGAAAACAATATAGCATAATGGATTTAGTATATATATTATTTATAGAGAATGTAGAATATATTAAAGATGACTTTGAACTATTAAGATTGGAAAATGAAAAAGCAAGAGCATTCTACACTATGTTTATCAATTGGAAAAGAAATAATGTGACATATAACGAAATGATAAACAATATGTTGAAATATTGGAAGGATACAGAACTTAATTATTTATATATAGGAAGTAAGTGGGGAGAATGCAAAAGATTAGACACTGATAGAATACCTAATTATGTTAGACTTATAACAAAGACTGACGAACAGAAAGTAAATTATGCCATAAAGAAAATTAAAATAGAGAATGATTTCATAGATTATAAGTTAATGAAATATATAGAAATTTTATTTAAGCTAGAGTTAATAGATAAAGATGTATTTAATGAGGTAAAGTATGGTACATCTAATGAAATGCAAATATATTTTCAAAGAGAGGGATTAAGTCAGGAATTATCAAAAAAGATAGTAAAAGAATATGACAGGTTTGTAACATTAAGTGAAGATGGCGGTTATAATATAGATGTAGCTATATTATATGAATTTGATGAAAATGAAATATTAAAAATTGAACTTGAATACTTTTTATAAATTTATTAAGGCGAGAATTAACTCGCCTTTCAAAGTGCAATTTTATATTTTTAAAGTGCAAAATTTGCACTTTAAAATGAAACATTATTACAACAGCCCATAATCAATTGCACACCATCAACAAACCCATTCCTATAATACTTTTCATTCCAATAATCAATATAACCCATAAAATTCTCATCAAGAAAACTAAGTTGTTTTTCAACATACTTTCTATCCTTTTTAGGAACACGTTTTAAAATCCTTTCAGAAATCTCATCAAAATAAATATGATGCTTTCTATCCTCATCACAAGTCAAAGAACATAAATCTTCCTCTCTAAAATTTAACCAATCTTTTAAAATATCATCATTAACTTCTCTAAAATTATTCATTGTTAAAACCTCCATTTTTATAAATTTCAAAATTTAACACATCAAAACACAATAAAACTTGCAAATACAAATTCAAAAATTCATTGAAATTTAATGTATTTGATGCCTTAAAAAAGTGGGGACAAATTGGGGACAATCATTGCAAAAATAGACCTATTTTAACTTAATTCATAATCACACCAATTTGCTATAACCCTATTAAAACTAATAAAAACTCAAGTTAACAAAATTTCTCAAAAACACTAATTAAATTCTCATAACCCGAAGGTCGTAAGGAAAGAGTCTTACCCCCGCAACCAAACATATATACTAGAACTGTAACGGTTTTAGTGATTTTTTGTTACTCTAGAATAGTTTACAATAACGCTATTTTTAAACGATATTATGTCGAATTGGGTGAAAGTTGGGTAAAATAAGTACCTCAAACTACTTAAATTCTAATAAAAAATCATTAAAATTTTATACTAAACTTACAATGCATAAATATTTATATTTTAAATTTTTAATACAAAAAGTTGAGCAAATTTAATATAAATAAGTATTGAAAAATATAATAATTTTTAAATTGACAGTAAAAAACTTTTGGGAAAGAGATATGTAATCTCAAAGTTTTTTACTTTTTTTATCGTGAAAATTGTAACGGCTTTTATTTCCGTTTGTGAAAATTAATTACAGGTAATCCAATACTGTTAGCCTGTAACTATTTTTTCCTCTTTTTTCTAAACTCCCAGCCATTACTTAATTCACTTCCTTTCAAGTATGCCTATGGGTGGGAGGAGTATGTAGTTGTATCTTAGGGTATTATATATTATTTTTAGAAAAATTACTAGACTTTTTTAGCTATTTTATACGGGTTTCAAAGATTACAATAAAATTCACTAAGGAATGTATATGAAACATAAAAATACTAGATGAAATGTAATAAAAAAATATGCCTCATTTTGAGACATATTTTTTACAAAAGCTACAATTTGTATCAAGTCCTAATTCTATACAAAGAGGTTTTATCTCATTACATATGTTTGGAAATATAATATCCATATTAAGTGAATCAATAAGTCCTGCACATTTATGACCTTTCTGATATATTCTATTAGCTTTTAAAAATAATGTTTCTAATTTTTTTAAACCAGTTGATCCTTTTAAATTTTTAGTTTTTGTGATTTTTAAATAATTTGATATTCCATCAAGATCAAACATAAAGAAATCTTCAATGCTTTTCTTTGCCTTTATATGAATAACTTTAGAGGCACCATAATTAATTAAATCTTCTTCAAGTTTTTTTCTATTAATTGGTGGATGGACTCCAAATTCAAATACATCAGTATCGTAACAAATCACTGCTGTTATTTCGTGTGTTTTTGCATATTTTTTAATTATTTCGTTATTAAATTTATTTAATAATTTATTTTGGAATTTACCAATTCCTGTTATACAAAAAGATTTTAAAACATCTACCTTAAACTTATTCCCTGGTATTTTATTTTTTATAGAACTTAATACTTTTTTATAAAATTCATCATCAGTTTCGCCTTCTGTATATATTACTATACATTTTTTCATATATTACTCCGTATATTTAGCTAGTGTATTTAAGTCACTTAAATCTCCACTCATCAGATCGAAAAGATAATCACCTACACGTAGATCAAGACTTTCTGCATCATTCATCAATTTATTTACTGATTTATCTTTTATTTTTGAAAATGTAGCAATGCCATTGTCATGAGGTAAGCCTACATATATTTTAGAAGGCTCAATATAATTCATTAAGTAAGGAGAGTGACTTGTAATAATAATTTTTATGTTTTTAGCGAAACCATTTAAAGCTATTAAATATTGCTGTAATACTTTTGGATTTAATGAATTTTCAGGTTCTTCTATTGCAACTATTGAAAAACCGTTATTAGATGCTATTTCTAAATTAGTAAGTACTTTTAATATTCTTTTTGCACCATCAGACATATTGTTGAAATCTATAGCTGAAGACAAATTTTTGTCTTTAGCTATAAGTGCACAAAATTTACCAGCTACTTTTGAAGGCTCAAGATTATTAGGGTTGACATTTTGTTCAACGGTTATAGGTATTTGTACAACGTCTATTTTTTCTATAGATGGAAAAATGTCTGTAAAGGTATTTATTATTAGATTAAATCTATCAGGTCTTTTTTGTTGAATATCATATAATATAGTTGGTATATTATTTTTACCACTTAAATCATAATTAAAAACTTCACCATCTAAAATAGGAGTAATTCCATAAGGTGTTGTTGCATTAAAATCATGATCAATAAATACTCTTAAGTTATTTAGATTTTTTATAATATCCATATAAAACAAATCATCATAAGCTTTTATTTTATTTAAAATTAATTCATAATTTTCTATCAATATTGATTTATTACAAGCTCCTGTTTTTGACGGTTTATAAAAAGAGAATTCATTTTCTCTTTTTATATAGAATGTAAATTTTTGTGATTCACTAGGTTCTTTAACTTTTAAATATTCTTTTATAATTTTTCCGTCTTCATTATTTTTAGACCATAAAAATGAATAACCATAAATGATTTCTTCATTATTTATAGTTGATTCTATTTCAAAAGAAAATGTTTTACTTAAATAATGTTTATTTACCGGAATTACAGGATTAAACATCATTTGATTTTTTCTAGTTCCATTGTTTCTAATAATAAAGTCAATTCCAAAAACAATTGCTGTCAAAGTATTTGTTTTTCCATAACTATTAATAGATAATAAACTTGTAATATTATTTAGAGTTAAATCAATATCTTTTAAATTTTTAAAACCATCAATTTTAATTCTTTTAATATTCATATTTTCACTCCATATATTTATTATTTTTTGTGTCATTATTATACACCTACCTTTTTGAAAAATCAACTAATATTCAATAATTTATTAAATATTTTTAACAAGTTCAATACATTTTATTCAATATTCATAAAAATAATGAATAAAATATTTAATATATTGATAAAGCGAACAAATGGATGTATAATAAAATTGCAAAAAGAAAAAGCTCTGATGCCAGAGCTATAACAAAAAATTGTAGTTGCGACCCTACAATGTGAATTATAGCATTAAATAAACTTTTTGTAAATAGGCAAATTATAGAGCAGATGGGAGTGAAAAAGAGATGAAGAAACATAGAGTAAAAGTTATTCAAGAGAATGATACTGGAAGAAATGAAAGATTTAAAGACTGCACAAATGGAAATGAAATGACCAGAAATCAATTTGTAAAAGAAATTAGAAAAGGAAATTATGGAGAATACTATGTCAGAAAAATAAATGGCTTGGATACTCCTGTTTCAAAACCAGATGGAAATGAAAATAATAATTTAGGATAGGAGTGCTATAATGAAGATAGAAGGAAAAAGAATTATAAGTCTAAAATTTTTAGAAAAAGTTGAAGAATTTACAAAAAAGAAAGTTGGAGTAATCTTAGATCAAAATCAAGTGCCAAATGAGATAAAAAGAAGAGGAACAGGAAAATTTAGACAAGATATTAATTGGGGAAAAAATAGTAAAAGAAATATAGTAGGAGAATATATAACTAACAAAGATTTACCAAAAAAAATAGATATATAAATACTATAGAATGGCACTGGAGACAATATCACGGAAGGGATTTAGAAGATATTTATGAATTTGTTGATGTATATAGAAATGTATATCAAAAAAATTTTGTTAAACCTATGGAAGTAGATTTTATTTATATAGAAGAGAAAAATCTAATTTATGCAGATTTAGAACTAGATCTTCTGAAAAATTAAGATAAAATTTTAGTTGCAGTTAATATACTATTAGAGAAATTTTGGTTTTGTCAAATACTAGATGATGATTATGAAGAATATATTCCCAAAAATTAGAAGCTTGCATCTATGCTTACAAAATCTGAACTTTTAAATTCAGATTTCATTGTAGATAGGATCATCCATAATGAAGATTGGAAAAATAAAATTGATAAGATATTATAAATCGAGTAGAGAATAAATAATTATTTTATTCATTCCCTCTCACACCACCACATCGTGCCGTTCGGCAATGGGCGGTTCAATTTATATTTCAACATGTACTTTTGCATATTGGTCTGATAGAAATATCAGACCTCTTTTTCTTAGCTTATCATTATTTATTGCAAACTTAAGCCAACTTATTTTTGCTACTAATTGATAACCTTTGCCTGTATGTGCTAACCTGTATTTGTCAAGTGAAAATTGAGCCATATTATAATTGAAAAGTGATCCACTTTTTGATAAAAAAATTATTCATTTTTTTCCAACATGTTTTGAGTTTCTTTAAGTCTGTATGAGTTTCCATTCATATTAACTATATATGCTTTATGAGTTAATCTATCTATCATTGCTGCTGTTAATACTGGATCTTTAAATATTTCATTCCATCTTTCAAAAGATAAATTTGTTGTAATTATTATACTTTTTCTTCCTGCTCTTAATGATAAATTAGAAAAAAGTAGTCCTGATCCTTCTTTATCAAATGATATATATCCTAATTCATCAGCAATTATTAAATCGTATTTTTCAAATTTGCTATTAAAAATTGTTAATGTTTTTTCACTTCTACATTCTTTTAATTGATTTATTAAATGTGGAATTGATGTAAACAAAACTCTATACACTGCCAAACATGCTTTTATTCCCAATCCTATAGCCATATGTGTTTTACCAGTTCTTGGATTTCCAGCTAATATTATATTCTGTCAGTGTTTTAATGAATTCTAATGTTAAAAAGTTTTTAAGTTTTTTTGAGGCTGCTGAAAAAGTCAAAATTTTAAAAATTTCCTAAAAGTGCAAAAATTTTCTTACCACTTTTGTATTAAATTTGCTATAAAACAGATATTTAATATCCACTTTACACAATAATCAATATAAAAATAGGGATTGCGTTTTTGCAAACATAATTTTTTGAGAATTTTTGCACTTTTTCAGCAGCCTCTATTGAAGCAGGTTATCCTTATGATAATTTCTTCTGGAAAAATTGAAATGGAGATAAATGTAAAAAAACAGTACAAAATGTAGAATGTTTTATAATTTTATGATAAAATAATTTTGGAAAATTATTATTAAATAAAGCTATTATATTTGTGGGGGATAATATATGTCTAAAGAATATGAAAGTGAGGCAATGCTTGAAGAAAAACTAATAAAACATCTAGAACTATTAGGTTATACAAGAATTAGCTTAAACAATATAGATGATGTAAAAGAAAATTTTAGAAAACAAGTAAATGCTCATAATAAAGAAGAATTAAAAGAAAAAGAATTATCAAATAGAGAATTTGATAAATTATATACAATGATTACTGGTAAAGGTGTTTTTACTAGTAGTAAAATTTTAAGAGAAAAGCAATGTTTAGAAAGAGATAATGGAGAAAAAATATACATAGAATTATTCAATACTAGACAATGGTGTAAGAATATATATCAAGTTTCAAATCAAATAACAAGTATTACTGGAGAAAGAGAAACAAGATATGATGTAACTCTATTTATTAATGGATTACCTTTAATTCAGATAGAGTTAAAAGCAAGAGGGAAAACTTTAAAAGAGGCAGTAAATCAAATTGAAAGATATAGAAGAACATCATATAAAGAATTATATAAATTTATTCAAATATATGTTGTAAGTAATGGAGTAAATACAAAATATTTTGCTAATACAGATGGAGAAATAAACTTTGGATATACATTTTTCTGGACAAATGAAGAGAATAATAGAATTAGCAACTTAAGTGAATTTTCAATGTATTTTTTAGAAAAATGTTTTGTATCTAAGATGATTGCTAGATATATGGTAATAAATGAAACTGATAAGCAACTAATGGTAATGAGACCATACCAAGTATATGCAGTAGAAGCACTCGTAAATCAAGCTAAGGAAACTAATAATAATGGATATATATGGCATACAACTGGATCAGGTAAGACATTAACATCATTTAAGGCAAGTCAAATCTTAGCAAATGAACCAGATATCAAACAAGTATTTTTCTTAGTAGATAGAAAAGATTTAGATACACAAACATTTGATGAATTTAATAAATTTGAGCCAGGTTCTGTAGACTTTACAAATAGTACATATAAATTAGTAAAGAATATTCAAGATTCATCGAAACCACTAATAATTACTACTATACAAAAAATGGCAAATGCTATTAATAATCCAAGATATGAAGAACTGATGGAAAAATACCGAGATGAAAAGGTTGTATTTATTATAGATGAGTGCCATAGAAGTCAATTTGGAGATATGCATAAGGCTATAAAAATGCATTTTAATAAAGCTCAATACTTTGGATTTACAGGGACACCAAGATTTCCTGATAACAAAAGCCAAGATGGAAGAACAACTGCGGATATTTTTGAGAAATGTTTACACAAATATCTGCTTAAAGATGCAATAAGTGATGGAAATGTGCTAGGGTTTTCAGTTGATTATTATAAAACGATAGATGCTAATTTAGATAATATTGATTATGTAGAAGTTGAAGGAATAAATACTGAAGAAGCATATATGGCAGATGAGAGAATCGAGAACATTACAGAAGGAATTCTCATAATGCATCCATTAAAGACAAATGATATGACATATACTGCTATATTTGCAACATCAAGTATTCCACAATTAATAAAATATTATGATTGTTTTAAAGCAAAGAAAACAGATTTAAAAATTGCAGCAATATTTACATATGGATCAAATGAAGATTATGAAGGGAAAGATGAACTTTCATGCGAAAGTCTAGAAAGAATAATAAATGATTATAATAAAGTGTTTGAAACAAATTATTCATTAAATACATTTGATGGATATTTTAAAGATGTTTCTAAGAGAGTTAAGAATGCAGAAATTGATATTCTAATTGTAGTAAATATGTTTTTAACAGGATTTGATAGTAAAAAGTTAAATACACTATATGTAGATAAATCTTTAAAATACCATGATTTAATACAAGCTTTTTCAAGAACGAATAGAGTAGAGAAAGCAACCAAAACACAAGGAAATATAGTAAGCTTCAGAACAACTAAAAAAGCAGTAGATAATGCAATAAGGATTTTTTCTGATACAAGTGATCCAGATGAAGTATTATTAAAATCATATGAATATTATAAAGAAAAATTTATAGAAATAGCAAAACAATTAAAAGAAGTGGTACCAACAGTAGAATTTGTAGATACTATTCAATCTGAAGAAGAAAAGAAAAAGTTTATAGTTATATTTAGAGAATTAACCAAAATATTAATTAAACTTAGAATATTTAGAGAGTTTAAGTTTACGGAAGAAGAGGTTGGAATATCACATCAAGAGTATTTAGATTATAAAAGCAAGTATTTAGATTTAGCTACTGGGAAAGAAACACAAAATAAAGTCAGTATCTTAAACGATATAGATTTTGAATTAGAATTAATGTATACAGATAAAATAAATGTTGATTATATATTAAACTTAATGAAATCAATTGACTTAACTGATAAAGAACAAACCGATAAAGATATAAAGGAAATTTTAAATAAATTGGAAAATGCAGATAATAAAGACCTAAGATTAAAATCTGATTTAATTAGAGAATTCTTAAACAAAATTATACCAACACTTAATGAGAATGATTCAGTAGAAGAAAATTACTATAACTTTATGGATGAGCATAGAAAAAAGGAAATAAAAGATATTGCAAAAAAATATGATATTGATATTGAATTATTAAATGATATAATTGGTGAATATGAGTACTCTGGAATTTTAGACATTGGAAAAATAAAAGAAAAAATAGACAAACCACTAATAGAAAAAGTTAATATAACAAAGCAGGTTAAAGAATTTATAGAAAATTTAATAAATAAATTCAAGTAGAAGGAGAATGAATAATGGATGTAGCAGAAAAGCAAAACAAACAGCAATCAGAGTTACACTCTAAATTGTGGAGTATGGCAAACGATTTAAGAGGAACAATGGATGCTTCTGAGTTTAAGAATTACATACTAGGGCTAATATTTTATAGATTTTTATCAGAAAGATTAGTAAGCTATATTGAAGGAAAATTGTTAAATCAAGACAAACTAACATATGAACAGGCATGGAAAAATGAAGAATATAGAGAAGCTATAATAGAAGATTTAATAAAAGATAGTGATGTGGGTTATGTAATAGAGCCAGAGTATTTATTTTCTAATTTAATTAAATTAATAGAAACAGGAAATTTTGATATATCAATTTTAAACAAAGCAATTAGTAAAGTTTCGGAGTCAACACTTGGAAATGCAAGTCAACATGATTTTGAAAATTTATTTGAAGATATGGATTTAAATTCTTCAAAATTGGGTAGAGGTGAAAAAGAAAGAAGCAAACTAATTGGAACAATAATGCAAAAAATCAATGATATTGATTTTGCATTTGAAGATACAGAAATCGATGTATTAGGAGATGCCTATGAATATTTAATAGGACAATTTGCAGCAAGTGCAGGAAAAAAAGCAGGAGAATATTATACACCACAACAAGTTTCAAATATATTGGCTAAAATAGTAACAATGGAAATAAAAGATCTAAAGAATGTTTATGATCCAACTTGTGGATCTGGTTCATTATTATTAAGAGTTGCTAGACAAAAAGATGTAAAAGTAAGTGCTTTTTATGGTCAAGAAAAAGTTAGTACAACATACAACCTAGCCAGAATGAATATGCTACTTCATAGAGTACCATTTAATAGATTTGATATATATAATGGAGATACCTTAGAAAATCCTTGTGAAGAACATATGAAAATGAAATTTCAGGCAATAGTAGCAAATCCGCCATATTCGGCTCAATGGTCTGCAGATGAAAGATTCTTAAATGATGAAAGATTTAGTAATTATGGAAAATTAGCACCAAAATCAAAAGCAGATTATGCATTTATACAACATATGATTTATCTACTAGATGATAATGGTACAATGGCGGTAGTTTTACCACATGGTGTATTATTTAGAGGCGCTAGTGAAGGTATTATTAGACAATTTTTAATAGAAGAGAAAAACTATTTAGATGCAGTAATTGGATTACCAGCAAATATATTTTATGGAACATCAATTCCAACTTGTATATTAGTGTTTAAAAAATGTAGAACAAGTGATAATGTATTATTTATAGATGCATCAAAAGACTTTGAACCTGGAAAAAATCAAAACAGGTTAAGAGATGAAGATGTTGATAAAATTATAAATACATATAAAGATAGAAGAGAATTAGAAAAATATTCTCATCTAGCTACAATGGCTGAAATAAAGGAAAACGATTATAATTTAAACATTCCAAGATATGTAGATACTTTTGAGGAAGAAGAAGAAATAGATTTAGATGCTGTTCAAGCAGAATTAGAAAGAATAGATGAAGAAGATAAAAAAGTAACAGAAGAGCTTAATAAATATCTGAAAGAACTAGGATTAAAAGAATTAAAATAGAAAGAATGACTACACCATTTAAAGTGTAGTCATTTTATATGAACATTTGTTGAAGTAAATACTTTTTGAAAGAAATTAGATTTCTAAGTAAACAATTTTGTAAGTCTATTTTGCTATCTATTAAAGATAGAGTTTTTGATATTTCCTTTTGAACATCAATAGTAGGGATTTTTACTAATATTTTTTCGAAGTTAGATTTATTTATAATTGATGTAGCAGATGTACCTGCTATTGATTGCATATAAGATTTTTTGTGTTCAAATAAATAATATAGAAAATCTATGTCACAGTCATCATTAGGAATGATAGCATTAATCTGTTGATTACAAGAACCTTCTACTTTTAAAATAGCATTTTTTCCAATACTAGCAATACATGTTATTAACAGAGAGTTTTTAGGAAGTTCTCGTCCAGCACTTAATCCTAATTGAGTCAAACATACTTTTGAAGAATATATATTTTTGGATTCAGTAATATCGGAAGGAGTTACCCAAGTAATATTTCCATTATGCCAATAATTTGGATTATCCTTAGAAGGAGTTGTTCCAGTTATAACGATACCAATATCTTTTATTTGTTTTTCATTGTAGTTTAAAGAATTAAAAGACTTAGTAATCAATCCCGTTTTATATATAAATAGGACTGATTCAAAAGATGTATAATAGTAATTATGATCATAAAATAAAGATGAAAGATTTAATTATACAAAAATCTGTTAGAAATGCCAAGAATGAAGTTGATAATGTATACAGTGTTAGTAATAAAGAAGGCTTTATATTGCAATCGGAACAATTTAAAGATAGAACAGTGGCGAGTGAAGATACTAAAAATTATAAAATTATTGAGAAAAATGATTTTGCATATAATCCAGCTCGTATTAATGTAGGATCTATTGCAAGAATGAAACAAAATGTACATGGAATAATTAGTCCAATGTACATATGCTTTAGATGTAATCAAAGAATAATTCCTGATTATTTAGAATATTTTTTTGAATCATATCAATTCACATATGAAATGAACAAAAGACTTGAAGGAAGTGTAAGAATGTGTTTGTCATATGAATCAATAATAAACATACCAATAGAATTACCAAGCATAGAAGAACAGAGAAAAGTATCAAATTTACTAAATAGCATAGATAGTAAGAAAAGCCAAGAAAAATATAAATTGGAAAAATTAAAGGATTTAAAAAAAGGATTATTACAAAAAATGTTTATATAGAGTAGCCAAAAAAGCTACTCTATATTGCTATATATGAAGAAATGTTATATGATAACAAAAGAGGTAAGTAAAATGTATAGTAAAGAAGTAAAGGAATATTTTGAAAATCCAATAAATATGGGAATAATTGAAGATGCGAATGGAATAGGACAAATAAAAAATGAAATCTGTAGTGATATAATAAAAATATATTTAAAAGTCAATGAAAAAAATATTATAGAAGATGCAAAATTTGAAGCAAAAGGATGTCCTCCAGTTATAGCAGCATGTTGTGCTATAACAAATATGATTAAGAATATGAATATAGATGAATCTAAAAATATAACTGCAAAAGAAATAATTGAAAAGTTAAATGGATTACCAAAAGAAAAAGTACATTGTGCAGAGTTAGTAATAAAAACTTTTAAAAAAGCTATCAAAAGTATTACTAAGTAAAATGAACAGAAAGGAGCGAATTATGATATACATTACAGGAGCTACTCATGCAGATTTTAATAGATTTTCAATAAAAAATTTTTCAATACAAGAGAAAATGAGAAAAGATGACTATGTTATTATTTGTGGAGATTTTGGTGGAATATGGAATTATATAACTGAAAATATGTATGAACAGCAGTGGCTTAATTGGCTAGATAGTAAAAGTTTTACAACATTATTTGTTGATGGAAATCATGAAAACTTTGAAAGATTATATAGATATTCTGCAAATGAATGGCATGGAGGAAAAGTACATAAAATAAGAAATTCTGTTATTCATTTAATACGTGGAGAAATATATGATATAGGCAATAAGAAATTTTTTACATTTGGTGGTGCAAGATCACATGATATACAAGATGGAATATTGAATTTAGATGAAGAAGAAAAGATTTATGAAATGAGAAAAAAAGGAGCATATTTTAGAATAAGAGATTATTCTTGGTAGGATTTAGAAATTCCTACTGGGGAAGAAATGCAAAGTGGAATCAAGAACTTAGAAAAGGCTAATTATAAGGTGGATTATATTATTACTCATTGCTGTCCAACCAATATTCAAACATTACTAAATCCATCTTATAAAAAAGATATTTTAACATACTACTTACAGAAGATATCTGAACAGTGTGAGTTTAAGAAATGGTATTTTGGACATTATCATGATTATAGACAAATTAATTCACAGTTTACATTGCTATATGAAAATATATGACCATTAGAATTTAATAGTATTTTTGAATAGAGAGGTGATATCAATGAGTAAATATACAGATGAAGATATTAGAAATAAATCAAAGATAACATGCCAAATTGCAGGAGATTATTTAGGAATTTCAGCTAATGCAGTTTCTATTGGCATGAGAAATAATTTGTTACCAATAGGTTTTGCAATTCATAATGAAGAAAATGATAGAGGATTTTCAGAGAGTTGGTCATATTATATAGTTGCTGAGAGACTGATTGCATACAAATATGGAAAAATATCTGAAGTTAGAGTTCAAAATATTGAAAATAATTTGGAGACTATCATAAAAGAGTTCGAATCAATGAAAAATGAATTACTTTTTATATTAAGCGAAAACGCAGAACAAGAGAACTAGAACTATATGAGTATGCGTTTTCGCTAGGAAAGTATGAAAATAAAGAAAAGAAATTTGAAGGAAAGGAAGATGTTTATGGATAATTTATCTATAAAATTTGAACGAAAAAAACTTTATGATGAAATTTGGGATATTTCATTAACAGGTGTTTCTAAAAAATATGGACTAAATTATACAAAATTGGTACAAGCATGCAAAGAAAATAATGTTCCATATCCATCTTCGGCATATTGGACTAAGAAGAATATGGGACTAGATTACTCAACAGAGATTGTTGAATTGCCAGAAACAGAAGAAAAGGAAATTGAAGTTCCATTAAAAAATACGGGAGCGCTAATTGATGAAAAAGTAAGTGATAAAGACAAATTTATTAAAGAATTCAGTTTCTTAAATTTCTTAGAGGAAGATGAAAAAAATAAAGTAGCTGAAGTTATTTACGAGTTGAGTATAGATAAATATAAGAAAAATCATAAAGTAATTGTTGAATATAAAAATAAGAAAAAAGAAGAACGAAGAGAAGAAAGAAAAGCTAATTATTTTAATCCTTATTATAATATTCATAATTATGTAGAAAAGGGATATTTCGCAAATGTATCAAAAATACAAAAAGATAGATGTATGAAGATATTAGGTGCAATTTATTTTGCAATAGAGGAATTAGGAGGAAAAGTAAATAATGATTTTTCACTATATGTTCATGATGAACGTGTTACCATTGAAATAGAAGAGTTACAAGATAAAGTAATACATGAATTAACCAAAGAAGAGGCAAAAAAAATTATTAGAATATGAGGAATCTCAAAAGAGACACACATATGGATATAAGCCTAATATAAGGAAGTATGATTATGTTTATAATGGTAAATTGAAAATAACCTGTGGCAATAGAAAATACCTAAGAGAAAATGATAAAATAAGACTGGAAGATAAACTAGGAGATATAATAATAAAATTATATGAACAATCTGAAGAAACAAAAAATGAAAGACTAGAAAGAGAAGAAATTGCAAGAATACAAAGAGAAGAGGAAGAAAGAAAAGAAAAAATCAGAAATGCTAAAAAGAATGAAGCACAAAAAATTAAAAAATTGATGAATTGTGCAGAGGATTATAAAATAGCATGTGATATAAGAAATTATATTGAGGCAGTTTCTAAAAAAGAAACCGTAACAGCTGAAATAAAAGAATGGATTAAATGGGCTAATAAAAAAGCAAACTGGTTCGATCCTACTATTGACGAAGAAGATGAACTCCTTGGGAAAAGAGATCATACAGAATCTATGGAAGATAAAAATAATAAATTAAATAAATATGGTTCATATTATGATTGGTACTAAAAGTGATAATTAAATTTTAATAATTAGGGGAAATAAAATGTTAGAAGAATTTATTAAACAAATTGATGAACAAATAGAAAAGGCTATAGAACTTGGAAAAAAATGTGTCGAAAACGAACTTGAGTTAAATACAAGTATAGAAACAATAGACAAACTAGATGAGATAGTTGAGTTTATAAGGAATTTATATCAGAAAAAATTAATAGATGAAAATGTAGCATGGAATATAGCAGTATCCCTAGGCACATTATTAGGAGAAATGATTATAAACAAACATGGATTTAGATGGAATATCAATAGTGATAATATCCCAATAATAAAAACATCTGTAGATGACCAATTATCTCCAATAACCAAAGTTTATAAGATAATAGTAAGCGAGGATGATGTTGAAGGTAGACCAAGTAGTTTTTATAAAGGATTTATTACACTGTATAATAATAAATAGGAAGGATATGTAATTTTATTTGATTAGAAAATCCGGATAAAAAAATAGGGAAATGTTACAAATTAATAATCTCCCTATTTTTTATTAAATTTTATTCTTCACAGCATCTACTAATCAATTTCATTCCATCACAAAATCCATTCCTACAATACTTCTCATTCAAATAGCAAATATAATCAAAGAAATTATCATCAAGCTGTTTCAATTGTTTCTCAACATACTTCTTATTCTGTTCAGGAACATTTCTTAAAATATTTTCTGAAATCTCCTCAAAACAAATAAAATGCTTTTTATCTTCTGCACAAGTAAGGTTAGCAATAGTATTCTCCCTAAAATCTAACCAATCTTTTAAAATATCTTCATTAACCACTCTTAAATTACTCATAAAAATATACCTACAAAAATTAAAAATTTTCATTTTTAAAAATGCACCCACAAGAGCCAATTTCTCAAGAACAAACGTGCTATACTCATTGGGTAAAAATTGGGTAATATCCACTCCAAAAATGCTCTGAAAAGACACAAATGTTCTATAAGTCAAAATTCTTGTAAATACCTAAATACCAACAAAAACTCTAATTCTCACAAATTCACAAAAAAACGTTCAAATGTCGCTCTATATAAGAAGACATATATCATTTGTAAAAAATTCAAGAAAAAAAGAGTACAATTTGTTTCATTTCACAGATATAACATTTGCTCAAGTACTATAATATTTATTTTAACAAAGTTTTGCACAGGGAAGCTCCCACAGTGGACATGAAATCATGCTATTTCCTGATATATAAAAGCTTTGTCAAACATTATACACAAGATTGCAAAAGCAATTCTGCTACAAACAATATTGAATGAATACAAAACTTTTTATTGGAAATACTAAATATAGGAATTTTTCTTAAAAAGGAGTTTTGTATGGGAAATAAAGTAGAAATATGCGGTGTAGATACATCAAAGATACCTGTGCTATCAACTGAAGAAAAAAATGAGCTATTCCTAAAAATAAAAAATGGAGATGATAAGGCAAGAGATATTTTTATAAATGGAAATTTAAGATTAGTATTAAGTGTAATAAAAAGATTTTATGGAAGAGGGGAAAATTTGGATGATTTATTTCAAGTAGGATGTATAGGTTTAATTAAAGCAATGGACAATTTCGATTTAGAACAGAATGTACAATTTTCAACATATGCTGTTCCTATGATAATTGGAGAGATAAGAAGGTATTTAAGAGATAATAATCCTATAAGAGTTAGCAGATCTGTAAGAGATTTAGCATATAAAGCATTGAGTGTAAAAGATAGAATGATGAAAGAAAATCAAAAGGAAGTTACAATAGAAGAGATAGCAAAAGAATTGGGGGTCAATAAAGAAGAAGTGGTATTTAGTCTTGATGCAATTCAAGAGCCTATTTCACTTCAAGAGCCTGTATATGGTGATGGAACAGAGAATTTATATATTATGGATCAAGTAAGTGATACTAAAAATACAGATGAAATATGGACTGAAAATATTACTATTTTGGAAGCAATGAAAAAATTGAATGAAAAAGAAAAGATGATAGTTAATAAAAGATTTTTCGAAGGAAGAACTCAAATAGAAGTTGCAGAAGAAATTGGCATATCTCAAGCCCAAGTGTCAAGATTAGAAAAAAGTGCAATAGGACATATTAGAAGAATATATAAATAGATAAATACTTTATGTTTCAACAATGAAAAGTTAAGTTATTTAAATAAGAATGAAGTATTTTGAAAATAGATGCTTTAATTTATAAAAAGATAGAGTATATTTTAGTCAAGCAGGCTTAAGATACTCTATCTTAACAAAAGTGGAACTTAAAAATAGAAAATACTATTTTAGAATAGCCTTCTATATAAATAGTAAATTGATTCATTTTTGTAAAAAGACTAAAAATAGTAAATATGGCATAGTAATACGAATATAATATATTAAAAATTATAAGTATACAAGGAGGAAACATGCAAGATAAGGGATTAGATTTTAAACATAAAGAAGTAGTTAATATTAATAATGGAAAAAGAATGGGATATGTACAAGATGTATGTGCAGATTTAGAAAGTGGAACAATAACATCTATAATAGTTCCAAGTGGAAATAAGTTTTTTAGTATGTTTTCTAATGCTAATGATATAGTAATTCCATGGCAACAAATAAAGTGCATAGGAGATGATATTATATTAGTAGATATATGAATGAATTTAGATTAGTTATATTGTATATTAATATTACAATTAATTAAGTTCATGTCACTTTTAAGATTTCTTGAACAAAATTTCTAAAAATAAATATTACATTTATTAATATAATGCTAGGATATGATAGTAACACTACATAATATAGGAATAAATTACCAATAAAAAAGTATTGATTTATGTAAAATTATGTGCTAATATATATTATAGAGTTTGATGAAACAAAATACTAAAATTTAGATAGTAAAAATTATAATTAATAGTCTAAAATCTTTAAGTTGTAATATACTTTAATATGTAGGTATTAATTATAATGTGAAACGAGAAGATAACAACACTTTTTAGAAAAAAGTTATTGCATTGGTAACGAAGATTTTGCAAATTAAAAAAATCGACATTTTTTTAAAAAAAACTATTGACTTTATTATTCCTATATGTTATTATAAAAGAGTACTAAGAAACAGATGAAAAACATATATATAATAAATATATAAATTAGTAAAAAACATTAAAAAAATCATTAGAAAATAAATTACTAATTTATTATTTTGCACTTAAAAATATTTTTTGAAAAAGTTTAAAAAAAGTATTGACATTCATCGAAAAAAATAGTACAATACATATCGTTCACAGAAAAATATTTAAGACAAAAAAGTACATTGAAAAGTAAACAATAAACATACCTTTGAAGAAACCAAGCGGTAGTAATTAGTACTACCAAA
>CANRSN010000017.1 GCA_947642455.1 uncultured Clostridiaceae bacterium
TGTTTCATACCTTCCTATATAATACCCTCCATATTTTTCTATACTTTTTATCGCTTTTGTAAATTCTCTCTCTAGCTGCATTTTGTATTCATGCATTGTTTTTGCTCCTAGCCCTAAGGTCTTTAATCGTGAATCTTTGTCATAATCTCTTAATACATCTGGCTCTCTGACTCCTGTTTCATTTGTTATACTCATTACTCCATTACTTTCACTCCAATTGTATGGGATTGTTCCTGTTACTTCATCTCCTGATGTTGCACTAAAGCTATACAACTTTCCCCATTTTTTTCCATTGGCATCTGTTCCATATATTTTACTTACATCTGGTACTGGTACCCATACATATTGATTTCGAGTTTTTCTTGCTTCATCTAAATTGTCCTCTGTTACTGGATCTTCTCCTTCATATATTACATAACCTGTGTTTATTCTATTTTCTTCATTTTCTCCACTTACACTGCTTCCCACATACCCATTTGGTACTGGTACTTTTTTTCCTTCTGCATCTATTTCTACATGCATATATTCATTATTCTTTAACACTTTTTCTCTTTCTTCTGCTTTCTTGCTTTCTTCTTTTTTATTTCCTTCTTTACTATTTTGTACTACTTTCTTACTTTCTGCTACATTTAGTTCTGCATTTCTATTTTTTGCCTCGTTTATGGCTATTACTAATACTGCTATTGCAAATATTATTATTAGTACTGTTACTCCTATTGCTATGTCCATTCCTATGCTTCCTGCATTTTTCTCTTTTTTGGTTCGTTGTTTAAGGTCTACCCCCCCCCGATTTCCTTACTGGCTCAACGGTTTTGTTGATTTTACCATTTAACATTTTTTTGTTCCTCCTTCGTTTAATTACTTTTATACCATGTAATGTACTAAATATTTAACCGTAATTTGTATTACCAAAGTTTTATTATTAACAGCTTTTTACTTAATATACACTCTCTTTAATTTCATAACTTTTTGTTGTAATTGTATTTATTAAAGCATTTTGTTGTATTTTTGTCAATACTATTTTTCTTTTTAACTATAAAACTATAATTTTGTAAACTGCGAATTTTAACTAATTGTTAAATAAAAATAATTAGAGAAAGAAATTAAAGTTCTCCCTTACTTTCTTCCTCTAACCATTTCAATATTATTTTTTATCTTCTACATTTATGTTTTTTGCAGATAATTTTTGATTTATTTCTGTTGTATTTCTACATATTATTAATTTTACTAATGCAAATTCATATAATACCCTTGCTAAAACATTTCCTAAAACTAATACTAATAAGAAAATTAAGAATCCCATTCCAGGAATAGCCATATAAGTAAATGAGCTTAAAGTAAAATATAATGCTGTACATATATAGGCAATTTTTAAAAATACCTCTAAAAACATTTTTTTGAATGATAAAAAGTCATAAAGCCAACCTAAAAAACCTTGAAACTTTCCTTCATTTTTCTTTGATAAAAATACAAAATAAATTACAATACCTCCAACTATTGATAGAATTAGTGAAAGTATTAACCATATTGCTGCACCTATTCCATACATTTTACATATCCCCTTTCCTTTTATTTTGTTATATAATATCATATGTAATTTAATAAGTCAATTTTTTCTTTATATTTCGACCTATTTTGACATTTGTTGTTACAATTCTCAGCCTAATTTCTATTTAGGCAATATAATTTTACAAACTGTAAATTGTAACCATTTGTTATTTCTATTAATATTTAATTAAACTTCTACCTTCCATTAATACTATTCTATAACAGATTATTTTATGATTATTTATTCAGTGAAATTATAATATATATTATAACAATAATTTCAAATATCAAAATTGCTGGAAAACCTACTGAAAATCTAAGTTTTTTTGTTTTATGCCTAAAAATATACATTCCAGCAATTCCCCCTACCCCTCCACCTAACAATACCAAAGTAAGTAGTGTTGCTTCACTAGTTCTCCATTCTCCTTTTATAGCTCTTCTTTTATCTATCCACATAGCAAAAAAAGTAATTATATTAATTACTAAAAAATAAATTAGTATATTTGGTATTGTAAAAATTTGTGACAGACTAATTGCATTTTCAAACATTATTCTCCCTCTTTTCTAACATCTCATTTAATATTTCTATTTTAACACATTTTTTTACATTTTGGTAGTATTTTAGCCAACAAAAAAGAGTACGATTTGTTACATTTCACAGATATAACATTCACTTAAGTACTATAATATTTATTTTAACAAAGTTTTGCGCAGGGAAGCTCCCACAGTGGACATGACCCAGAGCGATTGGCGAAGCCAGTAAAAAACTTTGTTAAAATAAATATTATAGTACTCATATATTTGCGATTTTAATCTGTGAAATGTAACAAATCGTACTCTTTTTTGCTGTATTTTAGCATTAATTCTTGCGTTTTTATACCATATTATGTTATAATAGATATGTATTTTTATAAAAGAGGTGAGAAAATGTTAGACATGTACAAAATTTATTCTTACGACGAAGTAAGTAAATGGTCACAAGAATTTGATGCTGCTACAAAAAGTGGAAATAAACAACAAGCTGTTCATTTATTAAAACAAGCTAAAAACTTGTATTTAGATGAATATTGTATTTATCATGCCTTAACATCATTTTCTAACAATACATTCTCCCCTTTAGAAAAAGAAACTTTACAAAACTGTAAAATTGTAAAAAACATTCAAGAAGATAAACATAGTTTATCAATTTCTACAACATTCCATCCAATAAAAGTATTTAAACTATCAAATATCTTTTCAGATGTTTTACAAGACAAAGTAGATAAAAACAATTTAGTAAGAAGAAATTCATATTACAGTTCAGAATATGTATCACAAGTTCTTCCAATGCCTAATCAAGTAGTAACAGGCTATGTATATGGAATTGCAGACAAAGCTAAAACAGTACATTCTTGGGTAGAATTTATCAACAAACATAATGAAGAATTTGTTATCGATTATAATGACAACCTAATTATGAACAAAGAAGGTTATTATTATATCCGTCATGCTGAGCCATTAAAAAAAGTAAGTAGTGGTGGGCTAAAAGGAAAAAACATATCTGGAACAATATCAAATAGTAATCCTGTAATCACAACTCCTTCTGAAAATATTACACCAGATATTGAAAGATAAAATATAGTTTTAGTTCTTTGGTATCAAACAATTAAAGAGACATGAAAAGTATTCAAATTTTTAGTTTACTTTTCATGTCTCATTTTTTATCCAAACAAACTCATTTGATTACTTTGGCTCATTCCTTTTAGACATCCTACCTTCTCTAATAGCTCAACAACAGTTTTTCCTATTTTTGAACGTATTCTCATATCATCTATTGACATAAATTTTCCGTCTTTTTTAGCCAATTCTATTCCTTCTGCTGCAACAGTTCCAAGTCCAGGAATACTATTTAGAGGAGGTCTAATTCCATCTTCTTCTATTCTAAATTTTGTACTATGAGATTTATATAAATCGATTGGAAGAAAATTTATTCCTCTTTCATACATTTCTAAAACAAGTTCCAAAATAGCATACATATTTTTATCTTTTGTAGTTGCACTTTTACCTGCAATATCTATTTCCTTCATTTTATTTTTTACTTTCTCTTTTCCATAACACATAACATCACTATCAAACTCATCTGCTCTAATTGTAAAATACGCTGTATAATATGCTTTAGGCTGATGAACTTTAAACCAAGCTATACGAAAGGCATTTGTTACATATGCTGCTGCATGGGCTTTTGGGAACATATATTTTATTTTTTCGCAAGACTTAATATACCAGTCTGGTACATTATTTTCTTTCATTAAAGCCACATATTCTGCCCATTTTTCTGGGTCTTTTAAAGCTTTTCCTTTACGTACAGTTTCCATTATTTTAAAAGCTGGGTTTGGTGGAACTCCCTTTTTTATTAAATATATCATAATATCATCACGACAACAAATTGCCTCATTTAGAGTTACTGTACCTTCTTCTATCAAGCTTTGAGCATTTCCAAGCCATACATCTGTACCATGTGATAATCCTGATATACGTATTAGTTCATCAAAAGTTGTTGGTTTTGTATCAACTAACATGCCTCTTACAAACTTTGTTCCAAATTCGGGTATTCCATAACTTCCAACTTCACTTTTTATTTGTTCTGATGTAACTCCTAAAGCATCTGTAGAACTGAATATACTCATAGTTTCTTTATCATCTAATGGGACTTTGGTTGGATCTATTCCTGTTAAATCTTGAAGCATACGTATCATTGTAGGATCATCATGACCTAATATATCTAATTTTAACAAGTTTTGATCTATAGAGTGATAATCAAAATGTGTTGTTGTTATATCTGATTCTGGGTCATCTGCTGGATGTTGTATAGGTGTAAACTCATATATCTCTCTACCTTTTGGTACAACTATAATTCCTCCTGGGTGTTGACCAGTTGTCCTTTTTATTCCTGTACATCCTTGTGCTATACGTATTACTTCTGCATTACTTACAGGTATTCCTCTTTCTTCATAATATTTTTTTACATATCCAAAAGCTGTTTTATCTGCAACTGTTCCAACTGTTCCAGCTTTAAAAGTTGTCCCTTTTCCAAATATTACTTCTGTATATTTATGTGCTTTTGCTTGATATTCTCCTGAGAAGTTTAAGTCTATATCTGGTTCTTTATCTCCATTAAAGCCAAGGAAAGTTTCAAATGGTATATCTATTCCATCTTTTACCATTTTATGACCACATTTTGGGCAATCTTTATCTGGTAAATCAAATCCACATTGGTATCCATAATCTGTAAAATCTGAATATTTACATTCTGGGCAACGATAATGTGGTGGTAATGAATTTACTTCTGTTATTCCTGTTGCATATGCTGCAAATGATGAACCAACACTACCACGTGAACCTACAATATATCCATCTTCATTTGACTTCCACACCAATTTTTGTGCTATTATGTACATAACTGAAAAACCATTTTTTATAATTGATTCTAGTTCTTTTGATAGCCTATCTTCAACAATTTCTGGTAGTGGATCTCCATATAGTTCATGTGCTTTTTTATATGCAATATCTTTTATTGTTTGTTCACATCCATCAATATGTGGTGGACATTTTTCTTTTGATATTGGAGATATTGCTTCACACATATCTGATATTTTATTTGTATTTGTTACAACTACTTCATATGCTTTTTCTTTTCCTAAATACTCAAACTCTTTTAGCATTTCTTCTGTAGTTCTCAAATATAATGGTGCTTGCTCATCTGCATCATCATATCCTTGACCTGCCATTAGAATTCTTCTATATATTTCATCTTGAGGATCTATAAAATGAACATCGCATGTTGCCACTACTGGTTTTCCTAATTTTTCTCCTAAGTCTACAATTTTCATATTTATATCTTCTATTGCTCTTGCATCTGGCAATGTTCCGTTTCTTACCATATACATATTATTTCCTACTGGTTGAATTTCTAAATAGTCATAACCTTTTGCTATTTCTTCTACTTCTTCATCTGACTTGCCTGCAACAATTGCTCTATATAATTCTCCTGCTTCACAGGCACTTCCTAATATTAATCCTTCTGAATACTTTTTATACAAAGATTTTAAAATACGAGGCTTTTTATAGAAATATTGTATATGTGAAAAAGATACTAATTTATATAGATTTTTTAAACCTGTATAATTTTTAGCAAGTATTATTGCATGATAACTTGGTAACTTTTTGTAATTATTTTTTGTATCAAGTAATATTTCCATATCATCTAATGATTTTATATTTTTTTCTTTTAAGATGTCAAACATTACTCTTAAAACTTTTACTGTAGTATCAACATCATCTAATGCTCTATGCGCTACCTCAACTTTTATTCCTAGCTTGTCCGCAATTATTCCTAATTTATACTTTTTAAAGTCTGGAAATAATATTTTGGCTAAAGCTAATGTATCCATATATGTATTATTTAATGTATATCCCAATTCGCTTGCATTATGTTTTAAAAAACCTATATCAAATTCTGCATTATGTGCAACTAAAACACTATCTCCCAAAAATTCTAATAATTTTGGCATTACTTGCTCTATCGTTTCAGCATCTTTTACCATATCGTCTGTTATATTTGTTACCTCTACTACTTTTGGTGGTATTGGCTTTTCTGGATTTACAAAACAACTAAATTTATCAATAACTTCTCCATTTTTTACTTTCATAACACCTATTTCTGTAATTTTTTCTGTTCTAAATGAAAGACCTGTCGTCTCTAAGTCTAATACACAATATGTTGAATTTTCAATGTTTTGATTTTTTGAAAATGATACTGGGCTTTTTTCATCTGGCACTAAATATGCTTCAACACCATAAATAATTTTCATATCTGGATTATCATATCCTAATAATTTGTGTGCTTCTGGAAATGCTTGTACAACACCATGGTCAGTAATTGCAATTGATTTCATTCCCCACTTCATTGCTCTTTTTATTAAATCTGTAGCAGATGTTACTCCATCCATTTGACTCATTTGTGTGTGCATATGTAGCTCTACCCTCTTCTCAGAAGACTCATCCATTCTTACTTCTCTTTTTATTCCTGTACTTTCTACTATTGTTTTTGCCATAATTGTAATTTCATTTTCAAATGTATCCATCTCAGCTTTTCCAGCAATTTTTACGCCTTTTGCTTTTTTTAACTTTCCTATTACTTTTTTACTTGTATCTTTTGGAATAAATGCTTTACAAATTATACTATTTGTTCCATCATATATACCCATTTTTAAAAGTACAGAACCTTTTTTTTCTTCATCTTCTATAAATATTACTTCTCCATCTATATATACCATTCCTGTGTCTACACCTATATCTGCTATTTTTATAAATTTTTCTTTAATTTCTGGATTCATTCCATATATTAATGGCGAATTCTCGTCATCTGTTGGAAGTTTTGGAAAATCTTCTCCATTTACTTCTATAATAGTATTTACCATTACAGTAACATCTCCTACAAAATTATCCAAACTTGCTTTTCCTATTGTTTTAATCCCACTTGCATTTTTTATTTTATTTGCTATCTCATTTCCTTCTGCAATATCTTTTGCAAAAGATTTACATAACATAATTCCTGTACCATCATATATTTCAAATTTTATCATACCTTTTCCAGTTTTTGTTTCTCTACATTCACAACTTGCTACTCTTCCTTCTAAGGTAATTCTGGTATTTTCTGCTGTTATATCTTTTATTTTTACTTTTCTTTCTTTTGCTTTTGTTGGCTTTCCTAATATATAATCTTTTTCTTGCTCCATTTCTTCTAGTTCTTTTAGATATTCTTCTTGCTCTTCTCCTCCAAAATATGAATCATCTATTGGAGGAGCTGGAAAATTTGGTATATCTTGACTTTTATGACTTTGCACTCTTTCTTGTTTACTATCTACTACATTATGTTCCTTAGCTTCTACCATATTTTCCTCTTTTTCTGGGTGTTTAAGTTCATTATCTTTTTCTAAATTTTCCATTACTTGTTCTTGCATTTTTCTTGCATATTCTTGATATTTTTGGAGGTCTTCTACTGTTACATTTTCTACAATATTTACTTTATATTTTATTTCATATGTGTTATATAAAAATTCTGATATGACTTCTTCATATTTGTGTGCTATTAAAAAATTTTTCCCTTTCTGTGCAAGAACTATATTTGCCAAATTATTGTCTATTGTTATTTCACTATCTTCCAATATTGCTCTTGCCATAGGGTGTTTTAGTGATACATAGTCAATAATTTCTTTCCATTCTTTTTGTATTATAGTCTCTACTTCTAAAAGCTCTGTTTTATCACAATTGCTTTCATTTGTGATTTGCTCAACTTTATTAATATTATCTATTTTTATTTTTACAGTATCTATTAAAAATCTAGCACTTAAATACCTTTCTAAACCTTCTATATCTCTAACCTTTATATATTTTTCTGTTAATAACTCTATTTTTAAAGTATTTGTTTTTTTATATAATTCTATAAATTTTATTTTTGCATTTAATAATTCTTGACTATATGTCTTATAATCTTTAAATACTTCTTTTAAAGTTTTGTATTCTGCTTCATTCATTTCTCTACCCCCAAAACCATATTTTAATGTAATATAAACTGTTTGTATATTTTAAAAAGATATTTATTATTTTATTTATATTACCCTCCGTATTCTTAATATATCATTATAAGCAACTACAATTGAGATTGTAATTAATAATGCAAAACCAACTAATTGTATATTTATTTCTGTTTTCTCACTTAATTTTTTTCTGCGTATAGCTTCTATTAACAAAAGTAATAATTTTCCACCATCTAAGGCTGGTATAGGTAATAAATTAGTTACTCCCAATGACAATGAAATTAAAGCTAATATATAGATAAAATCGGCTACTTCATTTGTTTTTGCTACCATTTCAGATATACCTACTGGTCCCATCAATTGGTTCATTCTTACATTTCCAGTAAATAACATTTTTAAATTATCTATTATTGAAAAACCAAAATCTCTAGTTTCAAAAACTGCATAATATAAGTTGTTAGGCAAATTATCTTCTGCTTTTCTAAAATATACTCCTAAATAGTAGTTATTCAATACTTCTGGTGTTAATTTTATTGATACTTCACTTTCTCCTCTTTTTAGTAAAAAAGTAAGTTCTTCTTCTCTATTTATTATATCTACAACATCTTGACCATTATTAACTTGTATATCATTTATTTTTAAAATAACATCATTTGCCTGTATTCCAGCTTTCTCAGCAATGCTATTTGCTGCAACTGTAAGTATTTTGGTCGTCTCCCCTGAGCCTTTTAAATAAATACCTGTATTTTTATATTCTTTTTTTGTTGGTGTTAATTTTAATTCCTCTAGATTACCATTTCTTTTTACTGTTAATGTTATTTCTTCTCCATTTGATTTTTCTAATATTTTATTAATATCATTCTTTATATTTACAGTGTTATTGTTTATTTTTATAATTTCATCATTTGCCATAACTCCTGCTACTTCTGCTGCATAATTTTCAATTGTACCATCTACAATTAATGATGTATTATTTCCCATACATGCCATTAATACAAAATATACAACTAATGCAAAAATAATATTTACTATTCCGCCAGCTGCTACAATTGCCATTCTTTTTGGTATACTTGCTTCACTAAAAGAACCTTCTTCTCCAGAACGTTCTTCTTCTCCTTCCATTCTCACAAATCCACCTAATGGAATAAGCCTTAATGCGTATTTAGTAACCTTTCCTTGCTTTCTCCAAATAGTAGGTCCAAATCCTATTGCAAATTCATTGACCTTTACTTTACATAGCTTTGCTACAAAGAAATGACCTGCTTCATGTATTAATATTAAAAATCCTAATAAAAATATTATTTTCAATGCTGTTATTAAAAAACTAATCAATTTTTTCCTCCTTATATGAATAAATGGAAAACCTTAATAAAAGTTTATTTCCACTATTTGTTTTATGCTTACAACATCCTAAACATTGCATATGCAAATGGTGCTATAAAAAGCAAACTATCTATTCTGTCTAACATTCCTCCATGTCCTGGAATTAAATTACTATAATCTTTTATATCCACAAATCGTTTTATACTTGATGCTGCAAAATCACCTATTTGACCTATAAAACTTAATGCAATACCTATTAATCCCATTATTAAAAGTGAATAATTCATTGAGCAAAAAGAATTTATAATATATGTATAACCAAGTGTTAATACAAGAGCTCCTAGTGCTCCACCAATACAACCCTCTATCGATTTTTTTGGGCTTACTTTACTAAATTTATGTTTTCCAAATAATTTCCCTGCAAAAAAGGCAAAAATGTCAGTTCCCCAAGCTGCAATAATTATATACCATATTAAAATATTACCATTTGGCATTCCATCAACAAAAGCTACAAACATCATAAAAAATACTATATAACATATACCTAAAAATGTAAAAGCTATATCTTTAAAATCTGTTTTCATATCTGATGCAATTATTTGCGAAAATAGCAATAATAAAATTGTTGGAACAGAAAGAGTTACTATTATTTGTAACCATTCTGGTGGTATTATATGTATAAAAGCTATACTTATACAGCAAATATAGCCTACCCATTTTACAGGTTTTGATACTTTTGACACTGCATTAAAATATTCATTTAAACTTAAATAAGCTATAACTGTTAGTGCTACATCTACTACATATTTATTTTGTATTAGTAAAATTATTAACACAATTGGAAACCATAATAATGCTGATGTTACTCTTTTTATATCCATATTTTTCTCTCTTTCATTATACATTTTATTGTTATTATTCTAAATTTATGTATGACTAATTTCCTCCAAATTTTCTATTTCTTTTTATATATTCCTCAATTGCTCCATCTAAATCCTTTTCATCAAATTCTGGCCAATTTTTCTCTATAAAAAGAAACTCTGAATATACTATTTGCCATGGCAAAAAATTGCTAGTTCGTAATTCTCCACTTGTTCTAATTAACAAATCTGGATCTGGAATTCCAGCAGTATACAAATTATTAGAAATTGTATCTTCTGTAATATCATCTATTTGTAACATTCCATTTTTTACTTGTATTGCAAGTTCTTTTACAGCCCTTAGTATTTCATTTCTTCCTCCATAATTTAAAGCAATGCTAAATGTTACTCCTGTATTACCTTTTGTTCTTTCTATACATTTTTTTATGCTTTTTTGCATTCCTGAGTTTAATGCTGATATATCTCCTATTACTTTAACTTTTATATTCTCTGTGTCTGCTCTTTTACTATAATCATCTAAATAATTTTGAAGTAATATCATTAAAGTTCCAACTTCATCTTCTGTCCTTTTCCAGTTTTCGGTTGAAAACGCATATACAGTTATATATTGTAAACCTATTTTATTTGCATACCTTACGATTTTTTCTAAAGTTTTTGCACCTTCTTTATGACCTAGTTTTGGATCTAATCCTTTTTTTCTAGCCCATGTTCTATTTCCATCCATTATAATTGCTATGTGTTTTGGCATTTCACTTTTTTCCATGATTACTGGTATTCCTTTCCATTAATGCTTAAAGCTTAAATTTATTGATGTACTTATTTTATAATGTCATTACTTCTTTTTCTTTTGCTTCTAATATTTTATCTATTTTTTCTACAAATTGATCTGTTAATTTTTGAATTTTTTCTTCTGCTTGTTTTAAATCATCTTCTGTTATTTCTGATTCTTTTTGCATTTTTTTAAATTCATCTATTCCATCACGTCTTACTGCTCTTACAGCGACTTTTGCTTCCTCTGCCATTTTCCTAATATCTTTAACAATTTCTTTTCTTCTTTCCTCGTTTAGCTCTGGAAAATTTAGCCTTATTACATTTCCATCATTGTTTGGATTTATTCCTATATCTGATGCAAGTATTGCTTTTTCTATTTCTTTTAATACACTTTTATCCCATGGTTGTATTACTATTAGCCTTGCTTCTGGAACTGAAATTCCAGCCACCTGATTTATTGGTGTTGGTGTTCCATAATATTCTACTGATATTTTATTTAATATTGCAGGGTTTGCTCTACCTGCTCTTACTTCTGATAAATTTTCCTCAAAAACACTTATTGTTTTATTCATTCTTTCTTCAATTCTTGTATAATCCATAATTTTCCTCCTTAATTGGACATTTATTTTACTATTGTCCCTATTTGTTCTCCTTTTACTATTTTTACCATATTTTCTGGCTTATCTATTCCAAAAACTATTAATGGTATTTTATTATCTCTACATAATGATGTTGCTGTTGAATCCATTACTTTTAAATCTTTGTTTAATATGTCTAAGTATGTAATTTCATTATATTTTACTGCATTTGCATCTTCTTTTGGGTCTGCTGAATATACTCCATCTATTGTTTTGGCAAGCAATATTACCTCTGCTTCAATTTCTGCTGCTCTTAGTGCTGCTGCTGTGTCTGTTGTAAAATATGGGTTTCCTGTACCACATGAGAATATTACTATTCTTCCTTTTTCTAAATGTTTTTCTGCTTTTCTTCTAATGTATGGTTCTGCTATTTGCCTCATTTCGATTGCTGTTTGTACTCTTGTATGTATTTGCCTTGCCTCTAGTGCATCTTGCAATGCTAAACCGTTCATAGTTGTTGCAAGCATTCCCATATAGTCTGAGGTTGTTCTTTCCATTTGATGACCATATTTACCTCTCCAAAAGTTTCCGCCTCCTACTACTATTGCTACTTGTGTTCCTAATTTTACTAATTCTTTTATTTGATCACATATTTTGCCAAGTACTTCTGCATTAACTCCTGTCTTTTTTTCCCCTGCTAGTGCCTCACCGCTTAGTTTTAATAATACTCTTTTATATTTTATTTCAGGCAATTTTTACACTCTCCTTACTTTTTATTTTTACGTTTTCTATTCTATCATATAATTATAAAAAAAAGAAACAATTTATTAAAAATTTTTTAAAAATAAGGTATTTTTTTGTTATAATTCACAGTTCAATTTCTATTTAGTCAATGCAATATTTATTTTAAAAAAGTTTTGCGCAGGTAAGTTCCCAGAATAGATATAACCAAGAGGGATTAGTGAATCAGTAAACTTCATTAAAATAAATATTATATTGACTAAAATATATAATTTTAAAAACTGTGAATTGTAACATTTTTTTCATATATATTTATATAATTTTTGAGCAAACTAATTATATGAAAATTTATAAGGATTGAAAAGAGTTATGAATCAAATATTAAATTTTAATGATAATAGTCCTAATTCTTCTAAAAAAGGCTATGATTTTTTAAAAAATTATAAAACTATATTTTTATTTTCTATAATTATATGTATTATTTCAATTATTATTTATTTTTTCATAAGATATAATATGGATAAAAATGACAAACTCTCTAAAGAATTAGCAAACAACTTCTCTCTTTCTACATTATACTCTAATTCAATAGGAGAATATTCTACTCAGAAATTAGAAGAAATTACTACAAAAAGAGAGCCTTTTGTAATAGGATTAATTGAAATTGAAAAAATTAAATTAATATATCCAATATTGTCTGAAACTACTACAGAACTTTTAAAACTTTCTCCATGTAGATATGTTGGACCTATGCCTAATGAACCTGGAAACTTATGTATTGCAGGTCATAACTATGTTGATAATAAATTATTTAGTAAACTTAATATTTTGAAAAATGGGGATATTATAAAAATTTATGATTTAACTGGTAACTGTCTTCAATATTCTGTTTTTGAAATAAAAGAAGTTCCTTCTACTGACACTTCTTGTACTTCCCAAAACAATGATAACAATAGATATGTTACTCTTATAACATGTAATAATGTAAATGGATTACGACTTATTGTAAAATGTAAAAATATTACTTAATAGTACCACAAGAATTTTAGATTAAATCGCTAAAATTCTTACTATTCCTTTTTTCATGCCTCTCCTTTGTTCTCTTTGCCAAAATTGCTTTGGCAATTTTGTGTAGAACGTTTGGCGAAGCTTTTATATGACTTAGGAAAGTATAACAAACGTTATACTTTCCTAATACATAAAAAAGGGATGTCCGTTTTTTATAATTTAATTAATGACACCCCATTATTATATATTAGAGAAGTATAATAACTTCTTACTTTTAGTATATAAAAGTTTTTCTATTATATATTTTTATAATCTCTTATTTTTTTAAATGCATAAATTGCCGCAATTAATGCTACTATAATAATTGCAAATATTGCATAGTCACTAGCATCTCCTGTTTGTGGTAATTTTGTATTATTTACATAATTGCTTGTAGTATTTGTAACAGGTGTTACTGGTGTTAATGGAGTTTGAGTGTTTGTTGTTGGAGTTACTGTGTTAGTTGTTGTATTTGTTGTTGGTTGTACTGTATTTGCATCTGGTACTGGTAATTGAAGTGCTGCATTTACTGTATTTGTAGCTAATAC
The DNA here is from genome assembly GCA_947642455.1 of uncultured Clostridiaceae bacterium. Taxonomy (GTDB): domain Bacteria; phylum Bacillota; class Clostridia; order TANB77; family CAG-508; genus UMGS1663. Next base: position 14,016 of record CANRSN010000017.1, read on the forward strand.
TCCCATTAATATTATTGTCAATAAAGTTACTATAAATATAGTTTTTGTTGTTTTGTTTTTCATAATTCTTATCTCCTTTTTTTCAATCATTTGTATTATTATTTGCTTTTTCCTTTTAATTTATGCACATATACATAAATTTTCAAAATCTATTGATATTTTACATCGTTTTTTAATTATAGTCAATACATTTCCCATTACATTTTTGTTTCAGTTTTATTACGTTTATATTACACGTTAAATCTAAATAGTACAATATCTCCATCTTGCATAATATATTCTTTTCCTTCTGAACGAACTAAACCATGTTCTTTACAAGACTGCATTGTTCCCTCTTTTATTAAGTCATTATATGATACTATTTCTGCTCTTATAAATCCTCTTTCAATGTCTGTGTGTATTTTTCCTGCTGCTTCTGGTGCTTTTGTTCCTTTTTTTATTGTCCATGCTCTAACTTCTGGTTCACCTGCTGTTAAAAATGACATCAGTCCTAATAGATCATAACTGGTTTTTACAACTTTATCTAAACCTGATTCATCTAAATTTAAAGCTTCTAACATTTCCTTTTTATCTTCTTGAGACAAACCTGAAAGTTCTTCTTCTATTTTTACACAAAGTGGTATTACTTTTGCTTCTTCCGTTTTTGCAAATTCCTTTACTTTATTTACCATTTCATCATTTTCTATATTTTCTAATTGCTTCTCTGATACATTTGCAATATATAATACTGGTTTTGCAGTTAGTAAATATAAATCCTTTATTGCTTCTTTTTCTTCATCTGTAAGTTCTACTATTCTCGCACATTTTCCCTGTTCTAGCACTTGTTTTATTTTTTCTAATGCATCTATTTCTATTTGATACTTTTTGTCTGCTTTTAATTTCTTTTTAGTATTATCTAAACGTTTTTCTACTGCTTCTATGTCTGAAAATATTAGTTCTAAATTTATTGTTTCTATATCTCTTAATGGATTTATGTTTCCATCTACATGAACTATATTTGAGTCTTCAAAACATCTTACTACATGTGCAATAGCATCTACTTCACGTATATGTGATAAAAATTTGTTTCCTAATCCTTCTCCTTTACTTGCTCCTTTTACTAAACCTGCTATATCAACAAATTCAATTATTGCATGTGTTGTTTTTTGTGGATTGTACATTTTTGATAATTGATCTAGCCTTTCATCTGGAACTGGCACTACTCCCACATTTGGCTCTATTGTACAAAATGGATAATTTGCACATTCTGCTCCAGCATTTGTTATACTATTAAATAATGTTGATTTTCCTACATTTGGTAACCCTACTATTCCTATTTTCATTTTATTTATCCTTTCATTTAATATATTTTTGAATTTCTAAGTATAATATTATCACTAATTATATTTTTTTACAATAGTTGCCATAATTATTCAGCAAAAAAGAGTACATTTGTTACAATTCATAGTTTAAAATTAGAAGTCAATAGGCAATATAATATTTAATTAAATAGATTGCCACTATTATATCATGATAGTATTATTTTTTAACGGTTATGTGAAAACTGAAAATATTTTACTGAACCTATTGACATTAAAGAAAGAACTGACTTATAATAAAGCCATAGAATTCATCAGGAGGTTATACTTTAGTATGAAAGAAAGTAATTTATATTATTCATTAAAAGACAATTGTGATTATAAAAATATGAGTGATGAAGATTTAATAAGTATTATTAAGTCTGGTGACAAATATGCCTTGGACTTTTTAATGAATAAATACAAAGAATTAGTTAATATGAAGGTTGGCAAATATTTTATAGTAGGTGCAGAAAAAGAAGATATAACACAAGAAGGATTAATAGGCTTATTTAAGGCTATTAAAAGTTTTGATAAGGACAAGCAAAATTCTTTTAAAACTTTTGCTAATATGTGTATAGAGCGACAATTGATTACAGCAATAAAATCTTCAAATAGGCAAAAACATATGCCACTTAATTCATATTTGTCCTTAAATGTTGCAGCATATGAAGATGATGATGAGGCTTCTATTATAGATATTTTTGATGCTCATCAAGTAGAAGATCCTCTAGATACTATAACTAAAAAGGAATATTATCAGACAGTAGAAAATGCTATAGATAAACACTTAAGCAGTTTTGAAAAGCAAGTTTTAAATAGATATATTCAAGGAGAGAGCTATGTTCAAATAGCACAGAAATTGGATGCTCCAGTAAAGTCTATTGATAATGCAATTCAAAGGATTAGAAAAAAAGCAATTAAAAATATAAATGATTAATATTTATTAGAAAATATTATAAATATGTTTTATAAAATAATTTAAAAGGATGGATAAATCTGAAATGTTTATCCTTCCTCAATACTTTATAAATGCTTTCATAGCTCAGTAGGTAGAGTGCTACCTTGGTAAGGTAGAGGTCACCGGTTCGATTCCGGTTGGAAGCTCCAATTTATAGCAACTTACGAACTATAAAGTTTGTAGGTTGTTTTTTCATATCTATAATTAAAATGTTCTCTTTCCAGAAAGGAGGACATTTTTTATGTTTGAGTTTGAAATAATACAAGAACTAAAACCAAATGATGAAATACTAGAAATTATTAAAGGTTATAACTATACAGTTAAAAATGGCAAAATTAAGCATTTAAAGGGGACTAATTTACAATTTATTGAACCAACTGAATATTTAATTACATATCCTACTACTCTTACTATACTTGAATATAAAATAAATGAAATAGCTAATAAAAACTTTTACATTAAAGAACACAAACAAAAGTATAATCTCAAAGAAATTAAGCAAATTCTCATAGAATTAAAAAGTTAATATTATATTTTGAAATTTACAAAAAATTTTCATAAACAAGAAGTGCAAAGATAATTTTTAGTTTGTAAGACAACATGAAATTTTTTTGAAAATTTGATTAACAAAACCTAAAAAAATTCACAGAAGATATAGGAGGTAATATTTTATGAGATGTGGTGTTATGTAATAGTGTCAACAGATGAGCAAAGAGATAATGGTTTTTCTATTGATTCACAGTTACGAATGATAAAGGAATATTGTGAAAAAAACAATTATGATATTGTAGATGTATATAATGATGCAGTACATTTAGGAAAAGATTTAATGCGACCAGAAATGCAAAGACTTTTAAAAGATATTAAATCACATAAAATTGAAGTAATAGTTGCTATTAAAGTAGATAGACTTACTAGAAACAACTATGATGGCTTTTGGCTACTCAATTATTGTGAAGAACATGATGTCAAAATAGAACTTATTTTAGAACCTTATGATGTATCTACTGTAAATGGTGAAATGATATTTGGAATGAACTTAGTATTTGGACAAAGAGAACGAAAAGAAATTGGAGCAAGAACAAAAAGAGCAATGGAAGAAATGGCATTAGAAAAAGTATACCCAGCTAAAGCACCTTATGGATATATTAGAAATGTAGAAACAGGTCATTTAGAAGTAGAGCCTATTGAAGCACAAGTAGTTAAAGAAATATTTGAACTATGTAAGCAAGGTAATTCAAGTAGAGGAATTTCAACAGTTATGAAAGATAGCAATGCTTATTTAAAGACAGGAAAATGGACAAGTGATAGAGTTTATAAGATACTCATTAACTCTATTTATATTGGTATATTTGAATATGGTAAATTTGGAGAATATTCAAAAGAAGAATTAGAAAAATATGTAGAACTATTGCAAGAGCATTTTTATACAGATGGAGTTATAAATTGCCCATATATTGAAAATGAAAATATGATAGATAATTTAACATTAATACCAAAAAATATAAGCAAATTTTGTCCCAGCAAGCACTGAATTTGGATATACGCCAAATTCAAATATGGGAACTTCGTCCCCAATCCCAAAAAATAAAAATAAGAAAGAAGGAAAGATTATGAATAATGAAAAAGTAAATTATTTAATTGATATAATAAAAGATATGGATATAGAAAATAAATTAAGACTTGCAATATGTATGTGTGATAATTATAGCTATACAAATTTAAAATATATCAAAACAGAAATGTATAAATATTTTGATAATTTATTAAAAGAAATTAACATAGAATACAGAACAACAACTGTTAATTTTTCAAACTATCCATACATAATGTTTGCTATATCAAAAGTTGTAGAAATGAATTCACTAGAACAAAATAGAGTAGCATTATATCTTTTTAATAGTATAAATTTTAAAATTAAAAATTGTAAAAGTATTGACATTGAAGAACAAATGTTTTAGAATATATAGAGTAAAAAAGGATGTGAAGCTATGGAAGAAAATCAGTTAGCAGTTCAAAATGAATTGGCTATTGAAGATATAAAGAAATTAATATATACAATAAGAGGTAAACAAGTAATGATTGATAGTGATGTAGCAAATATATATCATTGTGAGACAAAATATGTAAATCGTGTAGTAAAAAGAAATATAGAACGATTTCTAGGAGAATTTTGTTTTCAATTGAATGAAAATGAGTTTGAATCTTTAAGGTGCCAATTTGTCACCTTAAACGAAAATGGAAGAGGACAACATAGAAAATATTTGCCTTATGTATTTACTGAACAAGGTATAGCAATGTTATCAGCTCTGCTAAAAAGTGATATAGCAGTAAGTGTTAGTGTAAATATTATGAAAGCATTTATCGAAATGCGAAAATTCTTAATGATTAATGGACAAGTATTTGAAAGATTAACGAGTGTAGAAAATAAATTATTAGAGCATGATAAAAATTTAGATGTTAAAAAATTTAATAAAGAATATCCTATTTTAAAAGTTTCTAAAACTAATAAATTTCATGATAGATTTATTGTAGTAGATAATAAAGAGATGTATCATTTAGGAGCTTCAATCAAAGACTTAGGAAATAAATGCTTTGCAATTAATAGAATTGAAGATGTGGAGATTATAGGAAAATTTATTAATCTATAAGTGAGATTTCAAAAGTCGCCGTGAATTAGATGTTATTTAAAGCTATGGAAACATTTGATTTTTTATGGTAATTTTAGTATAATAGACTTATAATTCGTTGGTACAGCGAATATAACAAATGTACTAATATTATTATGGGAGGTAAGCAGAATGATGTATGAATATGCACCGTGGGCAAAAGACACTTTACATCGGATACTTGCTATATCTTCAAAGAGTTTGCCTATTTTAGACATTCAATTTGGAGGAGCATGTAACCTAAATTGTATCTATTGCGACACACCAAAGTACGACCATCCTTGTCTACTTGATTTGAATGCCATTGAAAAAATTATTAACAGTGGAACTATTCAATGGATTTATGCATGTGGACTAGGAGAACCAACGGCGAAAGGAAATGTCGAAGCTTTTAAGCAGATTTTGGCGATGTGCAAGAAAATGTCTGTTAAGGTGTCTATCTTTAGCAATTTAGTCAATCTTGACAAGGAATTGCTTGATTACATCGAAAACGGAACATTGCATGTGCTGTTTAAGCTAGATAGCTTCAAGCCAGAAGTAATGAAGTTTCTTTATGGTGCCGACAGGAGTCAGACCATTTTGGAAAACTACCATAGACTAAAAGAAGCTGTTAGAACTAGCAACGGCACTACCAACTTGGGAGCATCCATCGTTCCTACATCCAAAAACTATGAAGAAATCTATGAAATCATTGATTGGTGTATGGAATATCATGTATATCCTTTGTTGGGACAGCTCGAAAATGCAGGCAAGTGTGCTCATATTTTCAATGAGTTAGAACTTAAAGAAGAAGAGTTATTAACTTTAAGAAATTACATTGAAACAAAATACGGCGTACACTATGAAATTCCTGTATGTCCTGCAACTATTTCTGGAATACACATCACAAATACTAATCATGTAATCGTTGATGAAAGAACAGGTCTTTCCTGTGGATGGTTCTGGCTCGACGAACCTAAAATGGTTCGGATTGGTAGCATTGAAAACATGACTTTGGAAGAAATAACAGTAAAGATTATTGCCTATCGTAAGTCAAAATTTGCTAATGTTATCGAAACCGAAAAGGCTCTTGAGCCTAATCCATTTGGTGGTTGTGGTGGAGATGCAAAAGCTCTGTTAAGCCAGTATATCAGTATTTCTGATTATTGAGCTATCAACCAGTAAAGGCACTTCTGCTAACGCATTTAGTGCCTTTACTTTTACAAATAAATTATTTATTTAACAAATTTTTATTGTCATTATTATTATCTAAAGCTTCAATTTTCTTCATACTACTACTATCTTGTAAAATATCATATTGCTTTTTAGCTATTTTATTCAAGCTTTCAAGTCTTGACTTTTGAGGGATTTCTCGCTCTATCTTTTCTGCATTTAGATTTTCTAAATTACTTAAAATTACTAACTGAAGAATATTTGCATAATCTCTCATATTGCCATCTAAAGTAGGATTTTTGTCTTTCCATTCTTTTGCTGTCATTCCAAATAATGCAACATTTAGTAAATCTGCCTCATTGGCATAAGCATATAATTTCTGTTTTTCTGTGAGTGTTGGAATTATATTTTCTTTTATACTATCAGTATGTATTCTATAATTTGTTTTTGCAAGTTCTCGTCTAACAGACCAATCAATTTTATTTTGATAACTTTCATTTTGTTTTAATCTCTCAAATTCAGTAATCAAATATAAATTAAATTCTGGACTAATCCAACTAGCAAATTCAAATGCTATATCTGGATGTGCATATGTTCCACCATTGTTACCAGATTTTGAAATAATACCTATTGCATTTGTTTCTTTAATCCATCTTTGAGGAGACATAGTAAAATAATGAGTACCTGCTTCTGATTTAAAGGTGTCGATTTCGACCCCTTTGATATTTGGATTGTGCATTTGTTCCCAAAGTGCTAGAAATTCAATATTTGTTTTTGCTCTTAGCCAGTTTTTTATAACATCCTTAGGTTCAATTGGATTTTTATATCGTGCTAAATCTGTTAAAGAAATATAATCTACATTTCCAATGTAAAACTATTTTTTGTATATGTAATATATAATTTCATTCTCATATCTCCATAAACTCTTTATAAATTTTTATTGTTATAAATAAAATCAACAATATTCACATGATTTATACCATCTCGTTTTTGAAGTAACATATCCATAGTAAATAAATATCTAGGGTATAGTTCTTTAATCATATAAAATGGTCTATATTCTCTTTCTTCAGTGTCTTTATTACTAATATCTTTAGAAACTTGAATATAATAGTAATCATCATAATTTGCTCTTGCAATAAAATCGCATTCTAATTTTCCAATATAACCTACAGAAAGTTTATAATTCTTGCTTTTTAAATAAGAATACATTACATTTTCAAGAACTGGTCCATAGTTTATTCTGTTGTCAGTGTTTTGTGAATAGTAAATACTTAAGTCTGCTAAATAATATTTTTTTTCTCCTTTTAAAACTGATTTTGATTTTATATCAAACAAGTCACAAGAATAGATTATTTTAGCCTTTTCCAAAATATCTAAATATCTTTTTATAGTTCTTCTATCTACATTAACCTTTATTTCATCTTTTAGATAGTTGTATATGTTTTTGATAGATATAACTGCTCCAAAATTATTGATAACAAACTTTTCTATTCTTTCAAATAAAGATTTATCTTTTATTTTATTACTTGTTTTTATATCTTTATCGAAGATTTGATTTATAACACTAGAAGTATAAGTTATTTTCTCTTCATAGTTATCATAATATAAAGACTTTGGAAATCCACCATTTCTAATATATTCTTCAAATTCTAAATATATATTTTCATTAACATTTTTGTTTAAAAATCTTTTCATGTCTACATATTCATAAAAAGAGAGTGTCATCATTTCTATTTCAATATATCTACCAGTTAACTTTGTTACCAATTCTCCACTCAAAAGATAAGAGTTTGAACCTGTAATAAAAATAGATATATTTCCTTCTTCTCTATATGAATTAATTAAAGATTCAAAATCTTCAACATTTTGTATTTCATCAATAAATAAATATTTAAAATCCTCATCAATTATCTTTTCATCTATTACTTTTTCTAATTGCTTTGACGTTTTTATATCTTTGTATCCTTTTTTATCTAGCTCTATATAAATAATATCTTTTTCATTTATACCATTTTCTAATAGTTCCTCAATAATTGATTTTAAAAAGAAAGATTTACCACATCTTCTTATTCCAGATATAACTTTAATCATATCATCTTTATAAAATCCACGAATTTTATTTAAATAACTTTCTCTTTTATATATTTTTTCCATATCATCACCATAATTATATTATTATATTTTTATATAAAAGTCAAGTTATTGACCAATTTTAATAGATTTTATATAAAAATGGTCGATAACTTTCAAAAATGTACTTGCAAAATTATAATATTTATGTTAAAGTAAAGACAATAAATTGATTGATATTTGTATCAATCGTCAAGAGAGAAAAAAGTTGTAGATAACTACGACGTCCGCTCCAATTTATAATAACTTACGAGCTATTAAAGGTTTCGTAAGTTTTTTCATTTTTAGTAAAGATTAATTGAGTATGACAGTGCAACTTTAACGATAACAAGGATATGTATCATCTAGGAGCTTCTATAAAAGACTTAGGAAAGAAATGCTTTGCGATTAATAAAATTGAAGATGTAGAAATTATAAAAAAAATTATTAATTTGTAAATACATAAAAAGACAATGCTTCGTATAAAATAAATTTGAGCATTGTCTTTAAATTTTATTAAAATCTATTTCTTATCCAATCTAAAATAATATCTCCAATTTCATTCTCTTTATTAGTATAAAAATGGCTTGTATTATCTATTATTTTATATTCGAAGTCATTACAGCTTTTTGCTTTATCTTTTAATAGATCCAAATGCAAATAATTATTAGTTTCATTTGAACCTGAAAAAGTTAATACTGGCACATTAATTGCCTCAAATTGATACCAATTTTCTGAATTACCCATAACAGGTAAATTGCCCAAATTAGATTTTTCATTATCTGGAGCACTCGCAAGAACTAAACCTAAAATGTTGGGATGTTTTTTATAATAATAGTAAATCAATTATTTTAAATTTTCATACTTTCTAATAACCAGCTCTCAATCCTATATGCGACTCGTTTTCACCTAGCATCTGAGGAATGTAAAATTCCAAAGAAGACATCAATATTTTTGTATTCTCAACTGGAATACAAATAATATATATCACGATTTTAGCCTAAAGTTAATGAATTTGGCGCTTTTTGTTGAAAGTTATGTCAAATTATAGTATAATATAACTAGTTTATCCTTGGTACCAAGAGCAATAAAGGGTACAAGTTACATAAATACTACTTCGTATTAGTAACTACTATGGAGGTAATTATGAGTATAAGAGATTTTTTTGCACGGAACAGAGAAACTGTAAATGAGGTAACATCAGAGGCAACTACCAACAGCCTAAAGGATGCAGATGTAATTATTTGTGATACTTCTGAACTCAAAGATATGATTACAAGATGGACTCAGAGCGAAGGCTGGAAATTTGGCGATTTTGCAACTTTTGTAGAACTTACAGGAGTTAAAACTCCTATTAAGTTGAGTGAGTGGGATAAAGAAAAGTATTCTTTTAAGTGTATCACAGCACTTAATACAGAAGTTACAATGTCAATTTGGTTTGATTCTTGCCCAGAACTTTGGGTAACAGAGGGAGAAGAAACTCGAAGGTATGTAACCAATAGCAATTATGAAAAGGGTAAAACTATACCTAAGGTTACTCTTCAGGAAAGGACTATTACAAGAGACGGCAAAAAACTCAGTAATTATTATTATGAATACTTCTGCCACAGAACATTGAAGCTGGATGAAACTCATATACTCAAAGTTGAGATTGATGAACCTCACAAGTTTGATGAAAAATCTGAGATTTTTGTATTAAGAAATTGTGCAAATATCGAAGAATACTTGTTAGGCTTAGATAACTCTTTGAATGTAGCACAGGTGTATGACAAGTTGATTGAACTTCTCGGTTTTTCTAAGGAGGACATTTCAAACAGCGAAAAGATTTTGATTACTTATGTTGAAACAGTTGATGAGGAAGAAAGAACGAGGAGCAAAATCTTAATCAATAAAGGAAAAATGCAGGAGTATGCTATAACCGAAAACGGAGAAACATTTCATGTATTCAAAGATGGCAATTGGGAGTACTTGTCTAATAATGGTATACGAATGGGATATCTTGCTGAAAAAAAACAGTATGATTTCTCTATAATAGGATCAAGCAACCAGATTAAAAGCATCAGTCCTTTTGGAATTTTAAATCGTGTAGAATTAATTATTTCTGAATTGTGGAAGTTTGTAAAATAGTAAGTAATTCCATTTTTCAAAATTTTGTACTCAAATCGAGTAGAGAATAAATAATTATTTTATTTATTCCCTCTCACACCACCACATCGTGCCGTTCGGCAATGGGCGGTTCAATTTATATTTCAACATGTACTTTTGCATATTGGTCTGATAGAAATATCAGACCTCTTTTTCTTAGCTTATCATTATTTATTGCAAACTTAAGCCAACTTGTTTTTGCTACTAATTGATAACCTTTCTCTTTTCTGCATTTACCTTTAAACCTAATTTCTTTTCAATATATTTTGTTACTGAACTCAAAACTCGATTTGCTGCTTTCTCACTCTTAACCATTATGATACAATCATCTGCATAACGTACGAACTGCAATCCACGTGCTTCTGGTCTACTGTGTCGAAAAAACTCTCTAGGTCTATGTCTACTATCCATTCATAACCATCGTTTAGATATTCTAATGCTTTTATCACTGCTTGTTTACAACTTCTTTTTGGTCTAAACCCATAGCTATTCTCGCTAAATTTTTCTTCAAATATTGGACTTAGCACTTGTTACAATTTTGTACAAAAATATTTTGCCCAAATTTTACATTTTTGTATTGACAATAATACACAAATGTAAAAGGACTCCCTCACAATGAGAGAGTCCCCTAATTCTAATAGCGATATAAATAATCACGTAATGCATCATAAACAGGATCACGTTTTACAATACAATCGGTTTGTAAAATTTCTTCCAGTTCTTGAAGAGATACAAACTTTGCACATTCGACTTCTGATTCCTGAAGTATAATATCCTTTGCACGTAAACCATTATGCCTTAAAATGAAGAAGTCATAAAACTGATTCTCCACATAATCATCTGCAAATTTTTGAGATACTCTGTATGAGAACATATATCTAAAATCTGTTACACTAACCTTAGCTCTAATACCAACAGAAACTTCCTCATTGATTTCTCGTGCAGCAGCTGAAACAGCATCTTGCCCTGTCGAAATATGACCAGCGACAGAAATGTCCCAAAGACCAGCATTTTTATCTTTGCTAATACTTCTTTTTTGTAACAAAACCTTATTCTTTTCATTGATTATAGCAATTACAATTGCACGATGCCATAATCCACGTTGATGAATTTCTTTACGAGTCAATATTTCACCTGTTTTTACACCATTTTCATCGAGAACATCAATATATTCCATATGCATCTCTCCCTTTCTTATATTATTGTATAAGACTACATTATAATAGTATCATGATTAACATAAAATGTCAAGGTTGATATTTAGATATTTTTATGTTAAAATCAACTTAAATTCTCAAAGGAAAGGAAATTTAACTATGGCATTTGATGGTATTGTTACAAAAAAAATAGTTTACGAATTAAATAATAACTTAAAAAATGGCAAAATAAACAAAATATATGAACCTAGCAAAAACGAAATCATACTAGGTATTTACAATAATGGTAAAAACTATGCTTTAACCTTAAATATTTCTACTAACTACAGAATACACCTTACAACAAACTCTAAGCCTAATCCAATACATGCTCCAAATTTCTGCATGTTATTAAGAAAACACTTAATAGGCTTTAAAATCTCAAATATAACTCTAAAAGGATTAGAAAGAATTGTATATCTTGATTTAGAAGGTTATAATGAGCTAAACGATTTTACTAAAAAAAAGTTAGTAGTTGAGCTGATGGGTAAACATAGTAATATAATTCTTTTAAATGATAAAGAAATTATAATAGATAGTTTAAGGCATCTAGATATAACATCTAACTCCTATAGAGACATTTTACCAGCACACTTCTATAGTTTACCAACTTCTGAAAAGTATAACTTTTTAGAAACATCTAGTCAAGATTTTCTAAATATAATTAATCAAAGAAATAATTCTACTCTATCAAATATAATCCCAGATTTATTTATTGGTATAAGTAGAGCTTTTATATTAAACAGACTAGAAAGTTTAAATATATCTGACACAGAATATTCTACTTCAGATATATTAGTTTTGTATTCTTCTATAAAAAATATTATAGAAAATATTAATCAATCATCATGTATTACAACAAATAATGATTTTGTTATTTCTGACCTGCCTACCTCAGATTTATTGCAAACAAATTTCTTTATAGATGATTTCTACTTTAATAAAGAATCTCATGATTTATTAATAAATTATAGAAATAGTTTATTAAAACTAATGCTTGTAAATTTAAAAAAGATTTCTAAAAAAATTGAAAACATAAATCATAAACTAAAAGATTGTGAAAATATGGATAAATATCGCATATATGGAGAATTGATTACTGCTAACTTGTATCAAATAAATCCAAATGAAAATATATCTTCAATCACTTTAGAAAATTTTTATGATAATAATAATTCTATTGAAATTCCTTTAGATAAGGCGATTTCTCCTTCATTAAATGCTAAAAAGTACTTTAAAAAATATCACAAGCTAAAAAATGCTTTAGAAATTGTGAGTCTTCAAAAACAAGAAGCAGAAAAAGAATTAGACTATATTGAAAGTATTATTTATGAACTTGAAAATTGTAGCAGTATTGAAGACATAGATGAAATTTACGAAGAAATCTCTGAAAATAGCATCTTGCAAGAATATAATAACTTCAAAAAAAATGATTCTAAAATTAAACAAAATAAAATGAATAAAAGGAAATCAAATAATGAATATGAACCTATCACTTATACTGTTGATGGCTATACTGTGTTTGTTGGTAAAAACAACAAACAAAATGATTACATTTCTACTAAACTGGGTAAAAATGAAGATTTATGGTTTCATACTAAAGATATAAGAGGTAGTCATGTTCTTCTTAAATGTAATGGAAAACAAGTATCTACAAATACTATTATCAGCTGTTGCAAAATTGCAGCTTTTCACAGCAAAGCCAAACTCTCATCAAATGTACCTGTAGATTATTGTAAAATTAAATATGTACGTAAACCTTCTGGCAGTAAACCTGGCATGGTTATTTATTCTAATAATGAAACTATTAACGTTATGCCTCTTAACCCAAAAAAGAAAGTATGAACAAATCGAAAAAACTTTAAATTAGCATAATTTCAACTTTTCTCTTTGGCTTTTTGTAAATTTGTGCACAATGTTAGTAAAGCTCTTAAACAATAGGAAAAATCAGTATGCTTTCCTATTGTTTAAAAAAATGAAATAAGGTATAAATTATTATTCCTTATCTCATTTTTTTATATTGCTAACACCAAAGTTAATTTTTTGTTAAGAATCCCTTGGTTATATACCATATATTAGTCTAACAATTGCAATAACCATTAATAACATTATTGTACTCCAAAACCAAGTTGCAATAGTACACATACACATTACTAAAAGTTTTGGTAGCCTTTCTCCTACAAACCCCTGCATTATTGCTCCTGCAAAAAATTTCCGATGAGCTACCATATACATTGAATAAATTATACTAAAAATTAATGTTGCAATAAGAATTCCTACAAATACTTTCATTTTGCTCCTCCTTGTGCCTACTGCACGTTGCATTTTTTTATTTTCATCTATTTATATTGTAACACTTTTTACTACATTTTACAAGTATTTTGCTTAGTGTGTAGCAAAAAGAGTACAATTTGTTACAATTCATAGATATTAAGTATCTATGTAGGCAATATAATATTTATTTTTAGAAGTTTTGCGCAGGGAAGCTCCCACAGCGGACATGACCCAGAGCTACCCACGAAGCCAGTAAAAAACTTCGACAAAATAAATATTATATTGCCTATTGGCTTCTAATTTTCAAACTATGAATTGTAACAAATTGTACTCTTTTTTGCTGTTCAGTGTGTTTTTCTACGTTTATATATAATTACTAAAATTACAATTATAGTAAAAACAATTATACCACCAATAATAAAAGCAAAATTATTTTCTTGTTGTATGATATCTCCACTAATTTGTGTTTCATTTTGGTTTTGTTCTAAAATAGCAGAGAGTTTTTGTGCCTGAGCTTTTTGCTCTTCCTTATTTTGAAGCTCTTCTACTTCATTTCTTTTATATGCTATTATTTCATATTTTTTAATAGTAATACCATCACTTGCAGAAACAACAACTTCAATTTTATTCTCTCCTACTTTTATATTCTCATTTCCGCTAACCTTTACTATTGCATTTTGTTTTTGAGGAATAGCCAAAATATCTAATTTATCCACATTATTTGCTACTTCTATAAAATATTTAGTAATATTAAAATCAAAAGGTGGAGTTAACATACCTTGCCTTACTGCTAAGTTTTCTAAATTTGCATTTGCCATTTCTATATTTTTAGTTTTTGTTATATATATTTTATATATCTCTACTTTTGTTTTGTCTTTTGACTGAACTTCTATATTTATAGTATTAGACCCCATTTTAAAATTAGTATTTCCTGTTATTATAACATTTGCATCTTTACTTTCTGGAATAGCTGTTACCTCTAAACTATTTATATTATCATCAGCAACAAAATAATATTCTTTTATATTTTTATCAAAATCTGGACTAATTCCTTCATGATTTAATCGTAAAACTTTCAAATCTGCATTATCAGGTGAAGTTTCTGGTTGCTCACTCTCATTTGCTTCTACTTCAATTTTCCCTATTTGTAATTCTATATTGCCATTATTTATTTCTATTTTTTCGCCATTTTCATTATAAAATTCTCCTGTAACTATAAAACCTGTTTTTCCTTCTTCAATTCCTTTAAATACAAAACTTCCTATATCTATTTCTCTTACATTTTGACCAGTACTACTTACCCAAGTATATAAAATTTTATTATCTACTTTGTTTGAATTCTCTGGTCCTTTTACATACTCTAACTTTGTATTATCCCAATATATTTCCATTGTAAAAGTGGCTACAAAAGTATCTTTAATATTTACTATTACTTCTACTTCTTCATCTTTTTCTATAATAGTTTTATTTAATATTATTTGCATATCAGACTGTGCAAGGCATACACTAAAACTTACACACAAAATTAGAATTCCTAAAACTATAATTCTTTTCATAAAGCTTCTCTTCCCCTTTCCCTAAATTCTCACACATTAAATCTTACTAGAAAATTTAAACAGTATTAGCTTTATTGTTCTATAAACTTAATTTCTAAAATATGTCTTTGTATTAATAGTGAATCTAATGAAGATGGATTTTTTCCATTTTTATTAATATTTCCTGCTTTTAAAAATACTCCATTTAACATTTCTATTTCTAATATATGTCTTTGCAATACTAATAAATCTGAACTATTAATTTTACCATCTGCATTTACATCTCCATATATAATAGTTATATATTCCATTTTTATTACATCATTTTCATCTATTAATCTGATTTTACTTCCTGTTGTTATAATTTGCTCATCTGTCAATAATTCTCCTTTATTACTATATATTTCTATATTATATTTACTATTTATTTTCTTTTTTATTTCTACTGATTTCAAATTTTCAATATCAAAACCTGTAATTTCATTTTCATCTACTTTCAAACCTTCTTCAAATATTACATCACCTTCTTCAAGTTTTGGAACAACTAAAACTTCTACTTCTTTGCTTATTCCTTCGTCTTGAGTAGTTAATATAATTTTTGCCTTTCCTTCATTTACTGTTGTTATAGTCCCTAAATTATCAACATTTATAATATTTACATTACTTGATTCATATTTTATATTCATATTACTTGCATCACTTGGTATAATAATAGGTTTTAATATATAACTATCACCCATTTGCAATGTTAAACTTTCTATACCAAGTTGTAAATCTGTTACAGGTGTATATACTTGTATATCAATACTTCCAGAAACATCATTTTCTTTAGATTTTACTGTAATAGCTGTTTTCCCTGATCTAATCCCCATTATATTTCCACTACTATCTATACTTGCAATTCCACTATTGCTTGAACTATATTCTACTTCATTATCTTTTGCTTCTTCTGGTAAAATCTGTACATTTAACTTTTTAACTTCTCCTTTTTTTATGACAGGATTGTCAATAGATACATTTATTTGTTCTATTTGTCTTTTTGGAACTTCTTTCAGATAATTTTGGAAAACATACCCTATCATTCCATTTGGTAGTCTCACTCTATCCCATAGTTCCCCTGATTGCTTACCTTTAGCAATTCTAGTCATTGTAACTGTTCTATCTATAGATGTTAATACTTCATATGAAGTAGATGGTCCTGATCTTACATTTAATGTATTTATTACATCTGCATACACCTGCGTATCATCTAAAGAAAAATCGCTTTCCAAAATATTAGGACTTTCCATTGGAACTCTTGGCATATTATTATATACTGGAATTATAAAAGACATTGAACTATCAAGAATTCCAGTATTTGCATACCCATTATATATTGACCTAGACTCACTATATGGAGCCAATACATTCGTCATATACTGATGCCAAAATAATTGACCACCACTACTACTAGTTACATGAAATTTTTGTAAATAAACTGTATCTTGTCCTAAATGTATATAACTTGAACCAATAAAAATTCCTCCTCCTGTTATTGCCTTATTTTTGTCATTCCATGGAATCAAATATTTATCTTTAGTAGCCTGACTTGCTCCTTTACCATCTTTAGCATATTGTAATCCATTTCTTATAGCCCCATTTGGCTCTGCTGAACTTGTCGCTCCAATATTATAAAAATTGTAATATCCTTCAAAACCAGGTACTCTTCCACTAATTGAACTATGTGACAAAAAAGGTCCTACTTCTTGTTTTATTCTTGATGCTAAATGATAACTACTTACTCTTGAATTTACTCCAGCTGACAAAATCAAATCTGAATATTTATTTGTCATTGTTATATTATTTCCACTACTATCAACATATTCTACAATCCTATTATAAAATTCAGTTCCATACAAAATTTTCTCAATACCATCTATGTTATTAGTCTTTTCATCATATGATAAACTTTCAAATTGAAATATTCTAACTTCATTTAAAAAATTTCTTGGATCCATACAATATTCAACCGCTCTTCTAGAAGAATCTACCCATCCTGAATCTACTTCTACATTATATTTGTCTGGATCAGTATTTTTCCACCTATCTGAATATGATTTTGGTACTAAATTTTTCCCAAAAATATTTTCATTATTTATTACATATGTCCAATCTAAATTAGTATATAATGCTGTAAATTTCCAATTTGGATGTCTTTTTTGCAATTCATATAAATATGGTCTATAACTTTCAGGAAAACTCTCTATCCCCTCTCTTCTGTCATCTGCTAAAACTTTACTATTTATTAATATAATTGCTACAAATATAATAAATACAAAGATTTTTTTATATTTCATATTTAATATCATTCCTTCCTCAAGGCACAAATCTAGTTAAAAAAGATATATACTACTCAATTCCTCTTGCTTGTACAATAAGCCTATTTCTTGAGTAATTTACACATGTTATTAAAGTAACTATTCTTTCCCCTTTTGTTTCTTGCTCTATAGGTGCTGTATTTTGTGGTTTAACTTTGTAAATGTCATATATAGCATAGGTTTTTTTTCCATTTATATTATCTGACAAATACAATTCATCCCCAATTTCTAAGTCTATTAAATGATTAAACATTCTTTCTTGTTCATAATTATGACCTGCTATACAAAAATTACCTATTTCATTTGGGCTTGGTCCCCAAAACTTAGAAACGCATACTTTCATTCCATTTTCTTCATAATTTTCTAATACATATGTCTCTAATTTTATTTTTGGTATTTCCAATTTTGCTGAAACTTCAAATCCCTTATATGTTGACGGAATATCCACTCTTTCTATAATTATAGGAATCTCCTGCTCTACTTTCTCTACTATAATATTTTGCGTTATCTCTGTTTTATTTTCCATTCTAAATTTATTTTCTTTATATACTCCCATACCTATATTTACTATTATTCCTAAAATAAGTATTAATATTATAATTCTTATTTTTCTTATTATTTTCATTTTTTCCATTTTTCTTTTTAATATTCTTCTTCCCATAATATTTCCTCTTTCTATGTAACATACTAATTTTAAAAATTATAGCCTGAAATATATATAATTTACTTTGCATAACAAGTTAGTTAAAAATATTTCAATTCCTATACTTAACACATTATATATGTTTCAGGCAACTTAATATTTATTTTTCCTTTTTCTTTAATAAAACATATGCAAATACTAATATTGCCAATATTGGCATTACTATATAGTATACTGTATTACCTGTTTTTGGTAAGTTTTGTGGTTTGTTACTTGCTCCATTGTTTGTTGTATTTGTTCCACTTGTTGTAGGTGGTACATTATTTTGTATTGGTGGTGTGTTTTCTTGTGGTGGTGGTGTTTGTGTATGCTCTTCTTTTACTGGAACTGTAAACGTTTGGCTTGCAATTTCTGCATCTGAATTGTCTCTATCTATTATTTTCAATTTTATACTATAATCTCCTGCTACCGTAAATAAACCTCTAACATTTAATTCTTTTTTTACATCTTTTCCACCAATTGAGTCTCCTGCTGCATCTCCCCATCCACTTTGTATAATGTCATGTTCTAGACCTTGTGTATCTGTTCCTAATAATTTTACAGTTGCACCTGCTGGAGTTGTTGCTTCTGCTAATATTCTTGTATGCTCATAATTTTTTCCTAATGGTGATGTTATTGCTATTTTCATATTTTTTTCTTCATTTTTTATAATTTCACCTTCATAAGTTAATGCTATTTTATAATCTTCATATATTGGTTCTACTGTTACATTTTTTATAATTGGTATTGTAATGTCATCATAATTTACTGATGCATCTGGATTTGCTAGTCCTTCTGCTGTAATACTAAACTCTGTTGGATTTGATGTTATAATTCCTTGTTTTCCCTTAAATGTTATAGACATGTTACTTCGTGGTGCTATTCCTCCTTGTTGATCATAATAGTATACTCTTACTTTCGTACCTGTGTCATTTGCTGTTCCACCTTCTGCAGAAACATATTCTAATAAATTATTGTCATATGCAATATCAAATGTATATGCTCCCAATTGTGTTCCAAATTCTATATTTACAGTCACATTTTCCTCTGGATGTACTATTTGTTTGTCCACCGTAATATCAATTGTGTCTAATGCTGCTGCATATGTTTTTATTGTAAATGTCATCATAAATAATATAATAAAAGCTGTGATAATGCTCACTATTTTTTTCATAAAAATTTTCCTCCTTTTTTGTTTATAATACTATTATTTCTTTTTTTTGAATTTTTACGTTAGAAATTTTTAGGATTTTAGCATTTTTTTTCAAAATTTGAATTTATTATAATTACATTTATTTATGTTATAATTTTGACTATACTAAATTTGAAAGGAATGATTTATATGAAAGTTCTACTTGTTAATGGCAGCCCTCATAAAGAGGGATGCACTAACTTAGCTTTAGAAGAAGTATCAAAAATTTTAGAAAAAAACGATATTGAAACTGAAATTTTTTGGCTTGGTAACAAACCTATTGGTGGTTGCATTGGTTGTAATCACTGTCTTAATACAAATAATAGATGCTTTATGGATGATAAAGTAAATGTTTTTTTAGATATGGTTCCTTCTGCAGATGGCTTTGTTTTTGGCAGTCCTGTTCATTTTGCAAGCTCTAGTGGAAATTTAACTTCTTTTTTAGATAGAGTCTTTTATGGGAGAGGAAATCTATTTGCTGGAAAAGCTTTCGCTAGTGTTGTAAGTTGTAGAAGAGGTGGTGCAACTGCTACTTTTGATCAAATTAATAAATATGCTCTTATTAGTAATATGTTTGTTGTTGGAAGCTCTTATTGGAATCAAATTCATGGTACTAATAGACAAGAAGCTATGCAAGACTTAGAAGGTTTACAAACAATGCGAAATCTCGCACAAAATATGTCTTATTTTCTAAAATGTACCAATTTTTCTCATTCTAATGGTATTAATAAACCTACTTATGAAAAATCTATTAAAACAAATTTTATTAGATAAGAATAGTCTTCGTATAGAACAAAATAAGTCCTATAAAAAAATAAGATAGATTTTTATGTATTCTATCTTATTTTTTTGTAATTATTCAATTTTAAAAATGTTTTCCTTTTTTTCTTTTGTCATCATCATCTTCTTCATTTATTCCTACTTCTTTATCATAATTAAATATTGTATTTTCTTCATCGTATAAATCATCTTCATTTTTTCTAGCTCTTACTTTTAGTACTATTATTACTATTGTTATAACAATTATTAGACCTATTATTACAGCTAATGCTATATACATTATATCAATTTCATTTTCACTATTTGTTTGCTCTGATACTTCTCCTAATGTTACAATAATTTGATATGTACATGTCTGTGAGCCATCTGCAGATTTTAATATGATTGTTACTAAGTTTTCATCACCTTCAAAATCTTCATTGCCTAATATTTCTACTGTTGCATCACTTTGATTTGCTATTGCTTCTATTTCCAATTTTCTTCCTGTTTCCATATGTATTTTGTATTCATATATATCTGGACTAAATACTGATGATATATCAGCACCTTTTATTTTCAATGATTTTAATTTTAATATTGCTGAATCATCAAAGTTTTCATCTACTATTCCTACCTCATTTGTTATTGTATTTGTTGTTATTTCATTTGATATTGTATTTGTTATCTCATTTGATATTGTATTTGCAACTGTGTTTGTATTGTTTTGAGGTTCTTCTGGTTGTGGTGCTGTTTTTGTTAATAACCTACTGCTAATATATGCAACTGCTCCTTTATATTGAACTCTACTCCAACCATTATTGCCTACACCTGTTCTTACTATTGCTTCATCTTTTTTTAATGTTCCTACTACACTACTTCCATCTTCTGTTGAATCATATTTTCTAACATTTATACTTCCTGTTGCATATACAGTTTCATTTACATCTGTATATTTCCCTTGTACTGATGTAACTTTTGGAGTAGTAGGTTTCTCTGAAGGCTTTTCTGTAGTTGAAGGTGGCTGTGTAGTAGTTGGTGGTGGTGTAACTGTTTTTGGATTTACTGTTACTGTTGATGTATTTGTAGTCCCATTTATATTAAATGATACTTTAAATGTTTTTTTCTCTGTAACTTCTGGTGCTTTAAATGTATATGTTCCTAAAGTTGTATAGCCTCCAATTGTAGCTCCTGATAATTTTCCATTATTAACTATTACAGTATTATCTACACCACTGCAACTTACAAATGTTAAACCAGAATACCCTGTAAGATTTGCATCAAAGTTTTCTATTTTTTCAGTAGAACTTATTGTTATTGAAAAGGTTCCTCCTGATTCTACTGTAGGATCATTACTTCTATAACTTGCATTTACTTTTATTGTTAATATTCCTAAAATCAAAATTATAAGTATTGGTACTATTTTTAATATCTTTTTTCTCATATTTAATTACATTCCTTTCTTAAGACATAAATGGTTGGAAAAAAATTGTAATTCTTTTTCAACCTTTTATTCTCCATTCTTATAATGCTATTTGTGAAAGTCCAACTGCCTTTTTTAAAACAAGTAAGGCATCTGCTGAATTTACTTTTCCATCTTTATTGGTGTCCATTGCTTCTAAATATTCATTTGTTTTATTTATCATTTGAACACTTTGTTTTAAAATATCTAAAGCATCTGCTGAATTTACTCTTCCATCTCCATTTGTGTCACCATATTTTACAACTGTATATTCCTTTTTGTCTATAGTAACTTTATAACCAGTTCCTATATTTCCTGTTTCTACAACTTTACCTTTACTATCTTTAATTACAATATTTTTTCCAGCATTTTTCCCTTTTACATATTCTATTGTTAGATCTGGTGTACCTATTAATTTTTCTTCTTCTATTTTAAATTCTTCTATCTTTTCTACTTCAGTTGGTGGTGTAGGTGTGTTACTTTGTACTACTTCAATGTATGCTCCTGAACTATCTCCTCTTGCTATATATCCTGTTATACCATCAGATGTAACAATTTTGTCCCAAACATATCCATTTGCTCTTGATACATCTTTTTGTATTCTTGTTACAACTTCACCTTTATTTAAGTACTTAGACATGGTTTTGTCTGTGCCTGGTGCTGACCTCACTTTTAATCCAGATGGACAAATTACCTTTACTAATTCTGAACCATTATTTGTATTTGTTCCTCCATTAGAGGCATTTAAGTAGTTCCTTGCAACATAGCCCTTTTTCCCATCTGATAAGACTACTCTATCCCATATATAGCCATTTAAGTTATATTTTCCTTGTTCTATTCTTGTACAAGCCTGCCCTTCAACTAAAGTAGTAACAACTATAGTTCCATCTGTTCCTGGACCATTTCTTAAATTAACTGCTGTATTGGCTATGACTGAGTCATTACAATTTGTAACATCTGCAATATTTACAATATAACTACGTGCAATATACCCTTTTTGACCATTTGGTAAAACTACTTTATCCCAATAGTATCCACCTTGAGTTGAGGTTGCCACTTCTATTTTTAATAAAACATCACCTGTATTTACTGTTGCAATAGCCCTTGAAGATGAGCTTTTTCCTTCTCTTACATTAACATTAGTACCTTTTACTTTTACATCTTGTGTAACTATTGTATCTGAACCTGGTTGTGCACATGCTGTAGTTGGCATGTTTTCATATACTGGAATTATAAAATCTATACTTGCATTTAGTAAACCTAAACTATTATATGAATTTCTTGCTCTTGTACCTTCACTTTTTGATGCAGAAACATTTTGCATATATTGGTGGTAAAACATAATTCCATCTGTATTGTCTACATCAAATTTTTGTAAATATGCTGTATCTTGTCCTTTTGAAATATACCCTTCTGCTATAAATTTAGCTCCATATTTTATTGATTTTTCAGGATCTGTTAATCCATTATTTTTTGCACGAGTTAATCCATTTTGTATTACTTGTGCTTCCCCATTTCCTGAAGCTCCTATATTGAAAAAATTATAATAACCTACAAATCCAGGATATGTACCTCTTGCAAGAACTCCTGGTGTATTGCCAACACCTTGTTCTTGCCTTATTCTCGCTGCTAAATGATATGGACTTACATTTGCCTCTTTTGCAGTTTCCATTATTACTTGTGCATATGATTTATTAATTGTTCCTGTTTTTCCATCTGTTTTTGTATATGTAATAGTGTTTCCTTGCATATACCCTACATCACTTAAGATCTTTTTTACACCTTCTATTGTTTGTATACTTTCATTAAATGATAATGCCTCAAATTGAAAAACATAATCTTCATTTAAAGAATTTCTTGGATCCATATAATAACTTATTGTTGCCTCTGATGCACATTTCCAACCTGTATCATAGCTTTTATTTCCACATACTGAACACACCCAAGCTCCTGTTTTGCTAGATGAAACTAAGTTTCTTCCATGTGTAGCTTCATTTTTTATTACTTGATTCCAATCTAACCCTGTATATAAAATTCTAAAATTCCAGTTTGGATGACTCGCCTTTAGTTTATTAATTAATTCTGCATAACCTGGATAGTTATTTATTTTGTCTGATAAATTCTCTCTTGTTTGTGTGACTGCATATACATTATTACAATTAATAAGGTTAATTATTAAATAAGATATTATTGTTAATATTGCTATTATACTTACTATTTTACTTATATTTAATAATCTGCTTGTATTTTTCAATTTTATTTCCTCCCAAGTTTACTTGATATTTTATCTTTTTCGACATTTTATTTTTAGATTATATCATTTGTAAAAATGGTAGTCAACCAATTTGAAAAATGTAATAAAAATGTAATAAATTGTTTTTACATTCACTTAAGTACTATAGTATTTACATAATTCTGATTTTAATCTGTGAAATGTAACAAATTGTACTCTTACTGTACATCTTATACTATTTTAAAATCAATCTGTCTTAATATTTTATTAGCATTTATAACTTCAATTTTAACTTTATCCCCTACTTTATACTGTTTCTTTGTTCTTTCTCCTAGTAAACTTTTTTTATTCTCATCATAAATAAAATACTCGTTGCCTAAATTTTCAAACCTAATTAACCCTTCAACTGTATTTTCAAGTTCTACGAACATTCCAAAAGATGTTATATTAGAAACAATTCCATCATATTGCTCTCCAATTTTGTCTTGCATAAATTCTGCCATTTTAATATCTATACTATCTCTTTCCACTTTTTGAGCTACTTTTTCTCTTTCTGAAGACTGTTCTGCATATTTTGTTGCTTGCTGGCTATATTTATTTTTAAATTCATCACTTACATTATAATTTTTACTAATATAATTTGATATAATTCTATGAATAAATAAGTCTGGGTATCTTCTAATTGGGGAAGTAAAGTGACAATAATATTTACTTGCTATTCCAAAGTGTCCTTTATTCTCACTTTCATATTTTGCTATTTTTAAAGTCCTTAATATTAAATTTGATATTACCCTTTCTTCTGGCATTCCCTTTATTTTTTCTAAAACTTCTGCAAATGCTTTTGGATGTATATTATCTTTATTTCCTTTTATTTTGTATCCAAAGTTGTATAAAAATTTATTTAATTCATCTATTTTGTCATCATCTGGAACTTCATGTACTCTATATATAAATGGTGCTTCTAACCAGAAAAACCTTTCTGCTATTACTTCATTTGCTGTTAGCATAAATTGTTCTATAATTTCATTTGCAAATGTCAACTCATATTTTTTTATATTTATTGCAAAACCATTCTCATCTAGTACTATTTTGCTTTCTGGTATATCTAAATTTAAGCTACCTTGTTTTTCTCTTCTTTGCTTAAGGATTTGTGCAATTTCTTGCATTTCTTTAAAATGATTTATATATTTTTCATATTGTTTTACTATTTTAATATCTTCTTTAGACAACTCCTCCTTATTTATATATTTTAAAATTTTTGATACATTAGTATATGTCATCCTTTTTGTTACATTTATTATACTTTTTTGTATATCTGCTGAAACAATTTGTCCTTCTTGATTTATTTCCATTATTACAGATATTGTTAATCTGTCTTTTCCTTCATTTAAGCTACATATTCCATTTGAAAGTTCTTTTGGAAGCATTGGTATTACTCTATCTAGCATATATATGCTTGTCCCCCTTATTATTGCTTCTTTATCTAGCTTTGAATCTTCTTTTACATAATAGCTAACATCTGCAATATGAACTCCTAGTTCATAATTTCCATTTTCTAATTTTTTTACATTTATTGCATCATCTAAGTCTTTTGCATCTTCCCCATCTATTGTAAATATTTCTTTGTTTCGTAAATCTAATCTGTTTGGAATGTCTTTTTTACTTATTTCTTCTTTTATACCTTTTGCCTCTGATATTACTTGTTCTGGAAATTCATATGGTAATTTATATTCCTTTATTAAAGATAACATGTCTACCCCTGCTTGATTTACTTTTCCTAGAATTTCTATAATTTTACCTTCTGCATTTTTCCCTTTTTCTGGATATTTTAATATTTTTACAACTACTTTTTCATTGTTTTTTGCTTTTCCAATATTTGATTTTGAAATAAATATATCTGTTCCAAATTTTCTATCATCTGGTACAACAAAACCAAAATTTCTGCTTTTTGTAAAAATTCCAACTATTGTGTCTTTTTCATGTTTAATTATCTTTACTATTCTACCTTCTAGATGCTCTTTTACTTCTGTTTTCTCTAATATTTCTACTAATACAGTATCTCCATTTAATGCGTTTTTCGTGTTTGTTTTTGATACATATATTTCTTGACTTTTGCTTAAATCTTTTGTATTTATTTTTACAAAGCCAAATCCTCTTTCATTTGCCCTATATGTTCCTGTTATAAATTTTTCATTATCTACTAAACTATATTTATTTTTTCTGTTTTTTTGTATTTTGTACTCTTCTTCTAATTTTTTAAGTGTTGCCGTTAATTCTGAATATTGATTTTTTGGCACACTTAATAATACTGCAATTTCCTTTGCTTTCATTGGAACATAGCTTTCTTCACTCATAAATTCTATTATTAACTTTTCTCTTTCTTCCATTTCTACTATCATTCCTTTCAAAGGTATATAATGATTTTTGACATAGCTAAATTTGTAAGTTTTTTGCTTTTTACTCTTATACGCAAATTTATGTATTATTAAAGATGTAGCAAGGTTTACTACATCTTATTATAATCTATATTACAAATAATATTCCTGATACAATTGCTAATATTGCAAATATTGCACTTAATAATATTGTTATTCTTTTTAGTCCTCCTTCTTTTGTTCTTCCTTTGTTTTTTTCAAAGAAATTTCCTGTTGAAGAACCAGTAATTGTTTCAGGTGCGCCTTGACTTTCTTTAGTTTGCATTGTTGCTACTATTATTAAGGCAACACAAACTACTAAATATACTCCTAATATTACATTTTTTAAGATATCCATTTAATACACTCTCCTAAGTTCTCTTTTTTTCAATAAATCTATTTTACCATACTTGTTACAAAAAAGTAAAGAGTTAATTTAAAATTTACAAATAATTTTGTAACAACTATTTGTTAAATATAATGTACCCACAAATCGGTGTTTTTTGCTATTAACTATGTTTTTAATTTAACATAAAATTTTAAGTTTGGCAATACTTTTTGAAAACAAATTTAAAATTGCTCTATTCTTGTTTAAAATATATATTTTCCTAATTCATTACCATCTACATCATAAATAGTAGCCTCTACATTTTCCATATACAATGCTTTAAAATCTGGATTGTCTAATGTATATCCAGCTTCTTCCGCCCAATCAAATTCGTCTATTATTGCTTGTTTAGCTTTTGTATTATTACTGTCATCAATTAGTTGACAATTGATTCTTATCCAAGTGTCGTCTGTACTATCATATGCTACTATACAAACATTGTTATTTTTCTCTATTTGTTTTGCTACATTTTTCTTTGCATTTGTTAATACATATATTTTATTATCAAATAATACTGGATCACCAAAAGGTCTATTACTTGGCTTATCTCCATTCATTGTTGCAACAAAATTTACTTTTGTCTTTTCTTTTAAAAAATTAAAAACTTCTTCCATAAAACTACTCCTTTATTTTTTTATCAAAATATTCGTATACCTCTTTGATATCGCCATTTATAACAACAAATATTTCTGTTTCTATTAAACGGTTACCATCATGCCACGGTTTAACTATTGACATTACTGCTCCTACTACTTTTTCATCTACTTCAGCTACAACAAAAATATCAGATTGTAATGTGTAAAAGAAATTTAATAATCCATAAGACTTTTCTATTGACCAATCTTCATTTAAGATTGATTCACCATATAAGTCTTTATAAATTTTAGCAAGCTCATTTAAATCTTCTTTTCTTGCTAATCTAATATTTGTCATTCCAATTACCTCCATTTAATTTGTTATGTCTATATTATCATAATTATTTGAAAATGCAAATATTATAATAAGAATTTCTACAAATATACGTATTTTTATTATAATTTTATTGAATTTTCTCTTAATCCATTGTATAATCTATTTAGTTTTTATTCTAAAATTTTTTTATTTTCAAAGGAGGTTTTATTCATGAACGATTTTTTTAGCTCTTTATCTAATGGTTTACGTGAGCTTGATTTATCACTTCATAACACCAAATTAAAAGATACTTTCGTAGATAATTTTATACATGAATTACGAGATTATTTAGCTAAGTCAGATGTTACTTATAGATTATCAAAACTACCGCAAGACACATTACTTGATATTAACGAAATTGAGAAAAATCATATTCAATGTTATTTTAATCATGAAGAATATAATATTCCAAACGAAATGATTTATAGACAGGAATTAAATGGCTTAGTTAATGATGGATTTATCAAACTTCAATTACAAGATGATGGATTATATCATGTAGTTAGAAGAGCTGAATTACCTCATACTCATGGCAATTAAAAAAGAAAGCTAAACGATACTTTCTTTCAAATAGTATTGCTTGCTTTCTTCCAGTTCCATCTAAATTATATTTTAAAGGATTTATCTCAATTTTTGCTCCATCACTAGTAAGCCAAATTGTGTTATTTTCATCTGTTCTATATATTTTAATATTATTGTTTTTCAATTGCTCAATTATATCTATATCAGGAAGATTATGCGAATTATCTCTTCCAACTGAAATTATTGCATATTTAGGCTTAACTTTTTCTAAAAATAATTGGCTTGTACTACTATTAGATCCATGATGTGCTACTTTTAATACAT
Organism: uncultured Clostridiaceae bacterium; assembly: GCA_947642455.1. Lineage (GTDB taxonomy): Bacteria > Bacillota > Clostridia > TANB77 > CAG-508 > UMGS1663. The sequence goes on from CANRSN010000017.1 coordinate 42,678, forward strand.
CTACTTTATCCCATTCAACCATTTCTTCTACTCTTGTTGTAGCATCTCCCATAAATAAATATTTTGTATTCCCATATTTTAATTCAGTTACTATTGAAGAATCGTTAAGATTGTTTTTAGCATCAACACTTAAAATTTTCCAACTAGCATTGCCAATTGTGTATAGTGTTTCTTTTGATGCTTTTAGATTTTTATTAACATTTACATTATTTCTTTCAATTGCCTTTAATAATCTTTCGTAAGTTTGTGTATCATTTTCTTTGTTTGGCATATATAAAGTTCCTATTTGTAATTCGTCTAATATTTTGTAAGCACCACCTATGTGATCTTCATCACAGTGTGTAAGTATAAAATAGTCAATTTTATCTATATTCTGTGCTTTTAAAAATTGCACAATATTCTCTCAATTATAATATCTGCTACTGTCAAATTAGTTTCATTTGTTACATTATCTATGATTGTTCTAGCAACATCACAAGGTTTCATAAATGTAGACTGCTTTTCTTCTGATACATAATCTCTACTATTTTTATAAAATTCTGTATTTATTCCACCTGGATATACTCCTATTACTTTTACACTTGTACCTTTATATGCTACTTTTAAACTTTCTGTATATCCTCTTTCTCCCCATTTAGTAGCACAATATACCGCTTCTTGTTTGTTTCCTCTTAATGCTGCTGATGACATTATATTTATTATTTTTAAATCTTTTTCTTCTTTTACTTTTAAAGTTTCTGTTGAAAATAAAATCATACCTTGCAAACCTTTAAAGCATTTATCTATATCCTCTTTTTCATATTTTGTAGGCAACTTAAATGACGGCTCTCCTGCATTATTAATTAATATGTTTATATTTCCTAAATTTGATATTTCATTAATAATATTTTTAACAGATTCATTATCTGAAATATCTCCTATAAATCCTTTGTAGTTTTCTCTATATGTATTATCTAATACTTTCATTTTCTCAAAATCTCTATCTATGTTACATACAAAATAATTTTTCTCTATAAATTGTTTAATAAGTTCCAAGCCTAGTCCACTTGCTCCACCTGTTATAATTACTATGTTTTTATCCATTTTGTTTCCTCCTTCTATTTATCTCTTTTTATATAATAATATTCTGTACATACATCTTTAAACCCTAATTTTCTATATGTATCTGCTGGATAATATCCTTCTTCTGTTTGTAAAAATGCTAATTTTAGTTTTTTATCTTTGCACATCTCTAATTGTTGCTTTATAATTTCTTTTCCAATCCCTTTACATCTAAAATCCTTTTTCACAGCTAGTCCATATATGCCATAAATCTCTTTATCATATACACCACTTGTAATACCTACTATTTCATCATTTACTTTAGCAAAGAAAAATTCGTCTGTGTATTCATTTTCTACCTTTTTATAGCTTTCATAGACTTCTTTATATATCGAATCAAAATCTCCATAAGGATCATCTTTATCTCCTGTTTGATATGCTTTTATCATTTCCTCACTATATAATTTCATATTTGTTGTTTTCTCTAATTTCACATTTAAATCACACTTACTTTTAATATTATTTAGCTCTTCGAAATTATCGAAAATTTGCCATACTTCATTTGAAACCATTTCATAGCTATTATCAAAAAATATTTCTCTCTTATTATAAATTTCTTCCATATATGGTAATATAGCAATAGCAACATCTCTATTTTTTGCTTTCATTTTACTACTTGCATCTAATATAATTTTATCTTTTATCAAATTCTTCTTTATTATTTGCTTTTATGTCCGTAATAAAGTTGTACCAATAGTCCTTAATTTTGTTGTGATATGTAATTTTGTATTTTTCAAAATTATTTATTCCATCAAATTGAAATCCTAAATTAGCATATACATTAAAATGGTTTAATTTTTTTATCAATTCTAAATCCATAACACTTCTCCTCTAAATTTATATTTCATATCTTGTTTCTATATCAATATAATCATTTCTAGGAATTAAAATCACATTTAATGTATCATCTTCAATATAGGAGCTTATATCATTAATTAATTCATTTTTATTTTTTACAATATAATTAGTATATATTTTTATTATTTTACTAATATGCAATTTATTTTCTAATAAAGGAACAACTATATTTTCTCTTACTTCTCCTATATTGCTACTTTCTTTATTTATCAATTTTTTTATATTTTTTTATTTACTTTACTAGCATCTAAACTTAATACTATTTGCTTTTCTTTATCTAAATTTTTTGACATTAAAATTTTTTCTAAAAATCTTATACTATCATAATCTGACTTTGTATATTTATCTGTTCTAGTTAAATTTAGATTAAATGTTGTATTTATCTTTTTTAATACTTCACAAAATTTAATGGTATTTTTTAGAATAGTAACATCATCTTTTATTGGTAATCTTCCAATCAAGCTTTTATTTGGATTATCAATAAATTTCATATACATGTCTTTTCCTTCTGCTATATTTAATAGTATTTTATAGAACATAATATTAGCATCTAAATTGTCCTTATATCTACTATTTATATTGAAATTAAAATTGAATTGTATATCAGCACTATTATTTTCTTCATTTATGTTGCTAACTACAAATTTTATTTTTATGACAATAAAACTATCTTGTTTCTCATTATTTAAAATTCCTGTAAAAAAATATGGATATAATTTATGTTGTTTTTTAGTCATTTCTAACAAAAAATCGGAATCAATAGTTACTTGATTATTATAATTATTTTGTTCTATTGTGTTATTATTTCCTATAAATTGTGCTATATTACTTTGATTTTCTTCTTTATTTACTTTCTCCATTGTTCATATTCTCCTGTTTTATTGTATTATTGTTTCCTATGCTAAAACTACGATTTTTTTGTTTATTTATGTTGTATTTCTTTTTAGTATAAAATGTTCCTCCAGCAAAACCTGCTAAAAAAGTTATAATTGCTATAATTAATTCCAAAATTAATTTTGTCATATCTGTATCCATAAATTTCTCCCCTTTAGTTTATTCCAATCCTTCTAATCTCTTCTTTATCTCTTCTGGTGAAGGTAATAAATTC
>CANRSN010000018.1 GCA_947642455.1 uncultured Clostridiaceae bacterium
TAGCTCAGTTGGTAGAGCAAAGGACTGAAAATCCTTGTGTCACTGGTTCGATTCCAGTTCAAGGCACCAACGACGTATCTGTTCGAACTTTTTATAGAACAGAGAGATACAAAATCAATCAGAAAATAAAATCTGGTTGATTTTTTTGTTGCTTAAAAACAATATTAAAATCATCCAAATGAAAAGATGGTGCGAAAAATGAAGATAATTAAGCAAGAACTAGAATTTGAGAATGTCTAAAACAGCGACTTAAATTTATATCTTTGATGTCTCTTTTTTGCTAGATTGGAGGTTTTAAAATTGAACGAAGAAAAGAAAAAATGTGGATTGTATATGAGAGTTTCCACCGAAGACCAAGCCCGCGAGGGATTTAGTCTTACAGAGCAAAGAGAAAGATTAGAAACTTTTTGTAAGTTTAAGGGTTATGAGATAATAGACTATTACGAAGATGCTGGAATAAGTGCTAAAACTGGTAATTATAGACCAGAGTTTGAAAGATTAAAAGCTGATATTAAAGCTAAAAAGATAAATACTATTGTTGCTCTAAAACTAGACAGAATAACCAGAAGTATATGTGACTGGGAAAAACTAATAACTTTTTTAGACGAAAATAATGCTTATCTTGACTGTGCAAATGATGAAATAAATACTACAACTGCAAATGGGAAAATGATTTCAAGGCTTTTAATGAGTGTTAGCCAAAATGAAATTGACAGTTTAAAAAATGAACTATCTACTAAAGACAAGATTATAGAAGGTTACAAACTGAAAAGGAAAAATTAAAACAAGAATAAAAAGAAAAATAATGATACCAGATTTTAAAAGGAGGAAAAAAGCTATGAATAATGAATTATCAAAAACAAAAAATGATGAAAAAACAAGCATTGAATATCATTTAGAGGGGAATTATTATATACCAAACCTAGCAATGCATAAACAAGAAAAACTTGTTTCAAATAAATATGGAAGAATTAGATTAAAATACTTGAAAGAACACAAAAAAGCTGATTATACTGTAATACTTATGGACGGAACATTAAATGCACACCTAAAAGAAATACAAGAAACGGCAGATAATAGAGTACAACAGATTATTAGTGAATTAAAATCAAAAAGTGATTTAACCGAACATATTAAAAATACTGATATGCTTTATTGGGTTGGTACTATGAACTCTATTAAAGTACAAGCAGAAGAAATTGTTTTTAGTGAATTGATTTATGTTTAATAAATTATTTAAAAATTGTGGAAAAAATGTCAAAATGTGATATAATAGAGCAAACTTTGATAGGAGGAAAGCAATTATAGTGAAAAAAACATATCTGGAATGTTTAAAAAAATTACGAATTTTTAGAAAAGCATTAGTAGAAGATGCAGATAAAAAACGTGGAAAGTTATACTTTGCATGGTTAAGAGATAAAACTGAAAAAGTTATAAATGAGAAAGACGATAATTATATTTATAGAAATGTTATAACTTATACACTTCCTAAATACGTTATTACACAATATACATTTAATAAATCTAATAAAACTATAAAAAATGTCATCAATAGAAATTATAATTATAAAGAAAATAAATATACTTTTAGCAATACTAAAATATCAATAGACGATGTTAAGAAATTAATGAAATATGTTTTATTTAAGAGAGGTAATGTTGTTTGGTTAGACTTTGGATTTAATATAGGAAATGAATTTGGTGGAATGCATCCAGCTGTTATATTGAAAAACTTTGATACTGATTTATTTGTAGTTCCAATTTCTTCAAAAAAGCCACCTGAATATGTAAAAATAGAACAAGATTTGAAAGATAAAAGAACAACTGAAGAAGAATGTCAAAAACAAAAAGAAGCTATTGCTGAAATTATCGAACTTTCTAAAATAAATGGATTTAGAAATATGCTTAGATGGGCTAGAATTACTAGAATGAAAAAAGTCAGTATTTTAAGAGTTAATTTTTCTGGTACTATCGGTACATTAGATGGTAGTGATATGAATGCAATAGCAGAGAAAATATCAATAGAGTTAGGTAATAAAAAGGCTAATTAAAAGCAAATTTTAACGCATAAATCATTGACTTTTGGAATAAAATATAGTATCATAGTATTAGAAAGTAATCAATACAGATTGCTATGAAAGGGACATAAGTTTCAGTTAAATTGCTATGAAAGATGACCAGTAGTAAACTACTGGTCATCAGCCGGTTTTATCAAATTTAATTCACTTTAATTATATTTCTATTTTACTATTTATTATAAATAAGCTTAACGGTAGTCCTCTAGAATATACATATTATATTTTTCCTTGTTAAATGATAATTTAAGTTTTTCTAATAAGATGTTATTATATTTATTAGATTTTAAATTATATTCTAAACTCCATAATAGCCATGAATAGTCATACCACTTATCACCAAGTCCTGAATTTTCTACATCAATAAAACCAATAAATTCATTGTTTATATTTACGAATATATTAGGTAAACATAAATCTCCATGAATAAAATTATTTCCAATATTATCCATTGATTTAAATGGGCATTTTGAATTATCTAAACTTCTTAATACCTTTATTACTTTAACTAAAATGTCTACCAATAAGTTGGGATTATTTATGAATCTTTCAATAATTAAACTATCTCCATTAATACAAGTTCTTAAATAATAACATTTATTATTTTCTTCTATATAACAAATACTCTTACTTCCTGGTATATTGTTGATAGTAAGATAATCTAATCTTTCTTTTTCTCTTAATAATCTTTTATTATCTTGAGAAACTTTTAAGATGTATTTGTCTTCAAAAATATATACTTTGTCTTCACTGCGACCTATTGTATCAATACTACATGTAAGATTTTTTACATATTCATTTATAATTTTTGGAAACATAATTGACTCCTTTACAAATTGTCAATTTATTTCGCCTTTTAATGCTACCTTTTTAGTAGCTAATAAAACATCATTTTTCAATTCTTTTATATTTGGATATTGTATTAAGTGTTTCAAAAAATATACTATATCATAAATAGCTAGTCTTTTATAAAGATTTGGAATATTAACTAACTCTGGGTAATATTTTTCTATATATGACATTATTTTTGAGTAATCACTTAAGTTGGTGTATGGCTCAGTTTCTTCACTAGCAAATTTCCAAGGTTTTCTAATCATTCTATAAAGAATATCTAGTTCAAAATCTCTAGGTGCATACATTGACCTTTCAAAATCTATTAATTTAATTTTACCATCATTAAAGAAGATGTTATCAAAATGTAAATCATTATGAATAAAAACAAAATCATTAGATTTTAAATAATTTCCAAACTTTGTATATGTATAGTCAAGAAGTGTTTGTTCTTCTGCACTAAATATATTAAGTTGTTTTGCTTTTTCATATAATGATAAAAATTGATCCTTTATTCTTTTTGTCCAATCATAACTTTCACCAATATTACTATGAATGCATTTCATAGCAATACATAGTTGCTTTATAATTTCTTCTCTTTGTGTTTCATTAAAAGTATGCCATACATTGTATAAAGAAACACCCTCTATTTTTTCTATAATTTCATAAAAATACGGAATATACTTCTTATCAGTACTTGAATAATACAATTTTGGAATTAAATTATTTTCTTTGTTTGTTTTATAAAATTCAATTTCCTTTTGAAATGCATTTTCATTATCACTATTAGTGCAAATTTTAACCATAAAAGAATCATCTATACTGTATATGGTATTAGTAAATCCTACATTGATTTTTTCTACTTTAGGATTAATTCCAAATAAAGTCGTATTCTGTTTTAAAATTTTATTTATTATTTTTTCCACTAAATCACTTCCTAACCTCTTGTATATATAAATACTATCACGAATTTATACATTTATCAACAAAAAATTTTGTCAAAAATACTTGAATGTTTATAAATTTTATGTTAAAGTAAAAACAATAAATTGATTGATATTTGTATTAATCGTTAAGGGTGTGAAAAAAAGTTGTAGATATCTACGTTGTTCGTACCACAGACATTTTTCATCGAACTTTTTGAAAACCTTGAAATAATTTGATTTTAAGACTATAAAAAATTTGATGAACACAAAATCTTATTCCAACTCTTAAGAGTTGGAATTTTTTTGACTAAACTATTGAAAAGCAGAATATATGATAATGTTTACAAAAGGAACTCTTAATAATCACTTAAGTGGGAGTACAGCCTAAAAATATTAATTTAGCAAGCAACGTATTTGTACTCACATCACAAATACAGTATTGTGCATATTTAAAAAAACACGTAATACATAATCATGGCTTAAGATTTTTTTTTATAGCTTCTTTTATTTGTTCTATTGAAATAGGACCTTCACGTAAAATCTTTACTTCATCTAGAGTACAATCTATTATTGTACTTCCTTGGTTAAAAAATATTGAACCTTCCAATATTCCATCTAAAGTTGGACATGCTTTTTCTATTTCATCTAAATTAGTACATATAGCTTCTCCAGCTTGATTAGCACTAGTCATAAAAAGTGGACTTGCTGTTTTTCTAATTAACTCTTTCAATACTTCTGAAGTAGCCATTCTTACTGCAATAGTTGTCTTTCCGTTAGTAATGTAAGTAGGTATTTCTGATTTTCTCTTTAAAACTAAAGTAATAGGTCCTGGCATGAAAGCATGAATTAACTTTTCAGATTTTTCATCTACAATGGCAATGTCTTGTATTTGATTTTTATTTTCACACATGATAGGAAATGGCTTAGTACTTGAGCGTTTCTTAATTTCCCTTAATTTATTATATGCTTTTACTGAGTTCATCTGAGCACATATACCATAAACTGTATCTGTTGGAACACTAATTACTCCATCTCTCTTAAGTATGTCTGCCAATTCATCAATTTCATTTTTTTTATATCTTTTAATCATTTTATTTTTTCCTTTTTACTTAGAATACAATTAAAACTTGCATTTGTATTATAAATAATGTACAATTTCTTCAATGATATCTGCATACAAATATAAGTTTCTTAACTTTTAGGTTATTTTCAATTAAAAACTTACTAATACATACTGACGCTATGCTTGACCAATAATCGTTTTTGTTTCATTTATTAATCCTAAATCTAACTACATTTTAATAGTTTAGATCAGTTATCATAATTTTAATATCATACACCTATTGGAAAATCTAGTTGATTTCTTGTTTAATTATATGTAACATAATACCACAAAAACCTCCTTTTTTCAATATTTTTGGTCAAAAAAAGACCGTTTCTTTTGAAACGGTTAAGTTTTTGTGTCCATCAAACTTTTTGATAGTCTTGAAATTTAGTTATATCAAGCTTTTCAAAAAGTTCGACGAAACTTCTTATTGGCTCCTCTTGTTGGATACATACTTTTTATATTTTCACTTCATTTTTTATAATTTGTTATAACATGTTATTTAAAGCACTTTTCAGTTTTTTTATTTTTTTCTAATTTATTTCGTTTTTCTTCGTTTTTTATAACTTTTCTTTGGCGTTGCATTAAAAATTGCATTAAAATTTAATATCTATTTTATCGATAAAATAGTAGTATAATTAACATTATTATACCACATATTTTTCATTTTGTTTGTCGAAATTTGTTATATTTTTTAATTTTTTATAAACTTTACTTGATTTTTGTAAAACTTTACTATATAATTAATTTATCTCAAATGCTAACAGGAATTTTTAAAGGTAAGGTAGTCTAACTACTTTGCCTTTTTATTACATTTTATTAATATAAAAGTGGCACTTGCTTTTGCAAATGCCCTACGAAATAGGAATTTTGGCAGGCATGCCATAATCCTGCATCTCTCGGGTTTCCCCTGTTATTACCGAATCGGCGTGTGGTCGGCACAATATTTTACCACCACAAAATTCCTATGTTTATATCTCTTTACTGTAGAAACACTTGCTTTCACAAGTGTTTCTCATTAACATAGGTATTGGTAGGTGTGCCCTTTCCTACATTTCTTTTGACCTATAATTAGGTGCGTGGTAGCACAATCTCCACTTCAATTCCTACTTTACTATTGTATCTTTATTATATTACATTTATTCATTTTTGTAAATACTTTTATTCTTTTCTATTAACTTTTTTAAATTCTTATCCCTTATTCTATAAAATGTCATTATAGAATTTTTATTATGCTTTTTGTCATTCTTCACTGCTAGTTTTAGTATTATATTTATATTTGTATTTTCTATATGCTTTATTACCATTGCAGTATCTTTATTTTTACTATCTTTTAATATATAATCAGGTTTATTTAATATATCTTTTACCTTTTCAAAATATAGACTATAGTCTTCTTTATGTTTCTCTATTATATGTTCATATCTATCTGGTGTTAATATTACTTCGTCTGTAATTATTTCATTTGATATATCTTTAAATAAATATATATCTATTTTACCTATGTTAATATACTCTTCCATTTGATAATCCTTTCTTTTTTATTGTATCATTTTTACTGTGCAATTACAATATTATTGCTTATTTTAATTAAATAACTTATTCCATGTTAAAACTCCAACTATACCATCTACTCCTAAGCCATTTGCTTTTTGGAACGCTTTTACTGCATTGTATGTAGCAATTCCAAATATGCCATCTGCTCCATAATTTCCACAGCTATAACCTAATTGTATAAGTCTGTTTTGTACTTTTCTTACATATTCGCTTCTTTGTCCTTGTTTTATTAAATAGTTTGGATATGTTGAAATAGGTTTTACAAAATTACTATTTAAAACAGCCCATGTGTTATTACCTATAATTCCATCTACAGCAATTTTGGAATCTTTTTGTAATTCTCTTACGGCTTTTTCTGTTTCTTGCCCAAAATCCCCATCTACTCCATATTTTAAAAGTGAATATCCTTTTTGCATTAATTTTTCCTGTGCTATTCGTACCAAATTACCTTTTGAGCCTTTTTTTATAAGTGAATATGTAATTTGTTGTTCAACTTCATTTTCTGTCTTATTTTCGATTGTAGCTTGTCCATTTTCATAGTCTGGTATTCCATATCCAAAAATATATGCAGAACCTATACCATATGACTTTTCACAAACACAATCTCCCCTATTTCCTTCAATTGTATATACTGTATTACCTTCTACTTTCTCTACTATTCCTACATGGTCTGGAGTACTATTTCCTATATCCCAGATTATAAATATTATATCTCCTACTTGTGGAGTATATTTATTGTCTTTAAATTTTCCTTTATCCTTAAACCAATTTGTTCCCACTGTGCAACTTGCAAACTTAGGTACTATATCTGTACTAACTCCTATTTCATTCATTATATAACTTACAAACATTGCACACCAAGGATTATGTGGTAAACCATACCAATTACCAAATATGGTATCATTGTTGTTACCTTCTTTGTAACCCAGATATTCTTTTGTTTTATTTATTATACTTTCTCTAATTGACATTTATTTTTCCTCCTTCTCATTTTTGGTAAAATAATATGTAATAATTGCACTTGCTATTGCCATAAATGCCTCAACACTTACTACATTATTAAATGTTAATATACAAGTTGTTATTATTACACATAAACTTAATATAGTTTTTACCTTAAATAAATTTGCTATATTTTCTAATAATTTCTTTACTGCTTTTTTCATAATTATTTCCTTTCCAGCTTTGCATTTAATTTTGCAAGCTCCTTATTTATTTCTAATATTCCATTTGTACTTGTTTCACATCTCTTATCATGTACTTGTAAAAAGTCTGATTGGTTGTCCATACTTTTTTGTAACAATTCTAAGGATTTTGCTGTATTCTTATTAGTGTTCTGTATTTCTTGCAAACAAATAGAATTTTGTTCAATAGTTCTCTGCATATCTTTTCTTGTTGTAAACCAATCATACAAGAACAATCCTACAATTACTAATGGAACACCATATTTACTTATTAAATCTATTATTTCTGCCATATTTCTTCTTCCTTTCTGCTATTTTGTAGCTTCTAATATTCTTAATCTCTTTTCAATTTCATCTAGCCTTTTTGCATATGTTTTATTTAAGTTATTGTTATAATAGTATGTTATTTCTAATTCTGGCTTTATTTCATCTGTACATGTTATTTTGTTATATCCCTCATACATTAATCTTAATTGGTTATATGCTGTTTGTTGTTGTTCTGTAAATGGTATTACTGTTTCTGTAGCTTTCCTATATTCTATTGTAACAGGCGTTCCTACTGTATATTGCTCTGATAACCAATTTTTGAAGTCTGCTATCGTGTTAAAATTTGAATTTCTGAAATATATTCTATCTAATGTTCCATTTCTTACGTTAAAACTCATATCATCTAGTTCGTTAAATGCTGTTACATTATTATTTATTGTACTTGAATTATTATTTTTTAAATGACTACTTATTTGTGCGTTTTTGTCTGTAAATAGAACAAATACCCCTTTACTTGTATTTATACTTGCATTTGCTGAAGATCCTTCTACAGCATTCCAACTTTCTGTTCCGTCTAAAATTAATGTCCCTTTCGTTTGATGTATTCCATCTTCGTCTATACAATCTCCTTCATGCAATATTTCTCCTTCTTCAAGTGGAAATGCTATCGTTTCACTTACTGTTTGGTCTTCATTTTCTTTTGTAAAATTCAATGCTGTTACGTTTTGAATTTCTAATATATTGTCTGGACTTGGTGTTCCTGTAGCTTGTATTGTCTTTCCTTTTATCTTTAGATGTGCATTACAGGCACATGCGTTTTCTATTATTATTTGTTCCCCTTGTAGAGATTTACCTGAATTTAATTCTTTTTCTATATTGTCTTGTAGTTTGTTCATTACATATCCTGATAATGGTGTTTCTCCTGTATATTCCGCTTCTGTTACTGGTATTTCTTCATCATTTATTATTACATATGCCCCTTTTACAAGCTCTCCATCTTTAAAATTAATTTTTTTCATTTGATACCTCCTGCTCTAACTTTTCTACTTTTGCTGTTAATTCTTGTACAGCTTTCCACAAAATAGAACTCATGCTATATATGTCAATAGCTTGTCCGTTATTAGATATAGCTTCTTCTGGTGTTTTATAGTTCTCCCCTATTACAAAACCTATATGTTTTTTATCTCTGTCATCTTCTATTTTGTAATTAAACTTATATATTTCTGCATTTTTTACTGTATCCAATACGTCACTATTAAACTTTTCAATATTCTTTTTTGTGCTTTCTAAAGATGTATTATTGAAGTTTTTGCCACTTATTTCTCCTGTAGTTCCATTTAGCGCTATAGCAATATCTTGTGAACTTGTTGAACATACTATATTTTCCGCTGATAAAAGTTGAGTATTAATTCCTCCTGTTCCTAAACTTACAACTAAACTTCCGCCACATAATATAGATAAAAAATTTTTAGCATCTTTAGAATTTATTTTAAAAATTCCTTGTACATTTTTTGTATTTTCATCTAAACCATTCACTATCCTAATTATTTTTTGTCCGTCTTGTAAATCAACCTCATTGTCTCCATTCACATCATATACTTTATATGCTATCGATGATTTTCCAATTAGCCCTTTTTGCATTGCTATTATATTTCTAACATCATATATATTAAAGTTATATAAACCTTCTATGTCTGTACTAAATTCGGTTTCTCCTAATTTAAAACCTCCTATTTCTCCACTCTTTGCCATAATATTTCCGTCTTTATCTACACTAAAGTTATCACTTGTTATAGACATATTGTTGGTTGTAAAATCTAATATTTTACCTACAAAACTTATCTTGTCTGCATTTATTTTGGCTTCGCTTATGTTATCATTTATCTTTAAAATTATATTAGCTGATGTCATTTCTTCATCTAGTTTTTGCGTTACATTTAATTCTATTTCTCCTGATAGTTGATTAATTGCACTTGTTAAACGTCTTTCTGTAACATACATACTATTAAATTCATTTTTTATTAGATATTCTGCATAAAATCTATTGCCCACCATATCTAATATGTATACATAGTTTTCACCTTCAAATAGCTCTATGTTTATATCTTGCAAGGGTTGCTTTATCGGTTCATCTAGTATTTTTAATATATGATATTCTGTCAGTTCTAATCTACGCATTACATAGTCTTCATCTTTTGTTATAACTAGTTCATCACAGATGTTTCCCTTCATTCTTAATTCTTCTATGTCTACTATATATTCTTTCTTTTCTTCACTTGGGTTTGTTCTTGGTTGCTTGTCTACTATTATTTTATATTGCATTTTTTAACCTCCCTTTCTGTTTGGGTGTAAATTACTTCTTGGATATAAATTTGTTCTAGGAAATAGGTGATTTTCATATGTCTTACTTCCTTTTACTACAAATTTTAACACGTTTGCCTGTCCTGCCTCTGTTATATGTATTTGTGTTATTCCTTCTGCATTTCTTTTATATTCTGCTGTACTTTCTACTTTTTGTTTTATTCCTTCTACGTCCTGTTCTACTACTGTTATTCTACCTTCATGTTCTGTTTGTTCTTCAATTATTTGTGTTATTTTCTTTTCTTGCTTATCAACAATTATTTCTGTTCTGGCTTGTCTTTTTTCACTATCTGTAGCATATTGATATTTCGTTGTAGATGTTATAGGTTCTTCTGACGACATAGTACCTGCTACACCACTTGTTAATTTTATAGAAGCACTTAGTATTAATACTGAATACTTATTTTGCTTAGTGTCTTGTACTGTAATCATGTCTGCTGCCTCAAAGAAGCCTAAACCTAAGTCTGTTGCTTCAAATGAATTATATTTTAGCCCTTTTATATAATTAAACATTTTATCTATTACTTTTTCTCTTCTTTGGTTCAATATTTCGTTATTATCGAATTTTATTTCTTGAAGCCCGTGTGTTTGTATACTTATATCATCTTTTGAATATATGGAATCGTTTAAGTTTCCTCTTCCTAAAACTAGAGAATTACAAGGTCCAAATTTTGATTTTAAGTTTAATGTTTTCAAAACTTCTGGACCTACTTTTATCCCTGTATTTTCTATAGATTTAAAGTATAACTTATCGTCTTTTATTATTGCTGTTGTTAAAGTTGCTTGGCAAATATAGTCTATTACATCTCTATATGTACAATTTAATGGTGTAAATAAATCTTCTTCTATTATAAGATTTGAATTAAAGAAATTTGTACTATATAGACCTACTTTTACATGGCTACACATAGCTCGTACTAGCTGTAATATTGTACATGGAATTGGTATTTTTAAATCTTCAAAATTGTATGTAACCATAAATCTTACCATGTTGTCATATGCTGTTGCTTTTATTTTATTTTCTTTTATGACTTCTTCACACTCTATAACTTTAAAATTCCCATAATCTATATATTCAAAATTATTATTTATTAACAATCCGTAGTGTGCTGTAAATTCTTTGTCTATAATGTTTTCATTGTTCTTTACTTCTAAATCTATTTGTCTCATAGTTGATTTAAATAGTGCTGTTTCAAATGAAATTGTCATAACTTCTGGTTTTACTTCTTTATTGTCATAGCATATATAATTTTTTTTCATTTTCCCTGGATTCGGAATTTCATTAATAAAATCATTACTTACATTAATCATATAATCGCCTTTCTACAGCTACTAATTCTATTTCAAAAGGTTTGTATTTACCTTTATAATTGTCAAATTCTGCTGTGATTGCTGTTCCATAAAATTGTTCTGTATATCCTTTACCAGCCTTTATTCCTTTATAGTCTCTATCTAATGGATATGTAAGAGAGACTATTGGTCTTTCTATTAAGTTTTTTATTGTATTCATTTCATTAATAGTCGTACTTCCAAAGGGTAGTTTTATTTTTGGAAACCAGCCTACAAAAGTACCACTGTATTTACCTGCCATACTTTCTCTTCCTGTATCATCTCCCCATAATGGTTCTGATGTTAAAGAACAGCCAGCAACTAATTTTGGAAGTTTTTGACCAAATGCTTTTATTTCTTCTCTTACTATATCCATAATTAAATTCCCCCATTTGTTGCAAATTCATGTTTTTTTTGCTTTTTCTTTATTATTTTTTGAATAGTCTCTCCATCTAAATTTACGTAAATAATTATGTCTCCGTTTTCATTTTGCTTAAATCCTATTTTTTGCGATAATTTTTCTGCAAAAGTATCCATCCAGTCTGTATTATTTTCTAATGGCAATATTGCTTCTTTTCCTGCTTCTCCTATTTGTGCATACGTTGGTCTGTATGCAATTCCTCCTTTTGCAAGTCTTGGTATTCTAACTCTTGAAATTCCAGAATAATATACTCTTCCATCTGATACATACAATCCATTTAAACTTGAAGTTGTTCTTGCTAGCCAACTATTTATTCCAGATGTAATATTATTAAGCATAGTTTGAAATCTTGAAATTAATGAATTTCCAGAATGTGTTATATCTGGAAAGTTTATATTAAATGATAAATTCATATTTCTGAATATACTCATTAAGTCATTTGCCATGTTTTGTGCTTCATTTATTACTATATTTCTTCTATCTCTTATTCCGTTTGCTAGTCCTTCATCTACATCATTTCCTATTTGAATAAATTTTCTTGAAGGCGAATGACTATCTAATGTAATTTTTGTTGCATCTAATACCATATTTGCTAAGTTTTCCGCTTCTTGCTTAGGTACTCCCATTTGTTCTGATATTCCTTTTCCAAGTCCTTCATCTATTGTTCTACCTGTCCCCATATATGCTAGTAATAACTTTTTATTATGGTCTGTTGTATCTAAATCGTCTATTATTCTCTTTACTTCATCCCTTGGAAGTGAAGCTTTATCATGTACACCATCTTTTATACTTATAGGTATGTTTTCCCCTGCTTCTACTGCTTTTGGTTTAGTTTCTTTTACCAGTACATCTATTTCATCTTTAAGTGGTTGATTTAATTCTTGAACACTTTTAGCGACAGATTTTTTCAAAAATTTCTCTTTTTCATCTTGGTTTATAATCCAACAAGATAAATAGTTTTCCCAAAAGGTATTTGGTGTTTCTTTTCCTATTTTGTCTAAGTTTTCATCAAAACTAATTTGTATTCTTTGTACTTGTGTGAAAAAATTTGATTTTATGTCCTCTTCTTTTAGTTCAAAGCCTTGTTTTAATTTTTCTTTATATGAATCAAAAGCTGTAGTTAGTTCTTCTTGTTTCTTTGGGTCTGACACTACAAGTGGTATTTGTTTTAGTATTGTTTCTACTTCTGCTATAGCTTGAGTCTTTGCATTCCCTGTTTCTGAAAGTAACTGATTAAAGGTTTCACCAAATTCTTGAAGTTTTTGTTTAGCTTCTTCTTGATTTTCAAAGTTTACTTTTCCTGAGTTAAAGGCTTCTACTTGTTCATTGTATTTTACTGTTGTTTCTGACACTTTTGTGTTTAATGCCGCATACTCTTCTCCTAGTTTATATAATTGATTTATTTCTGCTTCTGTAGCTGTTCCGTCCATTAATTTTTGAGACAAACTATCTATTTGCTTGTCTAACTCAGTTGTTTTTGTTCCAAATTCCTTTTGAAAATCAAATAAGTGCTTACTTATTATTCCTATATTAACACCTACTTGTCCCGCAACATCTTTTAATGTTGTTCCAAAAGTTTCTAAAATACCTTTTGAAGCAAGTTCTATATTTTGTTTTGTAGCATCTTTTATGCTTGTAAATGCTTCTTTTATTTTCGTTGCTTCTTCTTTTGTTATTCCACCACCATATTTTATTTTGTCTGTATAGTATCCTATTGTTTTTACATTTTCATCTATTGTTTGGTTGTTGTCTTCTATTGTTTCGCTATATTCTTTTATTTTTGCTATTGAATCTGTAAATCCTTTATTGCTATCTACAAGTGCTTCTGTTAAGGTATCTATTTTTACACCTGCATCTGCATACATAATACTATTACTTAATTCTTCTCTTGCTTCTATTTGAGCTTGATTAAAAGCTGTAAATGCTGCAACTACTAATGTTACTGCTTCTATTATTAGACCTATTGGACCATACATTCCATACATTGCTACGCCTGCTGCTGTTGCAATAGGAACAATATTTAATAGCATTGTACCTAAATCAGATGTTCCTGAAGCAAAATCTTTTACAGCATTATAGGTTGTTATAAATGAAGCTGTTAATGCAACTGCACTCACTTGTAATTTTTGCATTCCAGATAAGTTTTTTAATCCATTCATTAATGATTTCCATAACTGCTCAAAACCTGCTACTAGTGCTTTTAAAGG
Source organism: uncultured Clostridiaceae bacterium (assembly GCA_947642455.1). GTDB lineage: Bacteria > Bacillota > Clostridia > TANB77 > CAG-508 > UMGS1663. Next base: position 14,264 of record CANRSN010000018.1, read on the forward strand.
GTTTCCAGTAAGTCCCATTACCGTTGTCATTGCTATTAATGCTGTTTTTATTGCCGTAATTATTCCTGTCATAGCACTTAATCCAAAGAATTTTTTTATTGCTCCAGTAATCCATTTTAATCCAAAAGCTACTAGAAAAGCTGTGCCTATTCCTTTTAGCATTGGTTCAAATTTCTTTAATGTTTTTAGTACTGTGTCTAAAAAACTCTTTATTTGTTTTGCTAATTTTTTTATTTTTGCTGTTGCTCTATCTGTTAGCTTGCTATTAAATCCTAAATCATTAATTGTTGCTCCACCATTTACTTTAGATGATGTAATTCCTCCACTAGAACTTGCTGAGCTTGTGTCTTTGTTCCTAGATAATTTATTTATTTTGTCAAAACCAGTTAATTGCTTATCTAAGTTTTTTACTTTTTTGCTTGTTTTGTCTGCTTCGCTTCCTATCCCACTAATTCCACTTGATGTATCTTTTATGGCATTAGATGTGTCCTTTATTTCATTTGAAAATCCATTTAAAGGATTTTTCCCAGTAAACATTGATATTACTTCACCTATTGCTTGTACTAATATATTTACATATTCTATTGCTTTTCCTGCCCATTGTATTACTGTTCCAAATGCACCTTGTAAAAGTGCTCCTATGTTTTGTTTTAGATTTAATAAGCTAGCTGATAATTTTGCAGATTGACCTTCATAAGTTTGTGCATATTTAATGGCATCACCTGTTTGAAATCTTGTTTCTTCTAATATTCCATTTACTTCTGCTTGTATTTTTTGCTGTGTAGTTAATTTATTTGTTGTAGTTCCTATTGATTTTGCGTAATCTTCCCACATTTTTGCTACATTTTTTGTTACTCCCGCATTATCTACCAAAATACTGTTTTCATTTTTTAAGCCTTCTGTTGCTGTTTCTATTGCTTCACCATATTTGTATGCTGATTGTCTTCCAAAGGCTGCAGAATCTTTTAGTGCTGTTAATGTTTGTTGTATCTGATTGTCGTCATAACCTCTAGCAGCTAAGTTTTTGTATGCTGTTATAGCATTGCTTGCTGGAATTAATCCATCTTCTGTATATGCTTTTATAAATGCTTGTGCTTTTTCAAAACTACGTCCTTGTCCTTCTACGATGCTTTGAAGTCCAACTAATGCACTTTGCATTTTAGATGCTTCGTTTACACATTCTTTGCTAAATGAATAAAGTTGTGTTAATGAAAATGTTGTTGCTATTAAGCTAGCCAGCTTTTTTAGCGACCCTGATATGTGATTTACACTGCTTTCCATAAGTTGTTCTGTTGATTTTAATCCTTTTTTTATTCCGCTGTTATCTATAGCTGTTCTTATCCTCATACTTCCATCATATGTTGCCATTAAAGGTCACCTCCTTTTTAGCTCTATTCTTCTCCTAGCCATGCTTCAAATTCGTCAATTTCTTTTTGTTCTTCTTTTGTGTGTTTTACTGGTATTGCTACTTTTTGTTTTTGTCTTATTATTTTATTTCTTGTTTTTGAGTCTTTTATTTCTGATATATCATAGTTTCTTAAGTCTCTTACTTTGTTTAATATACAATCGTCTTTTAGTCCTGATATTAGTGAACAGAATTTCCACCAGTGCATTGATGTTGTTTCTAAATCTATTTGATAATCTGTAAGAAAACTTGATGTTATTAAGTCTTTGTCATATTCAAAGTCTAAATCGTTTATACTCGTATTGTCATCTTCCTCTACTTTTCCGCATTGCAAGTATTGCTTTATTATTCTCATTGCTGTTTCTTTGTCTTCAATTTCTACATCTTCGCCAAATAAAAGACCAATTAGTGCGATTGGTCTTTCTATGTCTGATATTTCATCACTATTAATTGCCTTAAAGCAATCTAGTGCTACTTGATAATCTGTATTTATTTTTAGTTGTTTGCCGTCTATTTCGGCATATTGTGGGTATGCTACCATATTACATTTCTCCTATCTCAAAATATTTGAATTACTTGTTTTAAATTTTTTTGTTAATCCTTTTTGTAGTTTTTGGTAATTTAATCCCATTTTCTTAAAGTGTGGTTCTAAATTTTCAAGTAAATCGTCAAACATGTTTTCATAGTTTACATCTCCAAATATTTTTTGGCATGCACCTTCTCCCATGAATTCATCTAAAATATTTCTTGCATCTTGATAATATTTGTTTGTTAGTTCCATAATATCTAATGTATTTTTTGTTATTTCTTCATTTATTTTATTGCCTTTTTGGTCTATAGCTTGTATTGTTTTCACTGTAATATCTTTTCTTTTTAGTATTTTTTGACTTTCCTTTTCATATTTTTCTGTTAATTCTTCTAAATTTGTATATACATTTAATAATTTTGCTGGCAATCTAAAGTCTGCTATATCAAAACTTATAGTTTCTCCTTTGTCATTTACCTCTATTGTATATTTGCTTTTACTTTCTACTCTAATACTTCCTTGAATACTCATATTTCTACCCTTTCTTTTTTTGTATTTTAAAAGGGCACTTATATAAGTACCCTTAAATATTCTTTTTATGCTGCTTTAAATGTTATTCCGTCTGTTCCTTTTTCTACTGTTCCTAAAGTTGGATCTCCATTTAGATTTATAGTGTAATTTAGCACCACTGGATTTCCTGCGTCTCCTCCAAAATCGTCTATTTGTACTACACAATTATTTTTTTCTGCTGCATAAGTTGTTTTTGCTTCTGCTCCTTCTCCTGTAGTTGTTTTATCATAGAAATATACCATTAATAACTCAGATTCGGCTTCACTGTTTGTTGCTCTGTGTTTTCTTAAATTATCTACATAATTAAAAACTTTGTCTCCTCTGTAAGCTGTATGTGGCGTTGGTATATTTGGTTTGTAACTTTCTATGTTAGATGTTCCTGATTCTTCATCTATGTATTGTTCGTCTGAAACATTTGGATTATATGCTACAGTTTGTCCTGTTACACCTTTTCCAATTCTTGCCCATACTGGCAATTCCTTTGTTCCCACATTTAAAAATGTGGCAAATTCGGTTCTTTTAACTTTTACTACTTCTTCAATATCTGGCATTTTTTAGCCCTCCTTTTCAAAATAATATATATAACATTGAATACGATAAATAGCTTCATTTTCGCTTGTTGCAAATATGTAGCCCTTCGTATTTGTTCCAATTTCGTAAACTCCCTGTATATCCGGAAATATTTCATCTTTGTTATTTTCTTTTAGCCAATTTCTAAAATTCTCAAAAAACTTAGAATTATTTATATTGTTTTGTGTGTCTTCATTCCAATGCAATTTACTATCAAAAGTGAATAAAAACTGCATTTCTGTTCCCTCTAAATACTCCTGTACTACGGGGTTGTATCCCACATTTTCATTGACTGAATATGTTTCTACTTTATCTGCTAGGTATTCTACATTTAATTCTGCGTATTCTTTCAAATAAGGACATGTTGCTATATATTCTCTTACTTTATCAATCATTGCTTTTTCTTCCATCACTTATCAATCTCCTTTTGCCCTGCGTTTAATATATCGTCAAAATGGTCTGCAAGCATTCTTTCTACAAAGTGGTCGCCTCTTAAAGCTCCTCCATGGTAATTTAGTTTTTTGTTACTTGGTACTTTTTTTACTCCTGATCTACTCCAAAATCTACCAGTCGTTGAATCATGAAATGCACCTTTTCCTGTTTTTGGGTCTACATACAATATTCCTTCATGCTGATAATGAGTATGTGGTCCATCTATGTTTATTTCTCCACTACCTACTTTGGTCGTATTATACATAGATGTTATCATTTGCATTTCGTCGTCCATTGGCATATATTTATCTACATGACTCATAAAGCTACTATCTATTACTTTTTGCGTTCTTCCGTCTTTATCTAATCCATATTTATCTATTAATTGTTTTTGCTGTATTTTACTAAAAGCTACTATAAAATCTGATTTCATAGTTACCCTCCTGTTATCTCCCAGTGTTTCATATTATCAGAGCCATAATCTGCTGTAGATATTTTTGTTATTTTCATTACTTCTTCATATTCTTCTAGTAAATTAGTTATAGATATAAAATTATCTACTATTCCTTTTACCAAATAATCATTATTCTTTAATGTCCACCCTTTTTGCTCTTTTTCAAATTCTTTTGGTATTTGGTAATCTTGCTCACTCATTAATATCATTGCATAATAGTCATCTGATTTTTTTATATGCGTACCATTTATCACTATTCCATCCTCTGAGCTCCAAAAGCCTTTTATATGACTTACTTTGTATTGTGGCTTTCTGTTTTTATCTATATATCTGTTTATTACAGTTATATCCTTATTAAACATAATCAACACCCCTATTTAAAAGACCTGTATCGTATAAATACAATTCTAATTCTTGTTTTATTTTCTTTCTTATATTTTTATCTGTTATTTGCTCTTGTAATTCCTTATAACTTACTGTTGCATAATTCCTTGAATAGTCTTTTACTTTTTCTGATATTATTATTTTATTATCATTTCCACTTATCATTGAGTCTAAGATTTTTTTCTTTTGCTCTGCTTCATATAGAATATCGATAGCAGAACAAGTAGCCATTTTAATTTGCTCAGTATGGTCTTTTCCATTGTAGTTAGTATAATCTTTTCCCATAATGAACATTTTAATTTGACTACTTGCTTTTATCTCTATTCTTTCAAAATCTGTTTCAGGCGCTTTATTTCCCTTGAAATTATTTTTGTAATAGTTATAATCCGCTATCATTTATATTCCTCCTTATTTTTGTTCTGGTGGATTTGTTTGTGATGCTACATGCTTTTTTACTATTAGTTGTTTTGGACTATTTACTTTAAAAGCTGTATTAAATTCTACTTGTGCTTTTGAGCCTGCAAAGTTTTCACTATCAATTAGTCTATACATTTCAAAGTTGTCTAATATTGAAGTAGCTTCATTGTAACCTACTATCATATCTACTTTGCTTAAATCAACTGTTTTTAATGTATTTGTAGAATCAAAATATTTAGCTGTTGCTTTATCAAATGAATTACATTCTAAAATTGATAAACCAAACCTTTTCATTAATTCACCTGATTGAATAGCTGGATCCATTACTGTGGCAAGCCCTAATATTTTTAATAGTATTGAATATATCTCTGTTGAAACCATCGCAAAATTTGCTTGTCCTTTATTGTCTTTTATTTGCTTTCTTATTGCTGTTAAATATCCTATAACATTATCTTCTGTGATTATGTCTGTATCTTTGTATTCTGTTCCCTCATTTACCATACAAGCTATTCCTGAATATTGTCTACCCTGTTTTGTCATGTTTAGAGCATCTGCTAGGTATTCTTCTGCCATTGCAAACGCTACATTATCAGATTGTACTCCATATATTTTTCTTGATTTTTGGAAATTGTTATTAAATACTATTGGTATTAAGTTATCTTTTGCTTTTTCATCTGTGAAGTCTCTTCCTGGTTTCCCTGGTTCAACTTCTATTCCACTATCTAATTTATGTACCATTATTTGTCCTGCTGGTCCTAATTGGTACTTATCTGTGTATGTAACACTTGGTATTAATATTGTGTCGCTATATAAATTTGGTTCTATTGCTGATGAATATTTTTCATCTACGTTTTGTTCTCCATATAAAACTGGCATTTTTCATTCCTCCTTATTATTTTTTGTAGTATGGATTATTTGCATATTTTTTATCTAAGTATGCTTTTCCATCACTAATTGTTTGATTGCTGTTGTTTTGAGAAAATCCTGTAGTTGTTGGCTTTTTCTCCTCTTTTTCTTTTATTGTGTATTTTGTGTTTTGATTTAAAAACTCATCTAAGTTATCATTAAATTCGCCTTCCATTTTACTTACTTTAAATTGTATAAATTCGGCATCGTCATAACTTACACCTTTTTTCATAATTTCAAGCATTTGTGATTTAAAATTGTTTTCTGTTTCTAAGTTTTGCCTTGCTATTATGTCTTCTTTTTTCTTTTGTTCTTCTGTTTTTTGACTTTCTTTCCATTCGTTAAATGCTTTTAGCTCTTCTTTGCTAGGCATTTTACTTTTTTCTTTTGCTAGCATTGCATTTACTTGTTCTTGTGTAAAAGTCTTTTCTTCCTGTTTTACCTCAGTTTTATCAACAGGCTGAGTAACTGTCTCCTCAGTTTTTATTGTATTTTCTACAGGCTGAGTAACTGTATTGTTATTTTCATTTTCCATTTTATTTTTACCTCCATTTTTTATTTGGGTAATAAAGTAATTCCCATACCTTTATTGTTCTTTTATGTCTGCAATTAAGTAAAAAGACGATAATAAAAAGACATATTACTACGTCTCTGATTTATATTATTAAATTTTAATAACTTATTTATTGTTAATAAAGTTAGTATAAAAATGTTCTTCTAATGCTAAATAAATGTTTTCTAAAAAATCAAATATTTGTATATCATCTATTTCATTTTTTATATTCTCATATGCTATTTTTAAATAATACATAGCATCTATGTCAGTTATATTATGTTTTTTACAAAATTCTATTAAAATTTCGTATTTAAGGTATTCTTTATCTGTATCATTCATTTTCTAATCCTTTCATTATTATTTCTTTAATAACTAATTTATATTATATCTTTCCAGATCCATTTCTTTGTATTTTTTAAACCTCTCTTTAATTTCTTTTGGTGCATTATCTTTTAGTTTCCATGAAAAGCTTTTAATATCATAATAACACCATTCTTCTAAATCCTTTGGTAAAACTATTTGCATTTTATAAACCTCTTTTCTTCAAATACTGTTGCATTGCTTTTCCTAATTCGTTTGGTTTTCCGCATTCTGCATTTGCAAAGCATTCTGCAAAAAATTCAAAACTATTTTCTTTTCCATATTGACTTAGATTTTTATTTAAGTCAAACGAAGAGTTATTGCTTTTTGCGATCTCATAAATCTCTTGTGCAATATTATCTGTAATTTTGCTTTCCCAATTCTTTATTATATTTTTGCTTTGTGTAGTAGTTTTAGCATTTAATGCTTTTGTTCTCATATTGTGAAATTCTGCTAAATGATTTTTATTATATTCATCTATAAAGCTACTTTCAATCAAATGTCCAAATTCATGCGTAATCGTATATGTGGATTTATATTTATCACTTCTATCCATGCAATGCTTTATTGCTAACTCGTTATCCTCCATTTTTATAAAATCATTATAGTCTTTATATTTTGATTTCGACAAAGAAATTTCTATATTTTTTATATCTATATCGGTTGCTACGTGTGCAACTGTATTATTGCTTAAATTTAAAGCATTAAATTTTACATTTTTATTTTTTATGTATTCTTGTATTGTTGGATATTTTTCTATTAGTTCATTTAGTCGTTGTGTATTTTCCGATAATAATTTATTATCTATTTGTTTTAAATCATTATCCCAGAATTTGATATTTTGTTTTTCTATTAATCCCTTGCATTCATTTAATGACAATATTTTATTATTTTTTTGTATTATACCATCATTCTTTACTTTTGTCACTCTTTCTACATTTTCTCTTGTAAAGTCTCTTCTTAAATTGTGATTTTCTGTAAATTCTTTATTTCTCAGTTGCCATTCTTTTACTTTGTCTTTGCATTTTTGATAGTATTCTTTGTCATCTGCTGTTTTAAATATTCTTTCTTTCCTTTTCCACTTTCTTACGCCTCTTTCTAAATATCTTTGTTGCTGTGATAACTCATATTGCTCTGTTGCTTCTTCTTCTGATATTTTCTTTAGCTCTTTTCCTCTAGCTGTTCCAAAGTATGGTGTAGGATAATGCTTACAGTTTGGTCCTCCCATTCCATCTACTTGCCCTAATTTAGTTACTTTTTCTAAGTCTTCTCTTTTTATTATTGTGCCTTGCCATGGAAAGTGCTGTGGTCTACATCTTACATGTTCTGATAAGTATAAGTATTCAACGTCTAATTCTTCGGCTACTGTTTTATTTATTTCATTTGTTAGATTATGTGTTGCTGTTATTAGCTCTCTCCTTACTGTTCCTTCTACATCATAGTTTCGTATTCCTACTATGTTTCCCTCATCGTCCACTGTTTTATATGTTAATGTTGTTATTCCTTTATCTCCTAACTCTAGTAATGCCTGTCTAATCGCATTTTGATATGTTATACCAGTACTTGTTTGCAAATATGCTTTTTCTACTATGTCTAAGTATGTTTTCCTTGTTGCTCCTTCTATTTTGTTACTTATTTCTAAAAATCTGTCTGTAATATGATAATAGGAATGTTCTATAAGATTTTGTACTATTTGCTTTTGTACTAATGTAGATGGGTCTATTTTCAAATATCCGCCTTTGTATGCATCGTTTAAGTTATTTATGTTCAATGTATCTTTTCCTATTTTTTCTAAAGCTTGTACTATTTCTTCTGGCGTCCTTTTTGTTGCTTCCGCTATATATTTAGTTATATTTTGATTTAATAATCCTAGCTCTTGTAGTTTTTCTAGTCTCCAATAATCACTATTTATAAACTCTTCGTTTATATTGAAATGTTTTACTATTTCATCTAATAACTTCGTTTCTAATTCTGAATATATGTTTATTATCTTTTTTAGTGCATTTTCATACATTATTCATCACCTGCTGGTTCTATTCCATCCGTTATAGTTGTTTCTAATATTTCTTTATTCATCTTTTTAGCAAATGCTATAGCTTCTTTTTCTTTTAGTTTATATACATCTCTGTAATATTGTGCTTTACTTATAAGTTGGTTGTTGTATTCTGCCTGTGCTTGTCTTTGAGTCTTCTCTGTATCTTCTATGATTGAGTCATCATAAAACACACTTACACTAAACTTTTGTTTTATCCCTATAAGCTCTGCTATTGCATATATTAAGTTTATTATTGCATATGTTATTATGTTTTGCTGTTTCTTTATTTTTCTATATACATCACTGTTAGAACTCATTACATTGTCTGTATTTACATATACTTCCCCATCTTTGAATTTATAGTAGTTATGTCCTAATCCTACTTTTGATGTTGTTAAATTTAAGTTATATTGTATTGCATTTGATATTTCGTCTATTCTTAAATCAAACGAACTTTCTTTTATTAATTCTTTGTTGCTGTCGTCATCTGGCATAGCATAATAAACTGTATCATTGCTATCAAATACAGGTACTGGGTTTCCTTTAGCGTTTATGTTAAATTTTAGTGCCCCTGTTTTTACATATACTCTTTTCTTTCCAAGCGCTATTTCATTATCTAAACTGTCGTATGCTCTATCTGTTGTAAATATCTCATCAATAGCATTCGCATAACAACTTATCCCGATATGGGCTGTCTATGTCAAAATTGTTTATGTCTGGTGTAAATAGCATTCCGAATTTTGGCAAGAATGATTTTGTTTCTATTTTTGCTGTTTCTCCTATATTTATATCTGATGCTGCTTTCCCTTTTACTATTTTCTTTTCATTGTATATCACATATCCTTTGTCTTCTAATACATGCAAATTAAAGTAATATTCTTCCCCATCTTTTGTTTTATTTTTGCTCCAAAACAAAACGTCTATGACTTCGTCTGCATTTGCTTTTAGTATTATAATGTTTGTAGCTTTTACGTAGTTTATTTTTAATACATCATTGTCGAGGTATGGTACAAATGCGCCTGTTCCTAATGCTTGTACTAATTGTATTAATTTGTTTCCATTGTGCAGAAATCTATTTTGTTCTAAGCACTCATTTATTTGCTTTTGAATTTTAGTGTTATCTATTGTTATATCTAGTTTTTCATTAAAGAAAAAGTCCGCTAAATCTCCACACATTTGTGATGGTAGGTTTAATGATTTTATTTTATATTTTGTATAGTTTATTCCATTATAAATACTTACATTATATTTTTTTGTTGGTCCTTTGAATATATCTAACCAGTCATTTACTCTTGTTTCTTGGTTTTCGTCTATATCTCCATTATAACCATGCTTGTTTAGAAATTCTTTTACTATTTTCTCCATTTTTTCACCTCAATCCTCATCTGTTATTAAATTTGGCAATATCTGTTTTATGTATTGCCATAATCCCATTACTGTGTATCTTTCGGCATCTGAACAGTGATCGTTCTCTTTTACAGGTTCTTCTTTTCCTTTATCTATTTTGTCTTTGTCATATTCATACATGTATCTTTCTGCAATTAAATGCTTTTGTTTTGGACTTAAGAATAATCTTTGATATGACATCATCTTTTGCACTCTACTTATTCCTAGATTTACTGTATTGTCTACTGTTGGTATTGATACCTCTGGACATATTCTTCTTATTTCTTCTGCTAATCCCTTAGCGCTTGGGTCTAAAAATAAAACAAGTAATTTCATACCTGTTTTATTTTCTACTTTTTCTTTTAATTTCTTAAAATCCTGTGCATACTCACTTGGGCTTCTTTGTTTTCCTTCATCTCTTCCAGAGTAGTAGTATTCGTCTATTCCTCTTATACATTTGTCTACGAAATCTAATCCAAATACTTGGAATGTTGTCGGATTCATCTGTCCATAGTCTCCGCCTGCTACTAGGAATTTCATTTGTGATATTTGTTCTGCTGTAGCTTCTTGTACCATCGTTTCCTCTTTGAACATGTAGTATATAAGTTCATCAATCCCTGTACATAGCCCTAGCCATAGCCAATTATACATCTTTATGTCTAACCTTTTTAATTCTTCTGCTGACTCTATTAACTTCTTTCCTAGCCACTCTTTTGGTACATCTCTATAGTCTGTATGTATTCTTATACAGTCTCTTCTTTTGCACATCTTATCAACCCACTGCATTATTTCAGACTTTGGATTTTTTGGTGGGTTAAAATAGTACTCCATACAGAACTCGTCGTCATTTCCTCTTATGAATGTTGCTTCAATGTTTTGTAATTCGTCTTCTCCTTCTCCTTTGTCGAAGAACTCTGTAAGCTCATCTATTATAACTAACTTAATTGGCTTATTTTCGTCTATAATTCCGTTTTGTATCATCTATGCTGTCATTACCAGTAAAGTATATTGTGTTTTGGTTTTTCTTGTATTTTATCTCCATAGGGCTTACTGTAATCTTAAAGTCTTTTTTGTCTAGTCCTAATCTTTTTATTGCTCTTAGACATTCTTTGAACACAGTCTTTTTTAATTTATTGTGGAATTTTCTTAATATTACTACACTACAGTTATCATCACTTATTAGCTTATATATCGCCTTTATTGCTCCTCTTGATGATTTAGTACCTGCACGCCCTGATGTGAATATCTTGTGTGTGTATTTTGTACTGTTGAAGGTTTTATGATATTTTTTTATTATTAAATCGCTTACTTTAATCTGTTTCATCTTCATCACCTTCATCATCAAATGGTAAATCATTGATTATTTGTACTTTGTCGTTGTCTTCTGTGGTTTGTTCATCTTGTACTATATTTCTCAATTCCTGAAATGCTGATATTTGATTTTTTCCACCACTTAGTGCTGTTTTCCATAGTGCAATTATCATTGCCATTTGATTGTCTATTTCATCTTCTTCTATTCCCAGTGTCGCTAAAAGCTTTTTTACTTCGTTTCCATTTTTATCTTTTAAATTAAATGGTAGCGATAGTAGCATTTCTGCTTGTTCTTTCATTGCTTTTCTCTGTCTTCTTACTTCTCCTGATTTTTTTCCACCTTGTCTTGCATATTCTCTTTGTTCGCTCTCTGTTCGTTTATTCCACGGTATCAAATTTTTTTCATTTGCCAACCACCTCACCTACTTTAAATTATTGAATACATCCTTTTATGATGTTTTAAATAGTCCATTGCACTCCAATATGTTAATCCTTTTATTTTTGCTGTTTTTATATATTCCTGTGCTGACTGCTTAGTCCATTTTCTTTTCATTCTTTTTATTTCCTTTCCATGAAAAAAGAACTTGCCACTTACAGTATGACAAATTCTTTTTACAATTACTTCGTTTTTATCATTATAACATATAAAAATCGCACATGAACGCACATTTACAAAATTTTTTCTAAATATCTGTCATGTATCATTCTTGGTGCACTTTCTCCTTTGTATTTCATCATACTTGCTATCTGGAACCATTTTAGCCCCTCATAATATCTATACTCGAAAATTTGTCTAATTCTTGAGTCGTCTATACTTCCTATAAACTCCTCTATTTTAATCTGCATATTCAGTGCTTCTTCTTTTCTTTGTTCCATTAACTTTTTTAATCTATTTATTTTTCCCTGTCTTTTGTAATCTACACCTGTTATTACAGCATGCCTTTTATAACCATTTTGAACTACATCTGATACTATATGACTTTGTCTTTCTAGTTTTTCAATTCTTTTTTCTAGTCCTTTTATTTCTTTTTGTAAATCCGTGTATTGTTCTAAATATTTCTTAGTCATAATCTTCTGTACCTCCTAATTCTTTTTTACCTCTCTTAAATCCTCTCTTAAATCCTCACTAAATTCAAATTCTCTTATTATTTTTTCTAAAGTCTCATATACCATATTATCTATTTTACATTTTCTATATTCTGCATTGTAAACTTCATCTGGTAAGTCAATACAGTATAAATTACATAGATCTATAAAATAATCTTTGTATATCGGAAATAACTTTTTATTAAATTCATCTTGTAACTGTGAACTAAATCTTAATTCTTTTAGTAACTCATCATACCTACTGTCATATCTTTCTGTTAGTCTTGCTGTTGATTCCTCAGTACCTTCCTGCAATTCATCTAGGCTTTTCTCTAATTCATCACAGTACTCTTCTAAGTCTTTATTCTGTTGCTTTAACTCTTCATATTTTTCTTGTAAATTTTTATATCTTTCTATAATTTCATCTTTTTTTAGTTTTTCTATACGCATTTGTACTCCTCCTTTATCTGTTTAATTCTTGCTTTTAAGCTTTCTAGTAATGCTTCTTGTGAAGTGTTTTTATCCTCTAGCATTTGTAATACATCTATGTCTCTACCCCCATCTATTGCTAAATTATGAATAAAAACTGTATTTTTTTGTCCTTGCCTATATAGCCTTGCATTTGCTTGTTGATATAATTCCAAACTGTAATTTAAGCCAAACCAAACTATGTGACTTCCTCCATCTTGCAAGTTTAATCCATATGCTGCACTTGCAGGGTGTGCTAATAATATATCTAATTCGTGATTATTCCATTTTGATATATCCTCACTGTTTTTTAACACTCCTACCCTTAATTTTAGCTTTTCTATTGCTTTTTGTATTCTTTCTAAGTCATGCTTAAAATTATAAAAAATTAGTAGTGGCTGTCCGTTGAGCTTCTTCTATTAGTTCTAGTAATGCTTCTATTTTGCAGTTATGTATTTCTATATACTCTTTTCCATCTTCTTTATACATTGCCCCATTGCAAAACTGTAATAGTTTATTAGACAAAGCCGCCGCAGATGTGGCATCTATTTCATCTTCATCTATTTGCAAAAACATTTCTTTTTCAAAATCTTTATATTGCTTTTGTGCTTTAGTATCTAGTTTTATATATCTGTTATCTATTACTTTTTCTGGCATTTGCAAATAATCTTTTGCAGATAAACTTATACATATATCTGATATTCTATTTTTAATAATATCAACTGAATTTTCTTTTGGTTTGTAAGTAAATATCTGTTGATTATTTCTCTTATCTGGTAGAAAGAAATTATTTCTATAGTGTGTTACATATTTTCCCAACCTCTCTCCCTGATCCAATAAATATATTTGTGCCCATAAATCGGCATATCCATTTGGTGCTGGTGTTCCTGTAAGACCTATTATCTTTTTTATTAATGGCCTTACTCTTTTTAAGGCCTTAAATCTTTTTGAATTTTGATTTTTAAAACTGGATAATTCATCTATTACAACCATATCAAAAGGCCAATCATTTTGATAATAATCTACAAGCCATTCTACATTTTCCCTATTTATCACATACACATCTGCTCTTGTATTTAGAGCCTTAATTCTTTTTTGTGATGTTCCTAAAACCTTTTCAACCTTAAGTAGTTTCAGATGTTCCCATTTTTCTTGTTCTCTGGTCCATGTGTCTTCTGCTACTTTTTTTGGTGCTATTACTAACACTTTGTCAACTGTAAATCTATTATATTTTAAGTCATTTATTGCTGTAAATGTAATTGATGTTTTACCGAAGTCCGCATATCTAAAAATAAACCTAACTTATCATCACTTATACAACGTGATATACAGTATTTTTGGTATTCATATGGTTCATATATTTGTTTCATACTTCACCACCTTGTTTTCGCTGTAAAATTTTTAATATTCCTCTTTGATTTTTAATTTTTATATTTTGTTTTTTATTTAGTTCTATTTGTTCTTCATAGGCATTTATTAATGCTATCGTATCATTTGCTACTTCCACTGCATCTTGTACAATATCTTCTGAAATTGAAGAATTTGGAAGTATTCCTAATTTACTCACATGTATTGTATTTTCTGCTCGTTCTTTTAATCTTATAATCACTTTCTTTGTTTTTGATAATCCCATTACTCTATCACCCCTTTTTCTAATTTTTCTATAAATTCATCTATTTTTTCATTTGTGTCTATTACTTCTGCTACGCACCCTAATGCGTTTAAAAATTCAATTTGTGCCAATTGCAACTTACTAGGTTCTTCTTTTGGGCTTTTTTTCATTTCTGCAAATCCTACTTTCCCCCCTGGTAATACTATTAATCTATCGGGCACTCCTTTATTTCCGTGGGCTTACAAACTTATATGCTCGTCCGCCCTTTGCTTTTACTTTAATTCTTAGTCGTTCTTCTAAATCTTTTTCTAGTTCCATGTTTTCGCTCCTTTAAATTTCTGATTCATGACAATCCCAAATTACTTGGTTTAAATCTCTTAAAGCCTCATCTATATGATGAAAAACATCTACAAATTGTGCTGTTGCTCCTAATTTAATAATTTCCAGTGATGCTTTTTCACTATAGCCTTTCTCCTTAAATTTTCTGACATATCTTTCTATTTCTTCTGAATACCCCTCTAATTGGTCTGACAAATTTTTTATCCTATCCATTTTATCTTCCTCCTTTCATATCTGTTCTAAAATGTTTTGATATGTTGAAACAGTAATTTTCTTTAGATATTTGTTTCACTCTAAATCCTAATTCTTGCATTGCATCTCTAAAAACCCATGTCGTAATATATATACCTGTATCATGGTGAAAGTAGTGTTTCATACCATAAGCTGTATGTCCATGGTAAATTTTCTTTGTTTTTACAAGATTTTTATTTATCCAATCAAAAAGTTTTTCCTTCTGTTCTTCTGTTAAATCAATTAATTCAGTTGGTATATAATACCCTCCCATATCTTTCATTTTTATCAAATCCTTTCTTGATTAACACTGTGTGTTGACCATTTTTTCATTACAGTCTGTAAGACTTTATACTGCTAGGTTAACAAAGTTAGCAGTTTTTCTATATATATTATATATAATAAGGGATACAGTAATATGCCATACAGCCTAATATTATAAATCTAATATGTAAAACCGTTAACATTGTTAATCTTTACTTCCAAACCTTTGATAAATCTATGTTTTGAGGTCAACAATGTTGGTTAACAATCGCGTTTATCTTTGTTAACTTTTTATAATTTTAAACCCCCTCTGCACTCCGTATTTTCCAAATTTACCATAATAACTTACCAGTTTTCTATCTTCGAACTTTAAAGTACTTAAAATACTATTTATTTCTTTACTATCAGAAATTTTCATATTTCCTGTATTACGATTACCAAAGCATTCGCACCATATTATTGCTGCGCATACTCTATCTTTATCTACTAAATCATTTGAAGATGATGTACCCGCGTCATGACTTGAAAAGTCAGTTTCTTTTAACCAATTTTTAGTAACTTTCTTATTTATAAATTCTTTTATTTCCCCCTCTTTAGGGTTATGAACTTTGTGTAATCCCTGATGAATCTTTGCTAATTCTCTTGCTTCTTTGCTTAATAATAAGCTCTCCCCTTTATCGTTTAAATAAACTGCTTCTGCCCAAATTTGGTCTACATCATCTTCTGACAATTCCGTAAAAACCGATTTAGTTGCTTTTTCCTCAAAACAATCTATTGGCCAAAATCTTCTTTCCCCTGTTGAATCTCTTAAAAATTCGTCTTCGTTTGTTGTTCCAAAAAGAACATAATGCCTTGGGTGTTCTACTGCATTTTGGGCATATGGAGCCCTATAAGTATCGGTTACCTTACTTAAAAAACTTTTTAAGGCTGAAACTTCTAATTTGTTAAATCCATCAAGCTCCCCAACTTCAACAATCATATACTTTTGTAATGATACTAAAGTATCTTTATCGTCAAGTTTTAATTTAATATCGGTGTACCAACTTTTTCCTAATTTTGAAAAAAACGTACTTTTCCCCTGTCCTTGAGTTCCTACCAAAATTATCATTTCATCAAATTTAATTGTTTTTTCAGTAACTACCCTCCTTACGGCAGCTACTAATTCTTTTCTTATTATTTCTCTCGAATATATAGTATCCTCTGTTCCAAAATAATCAATAAGCAATGTGTCAATTCTTGGTATTCCGTCCCATTTCAAACTGTTGAAATAATCTGTTACTACATTAGTTGACTTTTTTAGTTTTAATTCACTTAAAGTGCTTTTTATAATTGCTGGAACTCTAATTCCTTTATAATTACGTTCAATATAATTTACTAAACAATCTTCATCCTCGTCAGTCCATTCTCGGACTTCTTGCAATTTTACAAAATCCCAAGGTAGAAAGCCTTTTATTAAAAACCTTTTAGTAAATCTATCGAATACTAATTTATTTTTTAGTCCGAAGATCATTTTCTAAAATAAGCATTATATTATTTGCATTTTTGCATAAATTCCCAGTCGTTGTTGTTTCCAGTTGTTCTACCCAATCTTCACTTGTTTCCACTGTATTTATTGCAGTTGTACCGAATAGTTTTCGATTATATGCTTTTGATACTTCTGGTATTGCTCTTGCAAATTCACACATTTTTACATAACTTGGATATTTATTATAGGGAGTTCCTTCTTTTACGCTTTCATCTTCTTCGTTCCAAAACTTATGTATTTGAACTAATTTAAAAGCATCACACTGCTTTCTATACGCTGGATCAGTTGCATGATAACTGTATAAATGTTGTCCCCCATTTTCAGGGTCTGTGTATACTACTGCTCCATCCATTGTCGAACTTCCAATATGTGTGTATTTATCTTCTGCTTTTCCGTGGCTCATACACATTTGTCAAAAATTCAGCTATTGCTGAATGTATATCATAAATAGTATTAAATGCTCCCACAATACCTTTTTTTTCGCACGGATTCATTAATTTATGACCTTGCGTATCTTTTGTTGCTATTTCATTTTCATTTGGTGCTTTGGGCCATTCTGATACATCCTTCCAATTTTTATATAACCTTAATACTCCATCTACATCTACAAGCCCTCTCTGCACCTGATTATGCGTAAATATAAATTCACTATTTTTTGAGCAACTAGGCCAATACATAATTCTATTTACCTCAAAAGTACTCTTGTCCAGTATTCCCATAAACGGCTCTGCTATCTTTCTTGCAACAGGTTCGTATTCATCAGGTGTCATAACTCTATTCGTAGGTATAATAATTCTTAAACGTGGTTTATATGAACTGTGTTTTCTTGTAGAATAAATAGCATAGTTGTATGTTTTTCCGTCTATTAATCCTATTATTTTCTGTGTTTGCCCATGTTCTATATTGTCTGCATCTAGCACTACCATACACCTATTTAAAATGCTTGTTGCTTGTTTTTTACCATCCTTACTTTCTCCAGCAATAAAACCTCCTACATCTTTAAGGTTATCTTGTTTAGATCTTGGAAAACTCATAAATTGTTCATATGTTTCAGTAGTTCTAATTGGTGTACGTATTCTACTTAAAAAGTCTTCCCAAGTAAATTCTGTGTTTATACAGTTTTTGTCAAATCTATTTTGAGCTACTGTTATTTTTAGTTTCATAATAGATTATTCCTCCTTTAACAAGTCTTCTAATTCTTGTATTATTAACCCCTCTGCAACTATCATGTAAAAATCTCTTATCTTTGATGATTCTTTTTCATATTTTCTTGTCATATAATCTTTTTTTAGCTCTTCGTTACACATTGTGTGGTATAATATTCTTTCCGTTATTGCCGCTTCTAAATTGTCATTTTCTCTTTTTGGCATAATTTATCTCCTTTCTACAAGTTTTGTCCTTGCTTCTTCTAATTGTTTCAAAAAACCTCTTAATTTTTCATCGTTATCTTTATTCGCCCATATTATTTTGCATATTTCAATTACTTTTCTGTTAAATAAATCTACTTTTGATAACGCTTCTAATTCAAATTTTGTAAATTGTAGATTATCTTGAGGTTTTCCTAAAATATAGTTCATAGTGTCTATTTCTTCTTGCTTATATAATTGCATAAAGCCCTTAACTCTTTTTTCATCTTTCATAATATTTTGAATATAATCATCATCTACTTTAATTTTATTCTTTTGATAAATTTTTCTTATTTTGCTTTCTATTTCTTGCATAATAAAAATAGCCTCCTTTTCAAATCTCTAAAGAACTATTGAAAAATTAGGCTATTTGTGTTACACTATTAATAGACTATTTTCAAAAATAGTTCTTTAGGCTATTTATAAACTGAACGTTTACCAGACTTTGCAGTTTATAAATAGTTATTTTTTATTTAATTATCTTTTTCAATTATTATTTGTTTCGTTTCCTCATTCACTATAACTTTAATGTTTCTTTCCTCAGGAGTAACTCCTATCTTCCTAAAAAAACTTATAGGTATGTTGGTTTTTGATGATATTGAGCCGCTTCCACATTTATAAAAATTTACTTTCAACTTTCTTTCCTCCATATATATAAGCCTCCTCTCCATTGACAGTACTACTTTTTTGATATATAATACTGTCTAGGAGAGTTGAGAGGGATTTTAATATCCTCTCTCTTCTAAGCCTTGTAGAATTAGTCTATGTTGAATTTTATTATTAGCTATTCTACGTTTTTGTGCTTGTTCTACTTGGCGGTTGGCAAGCACTTTTTTTATAAACTTAATCATAGGCTTTCCTCCTTTCTCTTCCGACTGTCATTATAATATCATATCAATATGCGACTGTCAATACTATTTCTAAAACTTTTTTAAATATTTTTTCTTATGCTTAAAAAGTATTGTTATTACTGCATTTCGTCTGATAAACTATTCAGTTTTCAATGTGCTATTTTCCCGATTTCAAATCGGGTAATGTCCCCAAAATTGGGTTTATTCTTTCTTATAATAAGCATTTATAAATCCATCGGCATTTAGTGGTAATCCTTCTGCCCATTCTGGTGTTTTACACATAATCTTAATTGCATTTTCCAAACTAAATCTAGTATCATTCTTCGGTACTTCTGCAATTATCTCGTCGTGTATATGAAATAATACTCTATAGTCGTTATCTACTAAATTTTTTATTGCTTCGGCTAGGCAATCTCTTGCAATAGCTTGTACTAAATTTTCGGTTAGTTTTCCTCCATAAGTAGGTATTCTTTCCCATTTTTTAGTTGTTTGGTTCTGACCCAAATAGAATATAGACTCTCCTCCAAACTGATTTATTTCTAAACATGGCTGTATATAGAATAATTGCCTTTTACTAGGTAAAGTTATTGCTAAATTTCCATTTTCTAAACTAAAATAAATATTTTTTTGCATTACTTGTGTTTGACCAGTTTTAAGACAAGCAATCACATTGTTTTGAATTGTATGCCATAAATCAACGATTCTTTTGTTAGATTGCCTCCACCTTTGTACTATTTCGGGTAATTCTTCTTCAGTTAATCCCTTATCTAATGCCCCCATTTGAATTAACGCTCCTGGCCCGCCTTGGTATCCTAGTGCTAATTCTGCTACTTTTCCTTTTTGTCTTAGTTCGTATTCTGGATTTCCTTTTTTTATTTTTTCTATTGGAACTCCGAACATTTGTGATGCACTAGCTTCATATATTTTTCCATGTGTTTTAAAAACGTCTAATCTCCATTGTTCACCTGCAAGCCAGCTTATTACTCTTGCTTCTATTGCTGAAAAATCTGCTACTACAAATGTATATCCATCTTCTGCTATAAATGCTGTTCTAATTAACTCAGAAAGCGTTTTGGGAATGCTACCGATAAATTAGTTGTATTGCGTCTAAATTTTGATTTTTGACCAATTCTCGTGCGAAATCTAACATTTCTAAATGGTTCTGAGGTAAGTTTTGTACTTGTACTAATCTTCCTGCCCATCTTCCTGTTCTATTTGCTCCATAAAACTGTAACAGACCTCTTACTCTATTTCCCTCACCCATTGCTACTTGCATAGCATCATATTTTTTAGTACTTGTTTTTGAAAGTTCTTGTCTAATCTCTAGCATTCTTTTTACTTTTTCTGAATCTGTATTTTTTATTAATTCTGGTACATCTTTTTTGTTAAGGCTTGTTACTTCATTGCCTGTTTCAATTTCTAGCCAATCTTTTAATTGCGATATTGAATTTGGATTATTTAATCCAGATATTTCTTGTGCTTCTGTTAATAACTGTTCTGTTCTTATATTTGCTATTTTTAAAGCACCTACTACTAAATCTTTATCAACTTTTACCCCAAACGCATTCATTTTTACATCTAATTCCCAAAGTTTTTGCTCATTTTCTGGGAATTGAACTCTGTCTAATGTTCTCTTTATTTCTCTTTCAGTTATAACATCTTGCTTATTATATTCTTTGAATAAATTCCATTTTTCTGGTTCATGTTTTGGTAGGTTTCTAGTTCTATTACCATTAGTTTTTGTAGGTTTACAAGGCACACAAAAATATCTAATTAATGCTTTTCCTGTTAATAATTTTTTCTTATCTTCTGATAGACCTATTGCATCTCCTATCGCTTTTAATCCTGCTGGATAGCCACAGTATAATCCTTTAATCATGGTGCATCTCCATTGTTCTATTGGAGAGCTCCAATATTTATTTAAACAGTACCACTCAAAGACTGCGTTATAAGCTGTTTTTATGATGTTTTTATCTGAAAGAGCAGTTACTAACTCTTTAGGTAACTGCTCTCCGTTTGTTAAATCTATAACTTGTACAGGCTCATCATCAAAACAATAAGCAAATAAAAGTATTTCAAAGTCTTGGGATTGCACATACTTGTATAATCCCGCTTTTCCAATATCTACAGAAGAATAAGTTTCTATATCGATACTTAATTCTCTCATTAGTTCACCCCATAAATATTATTTACTGTTGGTTGTAATGGCAATCCTGTTATTGGATCTACTTGTGGTTGTGCTATTGTAGGTGTTTGGTATTTGGGCTGTACAGGTGTTCCAAAGTCTTCTGCTGCAGTTGTTCTTCCGTCTAAGGGTTGCCCATCTTCTAATTTTTGAACATTACCTAATCCACAACCTATACCTTTATTTCCATTTTGATTATATACATAAAATCTTATACTTGCTCTTCCATAACAGCCACTATAAAACTCATTTTTATTCATTATTGGATTAAGGCTTGAGTCTACTACTTCTGGGGCTGTATTTGATTTTGCTGTCATTACCCAGTGTCCTTTACATTCAGAACCAAAAGGCTCTCCACTTTCTCTTAATCCATCACCATCATAAATTGGTAATCTAGGATTTTGAGGTGGTATTCCTTTAAAAACAGTTGTTATATTTTCTTGTAATGTTTTATTTATTTCTTGCATAATCCTGTTATATGTATCACCATCTGTTTTTGGTATTAACAATGTTGTTGAGTATTTTTCCTCCCCATTTGGTGTTTGTCTTGGTTCAAACACATTTACATAACTAAATCTTACTTTTCCTGTTACTAAATTCATAATTATTTTTCCTCCCTTATAATTAATTTAATTCCTGTTCTTATATCGTCTTCTACACTTGTATTCATAAATGCGGGTATACAAACTAAGTTTATACCCAATGAAGCTACAAATCCCCTCGCTACTATGACACCTTTTATTGCCTGATTTAAAGCCCCTGCCCCAATAACTCTTATTTCTGTTTTTCTTTCACATTTTATTATTTCTGCGATTGCTCCTCCCAGTGAATTTGGGTTTGTTTTATTTGATACTGTTAATCCCTTATTTTCCATATTTATATCCATCCTTTCTATTTTTCAAATTCCTCTTTTGCACTTATTTTTGTATAATTTTCTCGTTTGTCTGATGCTTTTACTAAAGTTGGTGCCCCTTTTGGTTTTTCTATGTAATCGCCTATTGCTTGTACTAGCTCTTTTTTGCCTACTGCTTTTTCTAAGTCTGTTAGTCCTAAAGGTTTTCTTTCATAAAGTAAGGCTTCATCAAATCCATTTGCTTTTAAAATTTCAAAAGCCTTTTCTACATCTACTAGTTTCCTATTACTTCTTCCTTCAACGGCTTTCCACCCAGGTACTATATTTCCTTTTAAAATTTCTTCTAAGGCATAAGCTTTTATGTCTTTTAACCACTGTTCTACTCCTTCTGTTTTTGTTAGCACTTCTCCCACTTGTTGATTATCTAATACCGTTCTAATTTTATATTCTTCTATTATTTTCATGTTCTCTGTTGCTCTAAATTCACAAGCTCCTTTTGCTTTACAAAATCTACAATGTTCTCCTTGTTTAAAATCTCCTACCCCTATAAAAGCCTTTTCTGCTTGTGGTTTTACTGTTTTTTCTGCCCAATTTATAAGTTCTTCTTTTGACAATACATATTCTGAAAAGTTATCAATTCTTGGTTGAATAATAACAAGTTTTATTTGTTTTATTTCATATAAAAATTCAAATTGTTCTAAAGCTCCTAAGGCATATAATTTCATTTGTGGATTTTCTTCTGCTGAAACACTTACTCCTTTCCCATATTTAAAGTCGATAACTACTAACGTATTATCTCTTATTAAAATACAGTCAGTTGTTCCAAATCCTTCAGTCACATATTTTGAATAATCTACTTTTTGTTCTACAGCAATAAATGGTTTTTCGTGATTTTCCAATACTAAACCTTTTATATATTCTAAATAAGTGTCTGTGTACTTTAACATTTCTGCATTAAAATATTTTTCTTTTTTAAATTTATTTATTCTTCTTGTATATGCTTGTTTTGACGTAGGTTCTATAAAATAACTTCTTACTTTAAATTCTGCAATAGCGTGTGCTAAGGTTCCTTCTTCCATATAATCACTTGTCTTATCTGGAAATTGTTCTTCTAGTCTTGCTGATGGTGTACAAACAAGCCACTTATGGCTACCACTAGCAGAAAGAATAGCGTGTTTTTTGTTATCTTCCATTATACCTTTACACCTGCTTCCATTAGCATAGTTGCTACTTTGTTATAATCCTCTGGTTTTATTTCCATTAGTGTTTGTACATTAAAAGATTTTAATATGTTTATAACTACATCTCTTTTCCCAACAGCTGTTGCATTTCCCATAGCAACAGCTATTTGCTCTCTTGTAAAGCTTTGTGCCACAGTTGGGATAACTGTTGGTTGTGGATTAATTGCAACTTGGTTATTTACAGGTATACTTGGTTGAATATTTAAGTTACCCATTGCATTTCTTGTTGTAGCTTCTGGTGTTGGTGGTATCGGTTCAGTTATAGTCGGTTGTACTGGTATCATTACTGGTTCAGGTATAGTTGTTTCTTTCATATTTTTATTTTCACCTGTTGTGGTTTTTGTCATTTTCCTTAATAATTCATTTCTTTCCTTTAAAGTATTTGAGATTTCTTGTAAATTCGTATTTATTTTTTCTAATATAGTTTCTAGCATTTTATTTTCCTCCTTAAAATTTGATTTTTTTATAAATTTAAGTTATAATAAAAATGTAACAATTTTATTAAATTATTTTGTTAGACTTTTATGTAACGATTGGCGTTGGTACATAAAGGTTTTTAAATATGTTTTGTAAATGTTCTTCAAAGCTATTTACTCTTTCTAGTTGTTCTTTTGTAAATGCGTTAAATTTTAATTCTTTATTTTTATCTTGCAAGTCAAAATAGCCTTGTAACATCTCTAGGTTTGACTCTTTAGGCATAACCTTGTATCCTCCTTTCTACAGTTACTAATTTATTCCTAATCCATTTGAATAGATTGAAACCGAAAACTTTATAAAGTACAGCTTGTACTATTATTGCCAATATAAATATTGATATTAATTCTGCAAGTACTGTTGATGTGCAAGCTATAAAATCTAATAATTTAAGCATTTGTAATCATCTCCTTTGCTAATTGTTTTAATACTTCCTGTTTTTCATCTTCTTTTAAGCCTAATTCATATAGAAATACTGCTCTTTTATCTGCTAATTGCTTTACTCCTGTGCCTTGTATTCTAGGAAAACCTTTACTATTAAATATATTTCTTGCTGTATTTTCTCCTACTCCTCTCCATTCTGCATAGTCATAAGGTGTTATTGTATCTGGTAATTGCTCATATGTTTTGGTTGGTTTCTTTTCTTGCATTTCTTATCACCTCTTTTTTGAACAATCTTCGCATAGTACGTAGGTTGATGCTAGTGCTTGGTCTTTTATAATATCTGCTAAGTGTTCTGGTTCTATTTGCATTTCTTTGTTACAAACTCCACATGTAGTAAATATTTCATCTTCATAAATATCTATATTTACTTCAATATCATCGTTTATTTTCTTTTTTATATAAAACATTTTTTTATTCTCCCTTCTTAACTATTTCCTTTATTTTGTTTTTGCCTTTTTCATTATAAATGAATGTTGGACATTGCTTTGCGCTATACAATGATTTACTCAATACTGTTTTTCCGTATTCATCAGTTTTTAAATTGTTTGCATTTGCTATTTTCCCTACTTTATTTGCTGATATTCCTAATTCTTCGCCTATTTCTGTTGCAGAGTAATATTTCTTTTCCGTAAGTTTTGGTTTATCTATTGTATCCTTTCCGTTTATAACTTCTAAGGCATTTATCGTTAATAGTTCTACACTTTGTTCTGCTAACACATTTTTATACTTGTCTACAGCTTCTAATAAAAATTTTGCTTCTCTAACCTTTGCATTTCTTAATCTTGCATCGGCGTTTTTATTTTTGATTTCTAATAGTTGTATTTGTTCATTAGATGGTTTTATTATTTTTGCTTCACCTTTTCTTAATGATTTAAGCAGTTTTCTTATAAAAGCTCTAAACTCTTTTGCTTTTTCTGTTTTTGCTAGCATTGTTACTTCGTATATGCCATCTTCTGTAAATACTCTTGTTTCTTGGGTGGTGTCAATTTGTCCCCCCCCCTCCCCAAAATTAATTGCAACTACTTGTGAAAATTCTTTTTTCTTTAAGTATTCATTTCTTTTTACTATTTTCTTTATTCCGTCTTTCTCTTTATATCCTAGACAATCCGACAGTTGTCGCATTGTCATAAACAATTCTTTCTCATTTGAATAGATATCACATTCTATTTCTTCAAACTTACTTGATTTAATTAGTTGTAAATCTTTCATTTATTTTTTCCTCCTATCTTTTTAAATTAGACTGTTTTTCTGTCTGTGTCATTTAAAAAAATATCGTCCTTATTATACTTTAAAAGCTTTTTAATCTTTAAAGCAATACTAATTGGAATTTCAAAATAACCTCTCTCATACCCTGAATAGGTGCTTCTGGCAATTCCAAGAGCTTCTGCCATTTCTTTTTGAGTAAGTCCTCTTCGTTTTCTAAGTTCTGTTAAACTTTTCATAATTTGTCCCCCCTTCCTCTTTTTTTGACTGTTTTTCTGTCTGTGTTGTTATTATATACAAAGACTTAAAATCTGTCAATAGTTTTTTTCTAAAATTTTTTTAAAATGTTTGCTTTTCTGTCATAAGTATTGTATAATCATTGTATAGGAGTTATAAAAATGGAATTTAAAAATATTTTAAAAAATTTGAGGGCGGAAAAAAACATTTCTCAAGGAGAACTCGCAAAACAGATTGGTACTAGTCGCTCTTCTGTTGCTAATTGGGAACAAGGACAAAATTTTCCCAATAATGAAGTTCTAATGCAAATTGCAGATTACTTTAATTGTAGCACAGACTATCTATTAGGAAGAACTTTCTATAAAAAGCCAAAAGAATATATAGAAAATCAATTATACGAACTTGATTTAACTGAGCCTGAATTTAATGAGTTACAGTCATTGTTGCTAGAACCAGATAATAATAATTTGGAAATAATCCTTCAATGTGGAAATAAACTTTCTTTAGCTTGTGATAAATGCTTAGAAATAATTGAAGACTATACTGATAATAATTTTGATCCTATAACTCAATATTTTGACGAAAATGCTCTGAATAGTTTAACCGAGATAATTAAAACATTAGACAAAAGTAAAATAATTCATAATTATCAAAATAATACTAATAGTGAAAAATTTTACATGTGCCCTGTCTATGGTAGAATATCAGCAGGACAACCAAACTGGGCAGAGGAATGTATAGAAGGAAGAATACCTATAGATCCAGATATGATGGATATAGTAAATCCAGAGGAACATTTCTTTTTAAAAGTAAATGGCGAAAGCATGAATAAAGTAGTACGAAACGGGGCTTATGCTTTAATACATAAGCAAGAGATTGTTGAAAACGGGGAAATTGCAGTCGTACTTGTAAATGGCGATGAAGCTACACTAAAGAAGTTTAGCAAACAGGGCGATGTAGTTGTACTAGAGCCTATGTCTGATGACTCTAGTTTTCATGTACAAATATATGACAAAACAACACCTATTCAAATAATAGGTAAATATGTTGGAAAATTTGAAATGAATAAATAAAACTAATGATAAGCAGTAGATAACTGCTTATTCTTATATAAGGAGGTTTAATATGTCTAAACGTGGAAATGGAGAAGGAACAATATATTATAGTGAAAAATTAAATAAATGGGTTGGACAATTTACTGCTGGAAGAAAGGCAGATGGAAAATTAAATAGGAAATCTGTATATGGAGATACGAGGAAAGAAGTTAAAGAAAAAATAACAAAGGCATTATCTGATGTACAATCAAAAACATTTATAGAAAAAAATGATATAACCTTGTCAAATCTAATGTATCAAATTATAGAACAACAATATAATTCTAATAATATATCACAAATTAGTTATAATAGAAAAAAAGCTAATGCTAAAATAATTGATACTTTAGATATTGCAAATATTGCAATTCAAAATATAACCATAAATGATATAAACCTCTCTTTAACTAAAATCGTAAATTATTCAAATTCTGTAATATCTAAAATATGTGGACTATTGTCTGCTACTTTTAATAGTGCTGTATTATTAAATATTATTAATTCTAATCCATTTTTAATAAAAGGTGCTATAGTTAGACCTAAATCAAAAAAACAGGATAAAGTTGTTGAGGCATTAACTGTCGAAGAACAAAAAGCATTTTTAAATACATTAAAATCTAAAGAATATAAATATAAAGATGTTTTTATAGTAGCTATATATACAGGAATGAGAATTGGCGAGATATTAGCATTAACAAAAGATGATATTGATATTATAAATAAAAAAATAAAAATAAATAAAACTTTAACTAAAAATGAAAAAGATAAAATTATTTTAGGTAATACAACTAAAACTTATACAAGTAATCGTGAAATTCAATATTTAGACATTTTACAACCAACGTTTGATAATTTAATAGTTAACACCAAAAGTTTTTTATTTTTAGAAAATAATTCGTTTATTGCTCCTAGTACAATTAATACGCATTTTAAAAAAATATGTAAGGACGCAAATATAAAAGTTGTTACACATAAAAAGAAAAAAGGAATTGATAAAAATGGTAAAGATATTATAGTAAATTTAAAAACGAGTAATGTTAATACTCATATGTTGCGACATACATTCGCAACTAGATGTATAGAAAGCGGAATGTCTGCTGTTGTATTGCAGAAAATATTAGGACATAAAGACATTGAAACAACATTAAACACATATACATCTGTATTTAATAAATTTGAAGCAGATGAAATGAGTAAATTTAAAAATTATATAAACACATTAAATTACTAGTTGCATTAAAATTGCATTAATTTCAAAAAATAAAAACTCTGTAAGTTAGCATTTATCACTAATACAGAGTTTTTTTATTCTGGCTCCTCTTGTTGGACTCGAACCAACGACCTATCGGTTAACAGCCGAGCGCTCTACCAACTGAGCTAAAGAGGAATATATAAACTCTGGCGACAACCTATTTTCTCAACAAGGTAACTCGTAAATATCGTCGGCACATGA
>CANRSN010000019.1 GCA_947642455.1 uncultured Clostridiaceae bacterium
AAAAAATAATATAATAAATTTATAAAAAAAGACTTGACAAAGATTAGATAGTCAAGTTATCGTTTCTATGCTTTTATTTAAAAAGTATAGATTCAATAGTTACTTTTTTAATAATGGATAAAACAAAAAATATCTAATTTTTTAAGTAATGCAAAATATTTTTTAGAATTAATAGATTTTTTAAAGAAAAAATGATATAATAATAGCATAAATTTATTATGGAGGTAATCAATATGTCTATAGAAAAACAAAAATTATATAATGAAATTGAAACGTTACCAGAAGAACTTACGAATCAAGTCATTAATTTTATTGAATATTTAAAAATATCATATATAGATACAGAAGCTCCAGACAGTATAACAATAAAAAGTAAAAAAGACTTAAAAGAAAAGTTACAAAAAGGACTAGATGATATAAAAGCAAATAAAGTATATTCTTTAGATGAAGCTTTTTCTAAAATAGATAATATGTAAAAGACTGGAGCAAATGTTATGAAAAAATATGTAGTAGAAATTTCAGAAACTGCCAAACAAGATTTAGAAAATATTATTTCATATCTTCGATATAATCTAGTAGGAGATATTATAGCAGACAAATACAAACTTTTATTTAAACAAAAGTTGAAAGATTTAGAAAATGTAGCAGGAAGTATGCTTATTTTAAATGAAGATTTAACAGGTCATAAAAATATTAGAAAAATCAATGTAAGAAATTATATAATATTTTATATAGTTGATGAAGAAAATTTTAAAGTATTAGTATTAAGAATCGGTCATGCTTTTATGGATTGGGAAAAATATTTAAAAGACGAATAATTGAATAATAAGATTATATAAGTAGCTATATCAATAGTTACTTTTTTATTATATGTGTAAGTTTATCTTTATTGCTAAATCTATAAAAAGAATAAAATATCAAACAAAAAAATATAAATTTTTCAAAAAATGCAACATCTAATATAAAAAATAGATTTATATAATATGAAAGAGTTTTTATTAAAAATACCCATTTAATAAAAATTTTGTGTTCTTAATATATAGAGAGGAGGGATGCATTTGAAAAATAATAAAAATTAAAGTATTAGAATTTTACTAAAGTAATTTTTAGACAAAAGAGAAAGTTATAAATCTCTTTTGCATAATATTTAGAGAGAAATATTATGAGGGAGTTAAATAGAATGCAAATTACTTCTAACGAAATCTCTAATGCAAAATATATTCAAATTTATTTAACTAAAGACGAATTAGAAAAACAAGAAACAAAAGAAGTAATTGAAAAGTACAAAAAAGAAAAATATAATGTAGCCATTTTCATAACTGGAAAAGAGAATTATCCCGAAATTCTTGAAAAAATTATTGTGAAACAAGTGGAATTAAATCATAATGTATGCTAACATACAGCACATAGGCAATATCAGGTCATGTGAGGAGGAAAAAATGACAGTTGTAGGATATTGTAGACTGTCTAGAGATGAAGATAAAGAAAATTATGCAAGTATTGAAGAACAAAAAAGAATTATAAAAGATTATGCTATTTCTCGTAATTGGATTATCGAAGACAAAGACTTCTACATAGATGACAATGTTTCGGGATATACCTTTAATAGACCTGAATTTTCAAAAATGATAGAAAAAGTAAAAGGAGGAAAAATTGATGTAGTTATAGCAAAAGACCTATCAAGAATAGGAAGAAATAATGGAAAAGTTTTGGTGCTTATAGACGAGTTTAAAAATATGCAGAAAAATTTAATTCTAGTTTCAGAAATGGGAGGAACTTATGATGTTTTAAATGACAGAGATGATACGATTGGAATTACAACATGGTTTAATGAAAGATATGTAAAAGATTGTTCAAGAAAAACTAGAGATCATATGTATTCTAAACAAAAATCAGGAAGATTAGTAATGGGAAATTACTATGGTTATGTGAAAGATACAGAAGATGTTACAAAGTTATATGTAGATGAAGAAATAAGACCAGTTATAGAACTAATATATAAATTATATATTGAAGATGGTTTAGGTAGAAAGAAAATTTGTGATATTTTGAATAGCAAATATGACTATCCTACTCCCTCCTTCTATTATCAACAAAAACATTTAGAACGAGGAAGAATATATAAACATCCTGTTCAAAAATTATGGTGTACCTATATGATAAGTAATATCTTAAATAATGATGTATATACAGGAACTTTAAGAACTCATAAAAAGAAAACTGTTTCTATAAGAGGCAGAGCAATTAAACTACCAGAAGAAGAACATTTTGTATTTGAAAATCATCATGAAGCAATCATTTCAAAAGAAACATTTGAATTAGCACAAGAAATTAGAAAAAGAAAAGCAAATTCAAAAAGTACTTGTCGGAATAAGAAAAAGAAACTATGCTTTTTCGGGATTAGTTAAATGTGGTAATTGTGGATTTGGGGTAAGTCGGTATAACAATGAATCGAAAACAAAAACAAAAAGGATATGAATGTTCACAATATAGAACTTATGGCAAAGCAAGATGTAAATGTCATGAAATAAAAGAAAGTGATATGATTATTCATTTAAAAGAACTTCTAAAATTTACAAGACAAAAATATATTGATGAAATAACTAAAATAGAAATTGAAACAAAAATTACTAATATGCAAACTAATAAAAAAAAAATCAAATTTGAACTTGAAACTCTAAAAGCAGAATATAAAGTATTATTAAATCAAAAAATAAGAGATTTAACAACAAATACTAGCGAATATCAAAAACAAATGATAGAAAATACATATAAAGAATTAGAACAGGATAAAACAAACAAAATAGAAAAATTACAAGAAATACTAAACAAAGAAGAACAAGAAATTTCAAAAGAAAAAATAAAAAAGTTAAAAACTGCAATAGAGTATTTCGATGAAATAATTTTAAGTGAAATACCAAGCAGGTATGTTTTAGAAAATATAATAGATAAAATATGGATTTATAGTGATAAAACCGTAAAATTTGATTTAAAAGTCGATATCGAAAAATTAATATAATCCTCCCCACATTGTAAGACTTTACCCCCGTATGCACAACAGAAATAATAGCATTTAGTAAAGCAAATACATATTTTGAGAAGATGAATACTTGTTTAATAGGGTTAAGTGTAGATAGCAATGCTTCACATCTTGCATATCTAAAGTTACCAACACAATAAATAAAAGCAATCACCTGCGAAATATTAGGAAAAAAGGAGCCCATTGCAGACTCCTAAATTCTTATCAAATTACATTAATTCTCTTGGCATTAATCATCTCGGCAATTTTTTTGATGTTTTCACCACCTTTGCCGATAACAAGCCCCTTATATAAATCGGGAACTTTAATTGTAATTATTTGTCCATTGGCATCCATTTTTTTGATAAATACAACTTCATGCGTAATATGTCTATATGAAACATTTCGTTCACATGCTTTGATGTAGCTTTTAGGAATATACAAGCTATAAAACGAGCTTGGCTCTTCAAAAATATCTGAAGATATGTCTATAACTGCCGAATTCCCTTCATCAAGCGATTTCTCCATAAACTGTTCCTCAAAGATTTTCGCTTGTTCGTTAGCTACTTCTTTTGCACAACGCTGATAAGTCGCTTTTATCCAGTCGTATTGAGTAGGAGCAATTGCTGTATTTGTGTAGGATTCTTCCAATAATTCAAATTCGCATGTGTTAAAGTTCATTCCATACAAAGGCGCTGTAATTGTAACGATCTTGCTGTCAATAGCAGATAGTTCACAAGAATCTCCTTGTAAATCATAGTCAATACCATTTTTTGAAAGTTTGTCGAGAAGTAATGGATTTATCATTGCTAAAGGTAAACTAAAAAAACTAGTTGATATAAAATCTTCTGTCCGCAAATCCACATATCTTTCGCTTTCTTTAACCCATTTGTAATTTGACATAGTTCAAAACCTCCTTTTAGTTGTATCGGAGGTTTCCCTCCGAAAGTTTATTTTTTCCGAAGAGAATAACTCTTAATATAATAAAAGTATATCATAATTTACATAAAAAAGCAAATTGATATTGTTATAGAAGAAACATATACAGATAATATACAATATGATAGCGAAACAATAAAACTTGCTAAAAATATATTTTATAACCAAGTAAAGAAAGAGAGATTGAATATATATGAGTAATTTAAATAGACATTTAACACTATAGTTTTGTTTACTTTTTATAAAAAATATTTAATAGTTTTAAATTAATCCATCTTTTCTAGTATAAATTATATAAATAGAAATATAATAATATTAAATAGATAAATTTAACATTTTTGCTTGACAAAATCAAGATTTAAATGTTATACTATCTATAGTAGATCAGTAGTTCAGCAACCTACGGGACTGGACTCGGAATGGATCGTACCTCGGGTAACCTACGGGTCCGAGGTCTTTTCTTATCGTAAAGGAGGCAAATATTGGAAAAAGAATTTAAAACAATAGATGAACAAATAGAATTATTACAAAGTAGAAATTTACATATAGAAAATGAAGAAACTGCAAAAGCAATATTATTAAACAATAATTACTACTATTTGATAAATGGTTATAAGGACTTATTTTTAAATAGAAAGGATTCAACAGAAAAATTTAATAATGGAACAACTTTAGAAGAAATTTATAGTTTATATGAATTTGACAGAAAAATAAGAATCATATTTTTAGAATACATTTTGTTAATTGAAAGAAAAATTGATACATATATAGCTTATGATTTTTCAAAAAATTATGGACATAAAGATTATTTAAATCCAGAAAATTTTAATTATATCAGCAAAAACAAAGAATTAATTGATAAGTTTTTGAATGATATTAATCTTGAAATATTACACCAATATAAAAATTCT
This sequence comes from uncultured Clostridiaceae bacterium, assembly GCA_947642455.1. Taxonomy (GTDB): domain Bacteria; phylum Bacillota; class Clostridia; order TANB77; family CAG-508; genus UMGS1663. The sequence goes on from CANRSN010000019.1 coordinate 4,870, forward strand.
AATAAGATGATTAGTCATTATTTAGATACATATAAGTACATACCTTTATGGGTATTAATTAGAATATTATCTTTTGGAAAAGTTTCAAAATTTTATAGTTTTATGAAACAAAAAGAACAAAATAATATAAGTAGAAAATTTAATATAAAAAGCAAAATATTAAAAGTATATCTAATAAATTTAGGCAATATACGCAATATATGTGCTCATGATGAAAAATTATATGATGTTATCTTAAAACAGAGAATTAATACTACTCCCTATCATAGAAATCTAAATTTAATAAAAAATGATGATAAAACTGTATATGCAACAAGAGATTTATTTTCAATAGTAATTATATTAAAAACACTCTTAGAAAAAGAACAATTTAATGAATTTTATAATAGGATAATAGAAACAATAACAGAATTAGAAAATAAACTTTTATCATTAAAAATAGATAAAGTTTTATATAAAATGGGCTTTCCTAAAAATTATAAAAACTTATTAGAATTATAATTAAAAGTTGAATAAATTATGTAAGAAAAGCTTTTAAAAGTTGATACAAAAAATCATCTCTCGGAGAGCAAAATAGGTTTTAGGAAAATTTCCTAAACAGCAAAAACGGTGTCAAAACACCAAGCTGGCGAATGTTGGGCATTAAAAATGATCCTCAATATTCGTTCTTTTTTTGTACCCTTTTTTCTTTTTATATACCCATTTTAATCAACTACAAAAATTACGTGTTAATGTATTCGTGAATTCAAGCTAAAAACTAGTCATTTTTTATATTTAGTTTTAATAAAATTTACGAAGGTGAGTAAACAATGAGTGAAAATGAAAAAGATAAAAAAGAACAAATTATTTATATATTTAACAATAACAAAGAAGATATAAATATACAAATACAAAAGAGTTTTATTTCATATTTAAAAGATACAATTAAAAGTGATAAAGAACCTTGAAGATTTGAATTAATAGCTATATAATCTTTCTAGCAGGTGATTGCTAGAATAATGGAGGTGCAAATGAGTTTTAGCAATCAAATTACAACAAATAAAGCATTTAAAGTAGGAATATATATACGTTTATCTCGTGAAGATGGAGACAAGTTAGAAAGTGATAGTATTTCAAATCAAAGAGATATTTTACAAAGATACATAAAAGAAAATCAGCTTATTTTTATAGATGAGTACAAAGATGATGGAATTTCACGGAACAACTTTTGATAGACCTAATTTTAATAGAATGCTACAAGATATTGAAAATAAAAAAATTGATATGGTCATTACAAAAGACTTATCAAGACTTGGCAGAGATTATATAAAAACAGGTTATTATATAGAAAACTATTTTCCAGAAAAAAATGTAAGATATGTCTCAATATTAGATGGAATAGATACTTTTTTAGATAGTACAAACAATGATGTAACACCTTTTAAAGCAATCATAAATGATATGTATGCAAAAGATATTTCAAAAAAAATTAAAGGAGTTTTGCGAGAAAAAGAATTAAAAGGAGAATATTTAGGAAGTATTGCTCCATATGGCTATAAAAAAAGTACAATATACAAAAATAAGTTAGAGATAGATAAAAATGTATCTTATGTAGTAGAAAAAATATTCGAACTATATATACAAGGAAACGGATTACAAAAAATATCAAATATTTTAGATAAAGAAGGAATTGATCCACCCAGTAAATATCTAGGTTTAAAACATCAAAGAACAACATGGAATCCTAAATCTATAAGAGCAATGCTTGTAAACGAAGTATATATTGGAAATACTGTTCAAAATAAATGTGTTTCTGTTTCCTATAAAGTAAAAAAACGAAAACCTAAAAATGAAAGTGAATATATAAGAGTAGAAAATACCCATCAACCTATCATTGAAAAAGATATATTTATTAAAGCACAAGAAATTCTAAAAAGTAAAAAAAGTTTGTCTACTCCAAAACATACTGAACTATTAAAAGGATTAATATTTTGTCATAATTGTGGTAGACAGCTTAGAATTTGCTATCGTGGAAAAACTAAAAAGATTGGTTATATAGATTGTAGTTTAGCAAGAGGAAAAGATAAGAAATGCAAAACTTGTAACTATAATTACAATAAATTTGAAAATAAAGTGCTTAGTAATATAAAAGATATAGTTAATACATTCTGCGATAAAAATGCTTTAAAATTGATATATGAAAAAAATAAGGATAGTTATTCTTCACTTATAAAAGTAGAAGATGAAAAATTATTAAACATTAAAAATAAAATAGAAGATGTATCAAAAAAATTAGATAAAATGTATATGGATAACTTAAATGGAATTATTACAGATGATGATTATTTTAGATATTCCAGAGATTTTATCGAGCAAAAAGAAAAATTAATAAAAGATAAAATCAATATACAAAACAAAATAAAAATATTACAAAATAACATTCAAGTAAATCAAAATAAAGAAAAAGCTGATAGAATAATTGAAGAATTTTTGAAGTTTGAAAATCCAAGTAAAAAGATATTATTTGAATTAATCGATAGAATAGAACTAGATGAGTTTAAAAACATATACATATACTTTAATTTTTCAGAATTAAACATTGTGAAAGAACAATTAAGTAATGTGAATTTTATAGAAAGTGCATAGTTTATAAAATAATTAGAAATATATCAATTTTTTTATAAACTTAAATTGGTAACAATAGTAACTCTTCACATCTTGCATGGCTATATGATATTTATTGTAAAACAGGTGTAAGAGTTCCATTTCCTATCATAGCAGATAGAAATGGAGCAATTGCCAGAAAATATGGTATGATTTCAAATGATGTGAGTACAACAGAGACGGTTCGCAATGTATTTATTATTGATGATAAAGGAGTAGTAAGATTAATATTAGTGTATCCTCTTAATATAGGTAGGTGCATACCAGAAATTTTAAGAGTAATAGAAGCTTTACAAACAGCAGATGAAAATAAGGCATCCACTCCAGCAAATTGGATACCATGTGAGCCAATTATTATAGCACCACCAAAAACTTTTGCAGAACTGGAAGCACGAAATGCGGAAATAAATAAAAATAGAAATGGAATGAGTTGGTATCTAAGTTTTAAAGAGCCAAAAAAATGTATAACAGCAGGTCAAACAGATGGGGAGTGTGATACAATAAACAAAATAAATGGATAAGAAAGATTATATAAATATATTAATAGATATAGGATAAGGAATAAGTTGGCTTTAGGGAGTCAACTTATTTTAGTAATAAATGATATTATATATTGCCTAAATAGAAAGTGGGCTGTGAATAATTACTACAAAATTACTAAAATTTAAAAAAGCCCTTTACATTTTAGCTAATTACAGATATAATAAAATCGTTCTTGAATATGGAAAAAAATTCTAGGACAAGATATAAAGGTAAGTTTTAACAAAAAATATAGTTAAGACATTAAAAAACAAGGAGGTTTTTTTATGAGTCAAAAGTATGTATACCTTTTTAGTGAAGGAAATGCAAACATGCGTGAATTATTAGGAGGAAAGGGTGCTAACTTAGCAGAGATGACTAACTTAGGGTTACCAATTCCACAAGGGTTCACAGTTACAACAGAAGCTTGTACAAAATATTATGACGATGGAGAAAAAATTTCAGATGAAATCGTTACAGAAATATTTGAAGCTTTAACAAAATTAGAAGGAATTTCAGGAAAGAAATTTGGAAGCACAGAAAATCCATTACTAGTATCTGTACGTTCAGGAGCTAGAGCATCAATGCCAGGAATGATGGACACAGTATTAAACTTAGGATTAAATGAAGAAGTAGTAGCATCAATAGCTGCAAAAAATGAAAGATTTGCATATGACAGTTATAGAAGATTTATACAAATGTTTAGTGATGTTGTTATGGAAATACCAAAACCTTTCTTTGAAAAAATAATAGATGAAGTAAAAGAAGCTAAAGGCGTAAAATTAGATACAGAATTAACAGCAGAAGATTTAAAAGGATTAGTTGTAAGATTTAAAGAAGTTTACAAAAATGCAAAAGGTGAAGAATTCCCATCTGATCCAAAAACACAATTAATAGAAGCAGTAAAAGCAGTATTTAGATCTTGGAACAATGCAAGAGCAATAACTTATAGAAGATTAAACGATATACCAGGAAGTTGGGGTACAGCTGTAAACGTTCAAGAAATGGTATTTGGAAATATGGGAGAAGACTGTGGAACTGGTGTTGCATTTACTCGTAACCCAGCTACAGGAGAAAACAAAATATTTGGGGAATACTTAATGAATGCACAAGGAGAAGACGTTGTTGCAGGTGTTAGAACTCCACAACATATAGATCAACTAAAAGATGTTAATCCAAAAGCATATGAAGATTTTGTTATGTATGCAGAAAAATTAGAAAAACATTACAAAGATATGCAAGATATGGAATTTACAATAGAAAGTGGAAAATTATATTTCCTACAAACAAGAAATGGAAAAAGAACTGCAAATGCTGCACTTCAAATAGCTGTTGACCTTGTAAATGAGGGAATGATTACAGAAAAAGAAGCAGTATTAAGAGTTGAACCAAACCAATTAGACCAATTATTACATCCAAACTTTGATTCATCTGCATTAAAAGCTGCAAAAGTAGTTGCAAAAGGATTAGCTGCATCACCAGGAGCTGCAACAGGTAAAGTAATATTTACAGCAGAAAGAGCTGTTGAATTACATGAAGCAGGAGAAAAAGATTTAATATTAGTAAGATTAGAAACATCTCCAGAAGATATAGATGGAATGAATGTATGTCATGGTGTACTTACAGTTCGTGGTGGTATGACATCACATGCTGCTGTTGTTGCACGTGGAATGGGTACATGTTGTGTTGCAGGATGTGGTGAAATAGTTGTAAATGAAGAAGAAAAATATTTTACATTACCAGATGGCAGAAAAGTAGGAGAAGGAGAATGGATCTCACTAGATGGTTCTACAGGAAATGTTTATGGAGAAAAAATTGAAACAGTTCCAGCTGCTGTATCAGGAAATTTTGCTACATTAATGGGATGGGCAGACCAATATAGACAATTAAAAGTTAAAACAAATGCAGATACACCAAAAGATGCAAAACAAGCATATGATTTTGGAGCTCAAGGTATAGGTTTATGTCGTACAGAGCATATGTTCTTTGCTCCAGATAGAATAGCAGCAATTCGTGAAATGATAGTTTCAAGAACAGCAGAGCAACGTGAAAAAGCATTGGCAAAAATTCTTCCAATGCAAAGAGGGGATTTTGAAGGTTTATATAGAGAAATGAAAGGTTATCCTGTAACAATTAGATTCTTAGATCCACCGCTACACGAATTTGTTCCACATGATGATGAAGCTATAGCAGAATTAGCTAAAGAAATGGGATTACAATTTGAAGAATTAAAAAATATCTGTGAAGGATTAAAAGAATTTAACCCAATGATGGGACACCGTGGATGTCGTTTAGCTGTAACATATCCTGAAATTGCAGCAATGCAAACAAGAGCTGTTATTGAAGCTGCTATAAATGTAAATAAAGAAGGAATGAATGTTGTCCCAGAAATAATGATTCCGCTTGTTGGAGAAATTAAAGAATTAAAATATGTTAAAGATATAGTAACAAAAACAGCAGATGAAGTTATAGCAAATGCAGGTGCTAACTTAAAATATAAAGTTGGAACTATGATAGAAATACCAAGAGCAGCACTTACAGCAGATGAAATCGCAAAAGAAGCTGAATTCTTCTCATTTGGTACAAATGATTTAACTCAAATGACTTTTGGATTTAGCCGTGATGATGCATCAAAATTCTTAGGTGATTACTATGATAAAAAAATATATGAATCAGATCCATTTGCTAAACTAGATCAAACAGGTGTAGGTAAATTAGTAGAAATGGCTGTTAAATTAGGAAGACAAACAAGACCAGATTTAGATTTAGGAATTTGTGGAGAGCATGGAGGAAATCCAGCTTCTGTAGAATTCTGCCATAAAGTAGGATTAGACTATGTATCTTGCTCACCATTTAGAGTGCCAATAGCTAGACTTGCTGCTGCACAAGCTGCAATTAAAAATCCTAGATAATAATGAATAAAAGTTAGTGTGAGATTTATAAAAAAGTTATTCACACTAACTTTTTTATCTACTAGGAAAGTATAATAAAATATTATAACTTATTATGTTCTATACTAAAGGAACATAATATTTTATTTACTTTGTTAGTATATAAAGTTTTTATAAATTTTATATATGAAGCGACAAACTTCGACATTATTTTTTAAAATAATATGTTAAGATAGAAAAAATATATAAATGATAATATTTTTATATTAAGTGTTTAAATAAATATATAAAAGGGAGAGAAATATATGCAGAATAAAAAAGGAGTAATATTATTAATATTATTAACTATAAGCATATTTTTAATATTAATGATACTTAACAATAATAATGAGCTTATAGAAAATGCTACTACTATAGAAAAGGAAGAAATTACATTAGATAATAATAAAAGAGAAAAAGTAATATCTCTTTCATCATATAACGTATATTTTTATGATATAGAAGATGTATATTTTAATTATAAGGGAAAATCGATACAACTAAAAAAAGCATTGTTAGCAGAGCAAATATCTATAGAACAAGTAATACAACAAGCAGAAGAAGATACAAAGGGAAACTTCTTAAGAAAGGCAAAATTATTGGATGGTGGAAGTACAAAGTATTATTATAACGATTTTTCAATAATAAAATTTCATAGCTTAGATGGAAATAGAGATGTATATATAGGCAGAACAGATATGGACATTAATGTTTTAAAACAGGGTTACTAATTTGTAACCTATAAAGGGTATTTTGTTATATTAGCAAAATACTCTTTATTAGTTAAAGAAAAAGACTTATTTGGTATATTGAATTATATAATAATGGTAGACAAAATGATAGATATTTTTGTAACAAAAATGTAACAAAAACGTAAAAAAAATGTAATACAATTTTTAACCATATAGTGTTATAATAAAGAAGCAATTTGTTAAAAAGGGTGAAATTATGAATGTAGAAAATTTAAGCAATATAGATATAAAAGTAAATATTGCAAGTGAAAATGGGGAAAATAATACAAAGAAAGAGCAAAAAGAAATGTCGAAAAAAGACGAATTTGCATCAATTTTGGAAAAAATACAAAGGATGGATGAAGCAATAGAATTGCATAACAATGTAAAGAAAGCATTATCTAATAAAGAGGTAGACAAAAATTATTTAAAGTATATTGAGAACTCTATAGAAGATAAGATTTTTTGTGATGCAAAATTTGATAAAATATCACCCAAAGTACTAATAGAAATAGTGTGTCCTAAATTAAGAAAAATTAAAAATTTTGATATTTCAAAATTAGAAATAGAAGATGTAGGAAACCACTTTGAAGGAAACGATAATTATATAGATAAAATTTGTGTATATGATGGAAAACTAATATGTATGTTTGGAGTACAAGTTTCAAATATAGAAAATGTTATAAAATATAGAAACAGAAAATTTGTAAGAGAAGATATATTAGAAGCAGTAAAGGCAAAAGTTGAGCCAGGGAAAACAGTTGAGATGAGTCAATATGATGAATACTTTGTAATACAAGATGAAAATTCTGTTAAAGTTTATTCAGAAAAGAAAGAAATAGCATTAGCAGAGATAAAAGAAAACGCATTTGATAAAATAAAATCAAGATTAACAAATTTATTTAGTAAAATAAATAATAGAAAAAAAGAAATCTATCCTATTATAGAATTAGTTTATGATTCAAATCCAAATAGATTTAAAGATATAGAAATGCATAGTAAAGTAGATGCAAAAAATAGAATGAAAGTATTATTGAATAAAGAAAGAGCAGTAACAAGAACAAATATATAGAAGTTTCGATAAATATTTTAATTTAAAATAACAAAGGTAATTAGAAGCATGAAAAGTACTCTAAAATGTAGAAATACTTTTCGTGCTTTTTGTATAATAAGAAATTATATCGAATCGTTACAATTTCCTATATATTATTGAACAAGATTAATAGTAACATTGTTATTATCAGCTGTTGCATCAATTCGTATTCTATGTCCAGTATCATTTCTAAATTTAAAATCTAAAGAACCATAAGAAACGGTTGCATCCTTACCTTCAGGAACATATCCCACATTTTTGCCATGTTCATGGCGTTCTACAATAGTTAAATTCTTCAAATTTAAAACAGCATTGTATAAAGTACTACTTACTTGGCAATTTCCGCCTCCAATTCCAGTAGCAGTATGATGGTCAATAATTATACTTGCTTCTTGATAACCCTTTTCAGCAGTAGGTTGACCAATTAATTTATTAAAAGAAAATGTTTCATTTGGTTCGATTATAGTACCATTTAGAGTATTGCAGGTAATAGCAATATTTGTTAATCTACCAGAGGAATTATCCTTTATTGGAGTTGAAAATGTAGATACTACATTAGTAGAAGTAATAATCGAATTATCTATGGAGTTGTTTGTTTCATTATTGTATGAATTAGAAGAAGAGGAATTTTCATTTTTAGGAATGGCAAAGTTTTCTTCTGAGTGATCTTGATTTTCACCGCATCCTGTAAGTATAAAAAGTAAAATAATGCTTATTAATACAAATTTTAATATTTTCATAAAATTATTTCCTTTCATATATGTTTTTATGAAACTATTCAGATGTCTTAAATTGTCTGCTGTGTTATTAATATTTATTTTTATAAGCTTTTTACTGGCTTTGCCAATCGCTTTGGGTCATGTCCACTCTGGGAGCTTCCCTGCGCAAAACTTATAAAAATAAATATTAATAACACAGCAGAATATAAATTTTACTTACTTCTGAATAGTCACGTTTTTATGAATAAAATCTCTAAGATGAACAATAATTATTATGTACATAAAAAAAATATTAATACCTACATATAAAAATAGTACTTGAAAAAAATTAGCATAAATGATATTATCATAGCATAAAACGAATGAGAAAGATTTAAAAATATAACAAACAATTAAAAATTAAAAAATCTTGAGGACAAAAAATACCAAAAATGAAAGGAATGATAAGAGAGATGAAAAAAAGAAAAGGAATAATTTTAGCAGGAGGAAGTGCTACAAGATTATATCCATTAACACTTGCAATATCAAAACAAATCATGCCTGTATATGACAAACCGATGATATATTATCCACTATCAGTTTTAATGCAAGCAAATATAAAAGATGTGTTAATAATATCAACTCCAAGAGATATAATAATGTTTGAAGAATTACTAGGAGATGGTTCAAAATGGGGAATGCACTTTGAGTACAAAATTCAAGAAAAACCAAGAGGATTAGCAGAAGCATTTATAATAGGTGAAGAATTTATAGGAACAGATAATGTAGCAATGATATTAGGAGATAATATGTTTTATGGAGAGCATTTATCACAAATACTAGAAAGAGCAAACAAAAGAGAAGACGAAGCAACAATATTTGGCTATTATGTAAAAGACCCTAGGGCGTATGGTGTTGTAGAAATAGATGAAAATGGTCATGCTGTATCAATAGAAGAAAAGCCAGAGAAACCAAAATCAAATTATGCAGTTCCAGGTCTATATTTCTATACAAATGATGTAATAGAAATTGCTAAAAATGTAAAACCATCAGCAAGAGGGGAGCTTGAGATAACAACAATAAATGAAGAATATATGAAAAGAAATAAATTGAAGGTGGAAAAATTAGGAAGAGGTATGACTTGGTTTGATACAGGTACACATGATGCACTTCTAGAAACAGCAAGTTTTGTGCAAACAATACAAAAAAGGCAGGGACTTCAAATTAGTTGCCCAGAAGAGATAGCATATCAAAAAGGTTGGATTAGTAATAAACAATTAATAGAACTAACAGAAAAATTAATGAAGACAGAATATGGGGTATATTTAAGAGACTTAGCTGAAGGCAAGTTTGGGACAACATAAAACACAGAAGGTAATCTAAAAGGTCAAAATGTTTAAATGATGCCACTATTGTTATGATTATAGTATAAAGTTTAGAAAAAACGAAAGGAAAGAAAAATGGGAAAATTTAAGAAAATTGAAACTTCAATAGATGGAGTGTACATAATAGAGCCAACAGTTTTTGGAGATGAAAGAGGATATTTTATGGAAACATATAGCAAAAAGGATTTTGAAGAAATTGGCTTGAATTATGATTTTGTACAAGATAATCAATCTAAGTCGAGAAAAGGTGTATTAAGAGGGCTACATTTTCAAAAAGTAAACACACAAGCTAAGTTGGTTAGATGTATAAAAGGAGAAGTTTTTGATGTTGCAGTTGATTTAAGACCTGAAAGTAAAACATATGGAAAATGGGAAGGTGTTATACTTTCAGAAGAAAATAAGAAGATGTTTATGATACCAAGAGGATTTGCACATGGGTTTTTAGTATTGTCTGATGAAGCAGAATTTACATATAAATGTGATGATATTTACAATCATGAAGCAGAAGGAGGACTTGCATGGAATGATGCAGATGTTGGAATACAATGGCCTTTAGGAGAAATAAAGGTTTCTGATTTAATAACATCTGAAAAAGATTCAAAATGGCCATCACTAAGAGAACTAAGGCAAACTCAATTATTTAAAAATTTAGATAAGTAGAGTATTATTTTGTAAAATTTAATAAATTGAAAAGTCAGATTAAGGTTTTAGTAATAAATATTATATTGCCTAAAAAGTACAATTTTACAAAATATGAATTATTTGTGTATTGAGGAAGGAATGTGATTAAAAATGGAAAATAATATATTAGTAACAGGTGCAGCAGGTTTTATAGGCGCAAATTTTGCAGAGTATTTTGTAGCAAAACATCCAGATTATAAAGTGGTAGTTGTAGATAAATTAACATATGCAGGAAATATGGATAATTTAAAAAATGTAATCGATAAAATAATATTTGAAAAAGCAGATATATGTGATTTTGAAAAAATGACAGAGATTTTTGAAAAGTATGATATTAATGGTGTAATTCACTTTGCAGCAGAAAGTCATGTAGATAATAGCATAAAAACACCATTTATATTTACTCAAACTAATGTACTTGGAACACATACTTTGTTAGAAGTAGCAAAAAGAAAATGGGGAGAGGGCAGTTTAAATAAATTTATGCATATTTCAACAGATGAAGTATATGGAGCTTTAGGAGAAGATGGATTTTTTACAGAAATGTCGCCTATAAAACCAAGTAGCCCATATTCAGCGTCAAAAGCAAGTTCAGATTTATTAGTAAAAGCATATCATGAAACATATAAAATGAATATAAACATAACTAATTGCTCAAATAATTATGGACCATATCAACATAATGAAAAATTAATACCTCATATGATTAAACTAGCACTAAATGATGAAAAACTACCTGTATATGGAACAGGTATGAATGTTAGAGATTGGCTATATGTAGAAGATCACTGTGAAGCAATTGATATAGTATACCATAATGGAAAAAATGGAGAAAGATATAATGTTGGTGGTCATAATGAAAAAAGAAATATAGAAATTGTAAAATTAATACTTAAACATTTGAACAAACCAGAAAGTTTAATTTCTTTTGTAGAAGATAGAAAAGGTCATGATTTTAGATATGCCATTGATCCAACTAAAATTAGCACTCAGTTAGGTTGGCTTCCAAAAACAAAGTTTGAAGATGGAATTATAAAAACAATAGATTGGTATGTATCACATCCAGAATGGTTGAAGTAATTTATATTTATAATACTGGTCGTGTTTTGCACGACCAAAAATATGTATAATCTAATATTAAAGTTTAGTATAATCAAAAAAGAATTATATAATAGAGAGGAAAATTATATGTTAAAATTAAAAAATATTACAAAGACATATATAAGTGGAGACAGTAAAGTAGATGCACTAAAAGGTGTAGACATAGAATTTAGAGAGTCTGAATTTGTGTCTATATTAGGTCAAAGTGGTTGTGGAAAAACAACACTATTAAATATTATAGGAGGTCTAGATAGATATACCTCAGGAGATTTAATTATAAATGGAAAGTCAACAAAGGACTTTAAAGATAGAGACTGGGACTCATATAGAAATTACTCAGTAGGATTTGTATTCCAAAGCTATAATTTAATAAACCACCAAACTGTACTTTCAAATGTAGAACTTGCACTTACTATATCAGGTGTACCAAAAAAGGAAAGAAGACAAAGAGCGATAAAGGCATTAGAAGATGTTGGACTAAAAGAACAAATGAATAAAAAACCTAACCAGTTGTCAGGTGGACAAATGCAAAGAGTTGCTATAGCAAGAGCCCTAGTAAATAACCCAGATATTATATTAGCAGATGAGCCAACAGGAGCTTTAGACACAAAAACAAGTGTGCAAGTAATGGAAATATTAAAAAAGATTTCAAAAGACAAACTAATTATTATGGTTACACATAATCCAGAACTTGCTGAAAAATATTCTAGTAGAATTATAAAAATATTAGATGGAAAAATTACAGATAATTCAAATCCTATAAACAATGGAAAAGAAGAAAAGCAAGATGATGGAAAAACAAAAAGAACATCAATGAAATTTTTTACAGCACTTAGATTAAGTTTAAATAATTTAATGACAAAAAAAGGAAGAACTATACTTACGTCTTTTGCTGGGAGTATTGGAATTATAGGTATAGCACTAATTCTAGCAATATCTACAGGAGTTCAAAATTATATAAGCAAAGTAGAAGAAGATACTTTATCATCATATCCAATAACAATACAAGAATCAACAATAGATATGTCTAGCATGATTACAGCATTAATGGGAGAAATGTATGAAGATAAAAAAATAGAAGATGGGAAAGTATATTCTTCAGATATTATGGATGAATTATTGTCAGTTTTATCTAATAAAATTGAGACTAATAATTTAGAAGAATTAAAAAAATATATTGAAAATACTAATAACGATATAAAAAATTATAGTAATGCTATTCAATATAGCTATAACTTAGATATTAATTTATATAAAAAAGAAGTTGAAGATGATATAGTTAGAGTAAATCCTAGTACAGTTATGGATGCAATGGGAATGGGAGATATGGTTAAGGCACAAAATAATTCAAGTTTTATGTCTATGGCAAGTTCATCATCTGCAATGGGAATGTCTAGTGCACATAATAATGTATGGACTGAAATGTTAGATAATCAAGAATTATTGAAAACACAATATGACTTACTAGCAGGGAAATGGCCAGAAAATTATAATGAAGTTGTTTTAATTGTTGGAGAAAATAATGAGATAAGTGATTATACATTATATTCTTTAGGAATTAAAGATCAAAAAGAAATTGAAGAAAAAATGAAAGCAATTCAAAAAGGAGAGAGTGTAGAAAAATCAGGGCAGACATCATATACTTATGATGAGTTATTAAATTTAGCATATAAACTAATTTTAAATTCTGACTATTATGTTAAAGAGAATGGAGTTTGGTTAGATAAATCAGAAGATGAAGAATATATGAAGAAAAAAATAAATGAAGCAGAGGAAATAAAAGTAGTAGGAATTATAAGACAAAATGAACAATCAGTTGCAACAGGAATGTCAGGAGGGATAGGCTATACAAAAGAGTTAAAAGAATATGTAATAAGTAAATCTAATGAAACTCAAGTTGTAAAAGAACAAATTGAAAATAAAGATATTAATATATTTTCAGGGTTAAAATTCCCTACAGAAGATGAAAAAAATACAATGTTTGATTATAATAGTTTATCAGATGAACAAAAAATGAGAATGGCAACATTAAGTAGTGAACAAATAGCAGCACTAATGGAAGCATATACAGAAAATAAAAATGCAAGTTATGATGGTAACATGAAAAAATTGGGGGCAATTGACTTAAATATTCCTACAAGTGTTAGCATTTATCCTAAGGACTTTGAAGCAAAAAATAAAATAGTAAATGCTATTGAAGAATATAATAGGATTCAAAAAGATGATGGGAAGGACGAAAATACTATAAATTATACTGATATTGTAGGTACTATGATGAAATCTGTAAGTCAAATTATAGATACTATAAGTTATGTATTAATTGCTTTTGTTGCAATATCTTTAATTGTATCTTCTATAATGATTGGAATTATTACGTATATCTCTGTATTAGAAAGAACAAAGGAAATTGGAATATTAAGATCAATTGGAGCATCTAAAAAAGATATTTCAAGAGTATTTAATGCTGAAACTTTAATTGTAGGGTTGATTTCTGGACTTATAGGTATAGGAGTCACAGTTTTACTTACTATTCCAATAAATGGATTGATTTATGCTGTAACTGGAGTTAGTGTTGTAACCCAAGTTCCTTTGGTAGCAGGTTTAATTCTAATTTGTATTAGTATGATATTAACAATTGTAGCAGGTCTAATTCCAGCAAAAATTGCAAGCAAAAAAGATCCTGTAATAGCATTAAGAACAGAATAGTCTGGGTCATGTATACTTTAGGAGCTTCCCTTAAGCGAAGCTTCTAAAAAATGAATATTGTATTGTTTAAATGGAAATTGAGCTGTAAATTGTAATAGAGAATACGGGGCTTGTTCTTTTTGCCAAATTTTTGTGTTGCATTTTTTAAATTGATATAGTATAATGAGTTAAAATAAAAAGAAAGGGGTAAAGGTTGAAAAATAATTACAATTTTGGCGTCGTCAAACTGCATTTTAAATTTAATCAACGTACAATTAGTACGCCTCATAAATTTAAAATTTGTTTTCCTAGTCAAAATTTAATTCTTTTCCAACTAGATTTATGCCTTGAGAAAGGAATGTGATTAAATATGGGAAAATCAGCAAAAGTAGTAATTATAGCAATAGTAATAATTGCGATAATAGCAATAGCAGTAGTAGTATTAACAAATTCAAAAGGAGAGGAAAGTAAATTAGGAGCAATTAATAGTGCAGAAGATTTATCAGCATTAGTAGAAAAGGTATATGAAGGTCAAACAGATAAAGTTCCACCAAGTGTACAAACGATGGTAATAGATCCTACAGATCAAATGACAGTAATTGGTGTAACAGGACTTGAAAATGGAGACAATTTTGAATATATTGTTGCATCTGAGCCAATGATAACTTCGCAAGCATATTCTTTTGTACTTGCAAAAGTAAAAGATGGAGTAAACGCAGATGAAATAGCAAAACAAATGAATGAAAAAGTTGATGAAAGAAAATGGATTTGTGTATCAGCACAAAAAGTTTATTCGACAAGTAGTGGAAATGTAGTAGCACTTGTAATGGGTGACGAGGAAGTAGCAAAAGGAGTTTTTGAAAACTTCAAAACTTTAGCAGGTAATGTAGGACAAGATTACGAAAGGTCAGAAGAGGAGATTGTTTTACCAGATGAGCTATTACCAGCACCTAACGAGATGTAAGGGGAAAATGAAAAGAAAAAGGAGTAAAAAATGGTATTTTCAAGTATAACTTTTATATTCTATTTTTTACCAATAGCATTAGCAGTTTATTATATAGTACCCAACAAATGGAGGAATCTTGTATTATTAATTGAGTCCTTCATTTTTTATTTTTTTGGGGAACCAGTGTATGTACTATTAATGATATTTTCAATAATTACAACATATGTTTTTGGAATTTTAATAAATAGATATAAAAAATATTCAAGTATATTTTTAATACTTTCTATTTGTACAAGTATAGGATTATTGATATACTTTAAATATACTAACTTTATTATAGAAAATATAAATTTATGGCTTGCAAATAAAGTTGATTTTATAAATGTAATTTTGCCAATAGGAATTTCTTTTTATACATTTCAAATGATTAGTTATATAGTAGATGTATATAGAGGACAAGCAAAAGTTCAAAAGAATATTTTTAAGTTAGCAACATATGTTTCATTATTTCCACAACTAATTGCAGGTCCTATTGTAAGATATGTTGATATAGAGTCACAATTAGAAAATAGAGAATATACAACAAAAAAATTTGCATTAGGAGTTAGAAGGTTTATAATAGGACTTGGCAAAAAGGTATTAATAGCAAATGTTTTAGGTGAACTATGTGAGGTATTTCTAGCAAGCAATGATAAAAGTGTGTTATTTTATTGGATATATGCAATATCTAACATGTTACAAATTTATTTTGACTTTTCAGGATATTCAGATATGGCTATAGGGCTTGGAAAAATGTTTGGATTTGAATTTTTAGAAAATTTTAATTATCCATATATAGCAACAAGTATAACTGACTTTTGGAGAAGATGGCATATATCTTTAAGTACGTGGTTTAGAGACTATGTATATATTCCGCTTGGAGGAAATAGAGTAAGTAAAATTAAATGGATTAGAAATATTTTAGTTGTATGGTTATTAACTGGTCTATGGCATGGAGCTGATTGGAATTTTATTATTTGGGGAGTATACTTTGGAATCTTATTAATAATAGAAAAATTATTTTTAGAAAAGTATTTAAAGAATATTCCTAAAATACTATCAAGACTATATGTAATAGTTATTGTAATAATCAGTTTTATCATATTTAGCATAGGGGACATAAATAAAATTATGCAAACTATTGGAGGACTAGTTGGATTGGGAAATATACCAATAACATCAAAAGAAAGTATATACTATTTTAGTAGCTATTTTGTTGTTATTATCGTTGGTATTATAGGTGCAACTCCAATTTTAAAAAATGCTGTAAATTATAAAAAGATTGTAAATTGGATAGAACCAATATTTTTATTTATTATATTTGTAGTAAGTATAAGTTATATTATAGATGGATCATTTAATCCATTTCTATATTTTAGATTTTAGTATTATAATAAAAAATTTACACATTTTCAAATATAACAATAAGTATTGGGTCATGTTCAATGTGTATTAATTTATAAAAAATAATAGAAAGGAATCAATTTAAAAGATTGATTGTACAAAAAAATGCAAGAAAAAACTAAAAATATGATTATTACGATTGGATTTATTACTATTTTATTTTCTGTATTTATAATAAATTTATTTATGGAAGATAAGCAAATTTCAACATCAGAAAGAAGAAAGTTGACACAGTTTCCAGAAGTCACAATGCAAAAAATTGCAAATGGAGAAGTAACTAAAAATTTAGAAAAATACGCAGTGGATCAATTTGTAGCAAGAGATTTTTTTAGAGGGATAAAATCTTTTTATAGTATAAATATTTTTAGACAGAAAGATAATAATAATTTATTTGAAAAAGATGGCAAGATTTACAAAATAGAATATCCATTAAAAGTTAAAAATATTGAAATGTCTGCAAATAAAATTAATGAAATTTGTGATAATTATTTACAAGGAATGAATATATATTATGCAATAATTCCAGACAAAAATTATTATCTACAAAATGATGAACATTTAACCATGGATTACGAAGAGTTAAAAGAAATTATGGAAAATAAGTTAGATATAAAGTATATTGATATTTGGCAAGATTTAAGTTTAAACGATTATTATAATACTGATATACACTGGAGACAAGAAAAATTAGAAAGTGTAGTAAATACAATAAAAAGAAATATGAATTTGAAAGATGTTGGTACAGATTATGAAGTAAAATCAGTAGGGGATTTTTATGGTACGTATTATGGACAGTTGGGTATACAAGTACCACCAGATGAAATGTATATATTAACAAATCATATTATTGACAATTGTACAACATATAATTATGAAACAAAAAAGAAAAGTAAGATTTATGAAAAGAGTAATTCAACAGATAAATATGATATTTATTTATCTGGTGCTACACCTATAATTAGCATAGAAAATCCAGAGGCAAAAAATAAAAAGGAATTGTTACTTTTTAGAGATTCTTTTGGAAGTAGTATAGCTCCTTTATTTGTAGATAATTATAGTAAAATAACTTTAATAGATATTAGATACATTTCAAGTAAAATATTAAGTGAATATATTAATTTCAATAATCAAGATGTACTGTTTTTATATAGCTCTTTGGTATTAAATCAAAATATACTAAAATAAATTCACAATAAAAACATAAAAGGGAAATAATAAGGTAACACAGTTATTATAAAATGCAATACATGAAAGGAGGAGACTGATATTAGTAACTTAAAATTAGAAGAAAAAGATAAAGGGATGTCAACTAATTCAATAATACCTACTACAGGTAAAAGGTTTGAATTACTTATGAGAGTTTATGAAGGTGCAGCAAATCAAGTTTTTGGTGAGCTAATGAACATTAAACAAATATTAAAAGATTTTTATGGTTATGATATCATTAATAATGTTACTAAAAGAATAAAAACTTCAGAAAGTATAATTAATAAAATGAAAAAGAAGAATTATCAACTAAATTATAAAAATCTTATTAATAACATAAATGACATAGCAGGTGTAAGGGTAATTTGTCCTCTTAAAAATGATATTTATACAATTATAAATATTATAGAACAAATGCCGAACATGAAAATTATTAAATCAAAAGATTATATAAGTAATCCAAAAGAAAGTGGATATTCTGGTTATCATCTTATAATAGAGACTCCTGTGATAATAGAAAATGAAGAAATTCCTGTAAAGGTAGAAATACAATTAAGAACAATGGCAATGGATTTTTGGGCAACTAATGAACATAAAATGAAATACAAAACAGATAAAAAATTGTCATTTCTAGACTCTAAAAGATTAACAATTTATGCAAAAATTTTAAATATTTTAGATGATAAAATAATGAAATTATATCAAAAGCAAAGAAGTAATGTATAGGTAAAATTGTCTGCTGTGTTATTAATATTTATTTTTAGAAATTTCTTACTGGCTTCGTGGGTAGCTCTGGGTCGTGTCCACTTTAGGAGCTTCACTGCGCAAAACTTCTAAAAATAAATATTAATAACACAGCAGAATATAAATTTTGCCCACCTCTGAATGATTACTATTTTCGACAAAATATGACAAGAAAATATTTACTATTTTTATAGTATATGATATAATTTAAAATGTTGCAAAAGTAAATAATTATTGCTCTTATAAGAGTGAAAGGAGAATCTTAATGAGAAAAGTGGCAAATGACATTAACACATTAAAGGAAGTACAAGAAACACGGGATTCCGAGGCTTCAATGAAACATAATTTAATGTCAGAGGATAAATTTATGACAGAACAAGATATTTCAAATGGCCAGAAATGGTATAATTATAATGGTAAAAAAGTAGGTTCTGCTTACATTAAATTATGTGGAGCACCAAAGGAAATTCAATTACAAAAATGGTATGTAGCATTGATAGAGGAGTTACAAAAAACTCAGGGTGAAATGTTAATATTTATCGTTTTTGATATGAAAAATAGTGTAACATTTGAATATCAGATTATGAAGGATACTATAAAAGAAACAGTTAGTCAAGGAATTTTGTCAATCGAAAAAGACATTATGCCTAAAATAGAAGCAAGATGTCTTGAAAAGAGAACTACTAAAGAGAAAATAGAAGCAATTGTAAAATATTTAATAATGAATAGAAATAAAATTGCTACTATGGAGAGTTATACAGTAGGTTTGTTAGCAAGCGAAATTACAAATATATCTGGAGGTTTAGAAGTATTACAAGAAAGTTATATTGCATGTAGTAATAAATCTAAAATAAAGTTTGGAGTGGCAGAAGATATAATCAAAACTTACACTGTTTATAGTGCAGAAGTAGCTACTTCTATGGCAAATGCTGTAAAGAAAAATACAAATGCAGATATAACAATAGGTGTTACTGGGCAAATCGGAAGTGTGGATCCATACAATTTTGGATGTAAGAATAATAGTGCTTGGTATAGTATAAGCACACCAAATAAAGCTTCTGTATGTAAAATTTCTATTTTAAAAGAACTTCCTCATTTAGATAAAAAGAAAATTGTAATAAGAGAAATTGTCGAAACTCTGTATAAAATGATATATTAGAAACAAAAAAATATTGACAAAAATATGAAATTGTACTAGACTTAAAAAGTGCGATTTCATATTTTTTTATATACTTTCTTATAAGATAACATAAAAATTATAGAAGTAAACAAGGAGGAATAAAATGAAGAAAAAAATGAACATACAATTATCAGAAAATTTTACATATAAAAAATTAATAAGATTCACAATACCAACTATTATAATGATGATTTTGACATCAATTTATGGAATTATAGATGGAATCTGTGTATCAAACAAAGTAGGAGAGAATGCTTTTGCATCAATAAATTTAATTATGCCTGCATTAATGATTTTTGGTTCAATAGGTTTTATGATTGGAACAGGAGGAAGTGCTATTGTCTCAAAAACAATAGGAGAAGGAAAAAAAGAAAAAGCAAACCAATATTTTTCAATGCTAATATATATATTAATAATAATAGGTACAATAATTAGTATTATAGGGATGATTTTGATAGAAAATATTACTATTTTACTAGGTGCAGATGAAACTATGTTTCAAGACTGTGTAGTATATGGAAGAACATTACTTATATTTTTAGTACCATTTATGTTACAAAACTGTTTTCAAAGTTTCTTAATTGTAGCAGAAAAACCAAGTTTTGGACTAATGATTTCTATTATATCTGGAGTAGTCAATATTATTTTAGATATATTGTTAATTTATATATTTGATATGAAAGTATTTGGAGCGGCTATAGCAACAGGGATAAGTCAATTAGTAGGAAGCATAATTCCAATTATTTTTTTTGCAAGAAAAAATGATAGTCCTTTAAAATTAATAAAAACAAAATTTGAATTTAAAGCAATTTGCAAAGCATTTACAAATGGTTCTTCTGAAATGCTAACGAATTTATCTTTATCTTTGGTAAATATGTTATATAATATGCAACTATTGAAATATGCAAATTCAGATGGAGTAGTAGCTTATGGAATTATAATGTATGTAGGTTTTATATTTATAGGTACATATTTAGGATATTCAATAGGAACAGCTCCAATAATAGGGTATCATTATGGGGCAAAAAATACAGAGGAACTAAAAAGCATTTTAAAAAAGAGTTTAAGAATAATTGCAATAACTGCTATTATAATGACATCTATTGCAGAAATAGCAGCAGGATTATTGGCATCTATATTTGTAAGCAAAAATGCTGCATTACTTGAAATGACAACAAATGCAATTAGATTGTTTGCATTATCATATTTGATAAGTGGATTTAATATATTTGCATCTTCTTTCTTTACTGCACTTAATAATGGAGTAGTATCAGCAATAATATCGTTTTTAAGAACTCTTGTATTTCAGGTTGCCGCAATATTGATACTTCCTTTAATATGGGAGTTAAATGGAATATGGTTAGCTGTTGTTGTTGCAGAAATTTTAGCTTTAATAGTTAGTGTTATATTTTTAATAAGTAATAGAAAAAAATATAATTATATATAAAAATTAATTTATTTTAAGTCAAGTTTAAGTCTTGGCATTTTTGAAATAAAAAGTTTTAGGATTAAAATATAGCAAACACAAATCTTAATATTTATTTTTGTCAAAGTTCTTTACTGGCTTCGCCAATCGCCCTAGGTCATGTCCACTGTGGGAGCTTCCCTGCGCAGAACTTTTTAAAAATAAATATTAAGATTTGGTGTAGTTTTCTAATAAATGTATCCTAAAACTTTTTATTTCAAAAATACCAAAACTTAAATAAGTCAAAATATTGATAATTAATTACTTTTATGATATTCTATAGGAAGAAAATGGTATAGAGGTATTATAGAAGGATAAAAGAATTTAGAATGCTCAAAAAATTGTGTTAATAAGTGGCGTTTAATATAATAAGGAGGAAATAAAAGTGGATAATATAATAGAAGTTAGAAATTTGAGTAAGCAGTATAAAGAATTAAAGGCAATAGATGATTTATCATTTGAAGTACATAAAGGTGAAATATTGGGATTATTAGGACCAAATGGAAGTGGAAAATCAACAACAATAAATTGTATTTTATCATTATTGAACTTTAGTAAAGGAAGTATAAAAATCTTTAATAAAGAAATGAAACCAACTGCATATGATATAAAAGCAAAATTGGGAGTTGTATTTCAAGATATATCCGTGTTTGAAGAATTAACAGTATATGAAAATATAGACTATTTTTGTGGTTTATATATAAAAGATAAAAATAAAAGAAAACAATATATAAATGATGCAATAGAATTGGTAGGGTTGGAAGAATTTAAGAAATTTCGCCCAAAACAATTATCAGGAGGACTTTTAAGAAGATTAAATATTGCATGTGGTATTGCACATAAACCAGAATTAATCTTTTTAGATGAGCCAACAGTTGCAGTAGATCCACAAAGTAGAAATAATATATTAGATGGAATAAAGAAATTAAGAGATAATGGAGCAACTATTGTATATACAACACATTATATGGAAGAAGTTGAGATAATTTGTGATAGGGTAATAATTCTTGATAAAGGAAAAGTATTAGCAACAGGTACAACAGATGAGTTAAAAGAGCTTGCAAGTATAGAAGAGAAAGTAA
The DNA here is from genome assembly GCA_947642455.1 of uncultured Clostridiaceae bacterium. Taxonomy (GTDB): domain Bacteria; phylum Bacillota; class Clostridia; order TANB77; family CAG-508; genus UMGS1663. Next base: position 27,402 of record CANRSN010000019.1, read on the forward strand.
CAGTAGAAATAAATAATTTAGAAGAAAAATATATAGAACAAATTAGAAAATTAGAAGATGTACATGAGGTAAAATATAATGGGAATATATTATTAGTTACATATAAAAAGGGTAAAAATAATTTGTTAGAATTAATGGACTATTTGAAAAGAGAGAATATTAAATATAACAAAATATATTCAGAAAGACCAACTCTTAATGATGTATTTTTAGAGTTAACAGGAAAGGAGCTTAGAGACTAATGTTTATACATAATTTTAAATATTCTCTAAAAGCTCTTTTTAGAGATAAAATGTTAATATTTTGGACTTTTGCTTTTCCAATTATATTAGGAACATTTTTTAATATGGCATTTTCAAATATCGAAAATAGTGAAAAGCTAGAAATAATAAATATAGCAATTGTAGAAAATGAAGAGTTTAAAAATCAAAAAATATTTAAGCAGACATTTGAAACTTTGAGCTCTGAAGAAAATGAAGATAGATTATTTAACACAAAATATGTTACAGAGGAAGAAGCAAAAACACTACTAAATAAAGATGAAATTGCTGGGTATATGATATTAAATGGAGAAGATACAAAAGTAGTTGTAGCAAAAAGTGGTATAGATGAAACTATCTTTAAATATGTAATAGAAGAGATTACACAAACAAATGAAATAATTAGTAATCTGGCACAAAGTGAGATACAAAAAGAAATAACAGCAGGAAACTATAATATAAACTATGAAAAAATATATAAAAACATATTAGAAATAGTACAAAATGAAGAAGCAAAAATAAAAAATATATCTAGTAATAAACTAAGTTATACTATGATAGAATTTTATACTTTGATAGCAATGACTTGCTTATATGGAGGTATTCTTGGAACTGTAGCGATTAATAGAAATTTGGCGAATATGAGTAATAAAGGTAAGAGAGTAGCAGTAGCACCAATACCAAAAGGGAAAGTAATACTTAGTAGTCTTTTTTCAGGATATATAGCACAATTAGTAGGACTTGTACTATTATTTATGTATACTATATTTGTATTAAAGGTGGATTATGGAACTAATTTACCATTAATTATTTTATTAGGAATGGTGGGAAGTTTTGCTGGACTATCAATGGGTCTTTTAATTGCAACAGTAATAAAGGCAAGCGAAAATTTAAAAACAGGAATAATTATATCAGTTACAATGTTAGGATGTTTTTTGTCAGGAATGATGGGAATTACAATGAAATATATTATTGATAAAAATATACCAATTATAAATAAAATTAATCCTGCAAGTATGATAACAGATGGATTTTATGCATTATATTATTATGATACATTAGATAGATATTGGGTGAATGTTACAAGTCTAATTGTTTTTTCTGTAATTGCAATAATAATATCATATATTAGTTTAAGGAGGCAGAAATATGACAGTATTTAAAGCATTTTTAAAAGTACTAAATAGATGTAAAATGATAATTATACTTTATACAGCACTTTTAGTAGGATTTGGAGCATTTAATATGCAAACAAGTGAAACAAGTACTAACTTTGTTTCAAGTAAGCCAGATATTTTAATTATAAATAAAGATACACAAGAAGGAATAACAGATAATTTGATAAATTATATATCAAACAATAGTAACATTATAGATATAAAAGGCGATGAAGAAGCAATTAATGATGCCTTATTTTATAGAGATGTAAATTATATTATATATATACCAGAAAATTATAGAGAAGATTTTTTAAGTGGAAAAAATCCAGAAATAAATGTAAAGAGCACAGGAGATTATCAAGCATCTTTTGCAGAGATGCTAATTACTAGATATATTAAAGTAGCGAATACATATCAAAAAAACATACAAGAAGAAGAGGAATTAATAATAAAGATAAATGAAACTTTATCTAAACAAACGCAAATAGAGGTTACATCAAAATTAGATACAAATAATTTAGCAAAAGCAACTTTTTATTATAATTTTGCAAATTATAGTATTTTAGCTGGAAGTGTATATGTAATATGTTTAATATTATCAAGTTTTAAAGAAGAGAAAATAAGAAAAAGAACTATTGTTAGTAGTATGAATTATAAAAAATATAATAGGCAATTGCTTGTATCAAATAGCTTATTCGTTATTGTATTATGGGTAGTTTATGTGATTTTAAGCTTTATATTAATAGGAAACATAATGTTTACAGCTAATGGAATTATGTATATTATCAACTCATTTATGTTTACCATATGTGCAACAACAATAGCATTCTTAATTGGTAACTTAATAACTAATAAAAATGCTATTAATGGAATTGTAAATGTAATAGCCTTAGGTTCAAGTTTTTTGTGTGGGGCATTTGTTCCAATGAAGTGGTTACCAGATATAGTATTAAAAATAGCTCATATATTACCTTCTTATTATTATATTAAAAATAATGAATTATTAGCTGAATTGGAGAATATTAGTTTTGAGAGTTTACAGCCAATTTTAATTAATATGGGTATCATTTTACTGTTTGCAATAGCATTTATGATTATTGCAAATGTATTTAGTAAAAGAAGATTAAAATAGCACATATTATAACTTGAAAAAATATAATTTGTATGATATATATTAGTAAAATAGAATGAAGGGAATGATAAGAATGGAAAAAGCAAAAGTATATTTTACAAAGGAGTTAAGTCCTGAAAGTGTGGTAAAAGTGTTTAAAATGTTAGGCAAAGAGTTACCAGGAAAGGTTGCTATAAAAGTGCATTCTGGAGAACAAGGCAATCAAAATTATTTAAGACCAGAGTTTATGAAGCCAATGGTAGAATATGTTAATGGAACAATAGTTGAATGTAATACTGCATATGATGGAGAAAGAAATTATAGTGACAAACATAAAAAATTACTTGAAAATCATGGATGGAGTAAAATCTTTAAAGTTGACCTTATGGATGAAGAAGGACCAGATTTAGTATTAGAAGTTAGTAATGGGAAAATACTAAAAGAAAATTTAGTTGGAAAAAACATGGCAAATTATGATTCTATGTTAGTATTATCACATTTTAAAGGACATCCTATGGGAGGATATGGTGGAGCCTTAAAACAATTATCAATAGGTTGCGCTTCAACAGCTGGGAAGGCTTGGATACACACAGCTGGAAAAACAAAAAATCAAAATGAATTATGGGACAAGGTAGCTAAACAAGATGAATTTCTAGAGGCAATGGCTGATTCTGCAAAGACAATAGTTAAATACTTTAAAGGAAATATGGCATTTATAAATGTTATGTGCAATATGTCTGTTGACTGTGATTGCTGTTCAGTAGCAGAAGATCCATGCATCAAGGATATAGGAATTTTAGCATCATTAGATCCAGTAGCAATTGATCAAGCATGTATAGATTTAGTTAAGAACTCAAATGATGAAGGAAAAGAACATTTTCTAGAAAGAGTTAATTCAAGACATGGAACTCACACAATAGATGTAGCAGCAGAGTTAGAGGTTGGAACAAAAAATTATGAATTAATCCCTTTTTAAGAGTTATTAGAAATAGTAACTCTTTTTATTAATATGAAATATAAAAGCCTTACAAAAGCCTTACAAAAAACTTGCAAGTCCATAAAGACTTTATAAATTAAGTAATATATAATTTATCTGCAAGGAGGATAAATTATATGAAAAATTTTAAATTAGCAAAAGTAATAATATTTATATTAATAGTAATAGTAATAATACTTATATTTGTAAGAATAGATAGCTCAACGGAAAATAAGCAAAGTAGGGTACTAGAAAATATAAAACTAAATAAGGAAAATAAGAATACAGTAATAAATGAACCAGTAAAAGCAATATCTAGAAAAGAGTTAGATTGGAAACTTACATTAGTAAATTCTGAAAATAAATTACCAGAAAATTATGAAATAACACTTGCAAGTATAGATCAATATAGGAAATTTGATAGTAGGGCAATTGGCTATTTAAACGATATGATTAAGGCAATGAAAAATCAAGGGATAACAAATATATGGGTGCAATCGTCATATAGAAGTATAGAAGAGCAAACTAAAATATTTAATAATAAAGTAAAAAAATATAAGAATGAAGGGAAGACAAGTGAAGAGGCAAAAAGGCTTACTGAAAAAGTAATTAATAAGCCAGGATATAGTGAACACAATTTAGGGTTGGCAGTAGATTTCAATTATGTTGATAATTATTTTGAAAACACAAGGGCTTTTAAATGGTTAAAGGAAAATGCTGAAGATTATGGTTTTATACTTAGATATCCAAAAGAAAAAGAAAGTATTACAAAGGTAACATATGAACCATGGCATTGGAGATATATAGGAGAGGAAAATGCAAAAGAAATGAATCGTTTAGGCTTATGTTTAGAAGAATATATACAATATTTGAAGAAATAATTGTAATATAAAGTAGAGAATAATCACAATTTTGGAATAATTAAACATAATTCATGTACAATCAGTACACTATTTGTGCCTTAAGAAAGGAATGTGACTAAAGTGAAAAAAATTTTAGTTGTAGAAGATGAAGAAAATATATCTAAATTAATTTCTGATACATTAACTTTAGGAGGGTATACTGTAGAAAAAGCATTTGATGGAGAAGAAGCGGTAAGAAAATTACAATCAAATAAATTTGATTTAACTATATTAGATATTATGTTGCCTAAACTAGACGGTTTTGAAATAATGAAAAAAATAGATGATAAAAATATGCCTATAATTTTTCTATCTGCCAAAAATGATGTGGCTACAATAGTAAAAGGGTTATCAGAGGGAGGGCAAGATTATATGGTAAAACCTTTTGAACCATTAGAATTATTAGCAAGAGTAGAGTTACGAATAGGTGAAAAAACGAAAAAGGTATATGAGTATAAAGATATTAAAGTAAATATAGAAGAAAGAGTAGTATATAAAGGTAGTGAAAAAATATCTTTAGCGCCAAAAGAATATGATTTGTTTTTATTATTAATAGAAAATATAGGGGTAGCATTATCAAGAGATACTATTTTAGATACAGTATGGGGAATAAATACAGATATTGAAACTAGAACAGTAGACTATCACATTCAACAATTAAGAAAAAAATTAGATTTAAAAAATGAAATAAATACTGTAAATAAAGTTGGTTATCGCATAGAGAAAATTTAAAATTATACTTATATGTAGGCAGAAAGGAATGAACTTAATATGAAGTTTACACAGAAAATATTCCTGATAACATTTGCTTTTGTAACAATTAGCATAAACTTAATTGGTGTAATTATTATAAACAATACTTATACTACACAAATAGATGCAAAAATGGAAAGCAATATATCTAATATTAACAATATATGTAATGCTTTAAAATTTTATAATGTAACAGAGATGAATGTAAATATATTAAGAAAAGACAATACGTATTATGAAATTTCTGAGGGGAATAATATAATATACACTAATCTTCTTTTTGACATGAGCGAAATCAAAGAAGAACTTGAACCAACAGAAGAAAATATAAAGTCAATTATATCAAAAGAAATTTTATTTATGTCTGTAAAAACTGGAAATTATAATATAATAATTGCTGAAAATTTAGAAGATGTATTTAAAATGAGGGAAGAACAAATATACTTTTTTATACAAGTAAGCATGATTTTTTCATTTATTATTGCGTTTTGCTTATATATTACAATATACTTATTAACTAATAAAATAAAAAAATTAAATAGAGCAGTCAGAAAAATAGCAGATGGAGATTATTCAACTAGAGTTAAAAAATTAGGAAAAGATGAAGTTGGAAATCTTGCAGTATCATTTAATAAAATGGCAGAGTCTATTGAAAATACAATAGAAGAGATTAAAACAGTTTCAGAAAATAGGCAAAATTTTATTCATAATATAACACATGAAATACGAACACCATTAACATCGATTATAGGTTATTCAAGTTTAATAAAAAATGGTAAGATTGATGATAAAAATACAATTATAGAATATAGCAATAAAATATATGATGAAGGGAACTACTTAAATTTAATTTCAGAAAGACTCATGGATATAGTTCTACTAAATAATAAAAAAGTAGAGTTGGAAAATATTGATATTTCAGAAACTATACAAGATATAATAGAAAGTATGGAATTTGATTATAAGGAAATTAAATTTTATAAAAGGATTGAAAAGGATATTAATTTTGAAAGTGATAAAATATTATTACATTCACTAGTTTTAAATTTAGTAAAAAATGCAATAATGTCATATGAAAAAAAGGATATTAAAATAGTAAACATAATTTTAGAACAGTTGAATAATGAAACAGTTTTATTAAGTATAATCGATAAAGGAAAAGGGATGAATGAGGAACAACTACAAAAAGTAATGGAACCTTTTTATACTCTAAATAAAGATAGAAATAGAAAAATGTCAGGAATGGGGTTAGGTCTACCATTATGTATAAAAATTTGTGATGTGTTAAGTGCTAAATTGAAAATTGAAAGTGTATTGGGAGAAGGTACAGCAGTTAATATAGAATTTGAACTAGGAGGAAAACAAAATGATAATTAAAAGAATAAAAAATATTGTATTATTTATAGTAACACTTCTAGCAATTTTTTTATTAGATTTTGTGATATATAAAAATATAGATGAATTAATACCAAAACATCAAGATGAGTTGCATACTTTTGCTAATGATATTAATGGCAGAGAAAACTATAATTTTATGTATGAATTGTGTGAGCAAATTGAAAATACAGATAATTATAGAAAAGTGCTTAACGATACTAAAATTGTAGAAGAAAATGAAATAATATATAACTTAATAAAAAATTATATATATGAAGAAGAAATAGAAGATGAGTATGTTAAAGATGTATTATTAAGTAGTTTATATGTAGGTGATTTATCTAATACAATATATGGAGATTTAAAATTTATAACTAGTAGATATATGAAAACTAAATATATAAACACTAATTATTATATTGCCTATTCAGATGATATGAAAAAAATTTGTTATTACAATTTAAAAAGAGAAGTAGTATATGATGATACTAGTGCTAGTGCAGCAGGTACATTGGTATATGATAAAGAAAAATTGTCAGAGTTGGAGGGCGAAAAGGCACAAATAGACCAAAATAAGGAAGAATTTATTAAAAAAGTAAAACAAGAATTTTCTAAAGTAATGAAAAATGTTGAATTTACTCCAAATACAATATATTATAGAGCAAGTGCATATATACTAGAAGATGATGAAAAAGATATAACCATATACTATGATCAAGAAAAAAATAATATTTTTGGTTTTTATATGGGTTTTGGAATATAATTTTATTTTTATTAGAAAGGAGAATGGAAAATGAAGAAATTATTTACATCAGAGAGTGTTACAGAGGGACATCCAGATAAATTATGTGACTACATATCAGATAGTATTTTAGACAGTTATTTAAGAGAGGATAAAGATGCAAGAGTAGCATGTGAAACTATTGCAGGGAAAGGAGAAATTTTTATAACGGGAGAAATAACATCTAAGACGAATATAGACATTGAAAAAGTGGCAAGAGAAACTATAAAAGAGGTTGGGTATGAAAATAGTAAATTTGACATAGACTATAAAACGTGTAATATAAGAATAAACATATCTAAGCAATCTCCAGATATAGCACAAGGAGTAAATAAATCATTAGAAGATAAGGAAGGAGAAAATATTGAATCAGAAGGAGCAGGAGACCAAGGTATAATGTTTGGTTTTGCATGTAATGAAACACAAGAGCTTATGCCACTTCCAATTTTACTAGCACACAAATTGACTAAAAAGTTGGCACAGGTTAGAAAAGATAATATAATTAATTATTTAAGACCAGATGGAAAAGCACAAGTTACAGTTGAATATGAAGATGAAAAGCCAATGAGAATAGATACAATAGTTATATCTACACAACACTTAGAAAATGCAGATTTAAAGCAACTAAAAGAAGATATAATAGAAAAAGTTATAAAAACTACTATACCAAAAGAACTATTAAATGAAGATACTAGATATTTAATAAATCCTACTGGAAGATTTGTAATAGGGGGACCTCTTGGAGATAGTGGATTAACAGGAAGGAAAATAATAGTTGATACTTATGGTGGATATGCAAGACATGGTGGAGGAGCCTTTTCAGGAAAGGATGCAACAAAAGTAGATAGGTCAGCCTCATACATGGCAAGATTTATTGCTAAAAATATTGTAGCAAATGGTTATGCAACTAAATGTGAAATACAATTGGCATATAGTATAGGAGTTGCAAAACCAGTTTCAATATATGTAAATACTTATGGAACAAATACTATCCCTGAAAAGGATATTATGGAAAAAGTAAAGAATAAATTTATTTTAACACCTAGAGGTATAATAAATTATTTTGGTTTGCAAAGACCAATATATAGACAAACTACAAATTATGGTCATTTTGGAAAAGAAAATCTTCCATGGGAAAAGATAATAAAATTTTAAAAGTATAGAAATATGATAAAAAACAAAAAGTTTTAAAGGGAGGAAATATTTTGAAAAATATAAAAATAACAAGAAAAATAACTCAAGGAATGTATGTATTAACAACACAAGGAGGAGGTTGTATTGTAGATGCTGTATCACAAATAAGTGCTGGAGTAAATCCATTAATATCAGTTTCAGTAATGAAAAGGAACTATACAAATGAACTATTAAAAAAAGGTGAAAAGTTTGCAATATCTATATTAAGTAAAGACGTAAATGCAGAAATAATAAAGACTTTTGGTTTTAAATCAGCAAGAGATATAAATAAGTTTGAATCGATAAAAGTTACAGAAGTAGAGGAAGTAAATGTTATAAATGATTCTATAGGATATATAATATGTGAAAAGATTGATTCTATTGATAATGATACACATACATTATTTATAGGAAAGATAATAGAAGCAGATGTTTTTGAAGAAAAAGAGCCTATGAGTTATGGATATTATTTAGAACACAGAGAAGAAATATTGAAACTAATATAAAAAGGAAGAAAGAAAATGAACTACAAGATTATAAATGGATCAATATCTTATGGAGCAGAAACAATTTTAGAAGAAATTAATTTTGAGATAAAAGAAAAAGACAAAATAGCTATTGTTGGAAAAAATGGAAGTGGAAAAACTACATTACTAAAATCAATAGTAAATAATGATATGTTAGAAGAAGGTATTGGAGAAGCAAAATTTGAAATATATAAACAAGGAAAGCCAGTAATAGGTTATTTAAAACAAATAGAATTTGAAGAAGTTAATACTACTTTTTTAGATGAAATATTAAAGTCATATAAAGATATAATAAAGTTAGAAAATAAAATTAATGAACTACAAAAACAGCTTCAAATTGAAACTAATGATAAGTTAATAAAAGAGTATACAGAATGTTTAGAAAGATATGAGTTAAGTAATGGATATACATATAAAAAAGAATATGAAACTGCAATAAAAAAATTCGGATTTACAGAACAAGATAAGTATAAAAAAATTAATGAATTTTCAGGAGGGCAAAGAACAAAAATAGCATTTTTAAAGTTATTACTTAGTAAACCAGATATATTATTACTAGATGAACCAACAAATCATTTAGATATAAATACAATAGAATGGTTAGAAAGTTATTTGAAAGCATATCCTAAGGCAGTAGTTATTGTTTCACATGATAGAATGTTTTTAGACAGAATTGTGAATAAAGTATATGAAATAGAATATGCTTCTATGACAGAATATGTGGGAAATTATTCTGCATTTGAAAAACAAAAAAAGGAAAACTATGAAAAACAATTGAAAGATTATGAATATCAACAAAAAGAAATAAAAAGATTACAAGCAATTGCAGATAGGTTTAGATATAAACCATCAAAGGCAAAAATGGCAATGTCTAAACTGAAGAAAATAGAGCAAATGACAATTATAAATCAACCAAATAAATATGATTTAAAAACTTTTCATATAAATTTTAATATACCAGTTGAGAGTGGAAATTTAGTACTATCTGCTAAAAATTTAAAAATAGGTTATAACAATAAAATATTTGCAAATGTAAATTTTGAATTATATAAGGGGCAGAAGCTTGCTATTATTGGAGAAAATGGAAAGGGTAAATCGACTTTGTTAAAAACACTTATGGGTTTTATACCAAAAATAGAAGGAGATTTTGAATATGGTTATCATGTAAAAAAAGAATATTTTGACCAACAGATGGATTCTTTAAACGATAGTAATACAATTTTTGATGAGTTTAGTAAGAGTTTTTTAAATTTAACTACAACTCAGATAAGGCAATCATTAGGAGCTTTTTTGTTTTCAGGCGATGATGTTTTTAAAGAGATTAAAGTTTTATCTGGAGGGGAGAAAGTAAGGCTTCAATTGTGTAAAATTTTTAAGAAGGAAGCAAATTTATTGTTGTTAGATGAGCCTACAAACCATATGGATATAGTAGGAAAGGAAAGTCTAGAAAATATATTAAAAGAATATAAAGGAAGTTTAATATTTGTTTCACATGACAGATATTTTGTAAATAAAATAGCAGATAGTATCTTAGCTTTTGAAACAGAGGGAGTAATTTATTTCAAGGGAAATTATGAAGAATATTGTAGATATAAGGAAAGTAAGATATGTGAAAATGTAAATAGAGTTGAAACAGTAAATACTAGAGCAAATGGAAATTCTAATCAGTATTTTATAAATAAAGAGAATGCTAAAAGGAAAAATAGAATTAATAAATTGGAAATACAAATTGAACAAAAGGAAAATGATATAAATATACTTAAAATGGAAATGCAAAAAGAAGATGTTTGCACAGACTATATGAAGTTAAAAGAACTGCAAGATAAAATAATGGTTATTGAACAAGAAATAGAGCAAAAAATGTTAGAATGGGAAGAGTTATGTAATAGGGAATAATTTGTATATAAGAAAGGGTAAGGTTAAGGTTGAAAAATAATTACAATTTTGGCGTTGTCAAACTGCATTTTAAATTTAATCAACGTACAATTAGTACGCCTCATAAATTTAAAATTTGTTTTCCTAGCCAAAATTTAATTCTTTTCCAACTAGATTTGTGCATTGAGGAAGGATTGTGATTAAATATGAAAAAGGGGATATTAATAACTATGGCAATTGCTATACCAATAGTAATTGTAATGATAATTATTGGTATGAGTTATTTTTTTACTCAATATAGCAAGCAAAAAGTTTCAGAACAAAAAAGTATGTTAAATACAGAAGGTGTAAATACTGAGACAAGAAAAGGAGCAGAGGGAAATAATATTTATACAAAAAATTTTGGAAGTTATGAGCTTCCAAAAAATTGGATAGAAAGTAAAGAACATTCGACTACAAAAAAGTTTTTGTATATTTTACAAGGAGATGAAAAAAATGTTAAACCTAATAATATAGCAATAAATTTTGGTACAAATAGATATTCAAAAGAAGAACATGAAAAATTTAGAAGAGCAATATTAAATCAAATTTCAACACAAATTGCTGGAGAAAAAGGAACTAAAATAAATGCAAATGGCTCAACTACAAATAATGGAGATATTGTTTATACTTTTATTGTAAAAGAATCAACTGGTATTACTACAGTTCAATATTACATTGTAGGAGATTACAAATATATTTTAATTCAAGAAACAGTTTTTGAGGAATCTGAGGAAATTGATAATGTGGCTAAAGGTATGGTAAATACATTTAGATGGAATGATAAATATTAATAACACATCGCTTTGGATAATGCCTACTCTGTGAGCTTCCCAGTGCAAAACTTCGTCAAAATAAATATTATATTGCCAAATAGAAATTGAGCCATAAATTGTAACAATTATGATATTTATGTAAAAATTTCCTAATTATGTTGACTTTTTATATAAAATAATTTATAATATTATACGGTGAGGAGTGCACCTGTAAGAGATTGTAATCATACTATGGTTACAAAAAAATGATTAGAAAAACGTAGCACATTGAAAATTAATTAATCCGAAATGGAGGTTAGACAGCAAGATGAGTGAAAAAACAAAGAAAAATTTGGGATTTAATAATGTCATATTATTCTATCTGGTTTTTGTATTGAGCTTTGGAATGCTATTCAATACGAAGACTGTGTATGCTGCAGAGGGTATTGAAATTACATCAGAGGTTTTTACTAATGCTTTAATGGATAAAGATGTATCAGCTGTTGAGTTTAACAACAGCAATATTGCATATGATGAGCAGATTCATTACCTACGGGCTACAAATTTGCCTGTAGATATTAAAGTAGACCATTATGAGGTAAATGGTGTTGTTTCTCAAGTTTCAGAACCAATTGGGGTTAGTGCTCCAGGAACCTATGTAACAAAGGTATATCTAAAATATGTTGGAATTGATGCAGAAAAATACAATGCAATTTCGCCTATAACAGCAGTTTTAAGGATTATAGATAAAAAGGATCCAAATAAACTAAATTATAACGAAAGTGGTATTAGGTTTGATAATGCTTCTTTCCTTTTTGATGGAGAGAAACATAGTTTGAAAGTTACTGGTTCACCTGTGAAGGTTACTTATACTGGTAATGGTGTAAGTTCAAAAGGATGCCATGTGGTAACTGCACATTTTGAATGTGAGGATGGATACAACCCTATTTTAGATAGAGTTGCGATTCTAAACATTGAAGGATATGAAATGTTGAAAGAAGGTAAACAAGAACAGCCGAATAAACCAAAACCAGAGAAACCAAAGCCAGAACAGCCAGAGCAACCAAAACCAGAGAAACCAAAGCCAGAGCAACCAAAGCCAGAGCAGCCAAAGCCAGAGCAGCCAAAGCCAGAGCAGCCAAAGCCAGAGGAACCAAAGCCAGAGCGGCCAAAGCCAGAGGAACCAAAGCCAGAGAAACCAAAGCCAGAGCAGCCAAAGCCAGAGGAACCAAAGCCAGAGCAGCCAAAGCCAGAGGAACCAAAACCAGAGCAACCAAAACCAGAGCAACATATCTGGAGTGAATGGTCTTGCAAAAATGATAACGAAGAAGAAAGAATATGTTATCATTGTGGAATTACTGAAACACGTTCTCACAGTTTTGTAAGTACAGAGGTATATGAAGTACTAGATGATGACAATCATCTTTTGAAAGTGACAAATTCTTGTAGTACCTGTAATTTGGTAAATTATGCTTCTACAATAATAGAAGAACATAAAAATGATAATGGAACACTAAAATATACAGATAATCAAGATGGGACACATTTAGAAGAGACTACATCATTATGTGAAAAATGTGGTAACACCAAAGTAAATACAGAGCAAAAAGAATGTGTATATGGTGACTGGCAGTATACTGGAAATGCTACAGACACAAAATATTGTGCCAATTGCAATCATGCAGAAGTTCGAGTTCATGAGCATGAACAAGAACCAGAAAATTTACAGTATACTTATAAAGTATCCAACAAAAATGGAACACATAAGCTTGAAGCTTCATATGTTTGCCAAATTTGTGGTGAAGCAGTTATTGTAACTAAAGATGAGGATTGCAATTATGTAGTTACATCATATAAACAAACAGGAATAAATGATACGCATATAGAAGTAAAAGACTGTGATGTATGTGGAGATCATAAAGAGGAAAATGGAACATGTAGTCCCATTGGGGAATTACAGTATATTAGACATGGTGCTTATGTTTTTGAGTATTATGAGTGTGAATTCTGCAAAGATGAATGCAGACGTGAATATCATACTACTCATAGATATGGACCTTGGGAAGATTATGGTGATCTTGATGATCATAGAAAAGCTTGTGGTTGTTCAAATGGAGATGACAGATATCTCTATGAAGAACATGATTATGAATGTCAAGAAACTGATGATGAAATAATATTTTCCTGCACAATATGTGGTGTTGAAAAAGTATTTGAAGCACATGATCACAATAAAGGTATTGAAAATGGAATAGGCTTGATGGATATAGTCAAAAACCCGCAAGCATACGATGAACTGATATCTAAGGGGCAAATAATGAATAAAGCTCCAACAACTGATAGCTGGTGTTCTAGATATGAATTTAGATGTTTCACTTGCGGAATCAAATATTACTCAGAAAGAGAACATATATTTGAAAAAGACAAGGAAACATGCCAACGAAAAGGCTGTGAAATTGTAAATCCTGACTATGAAGCTACTCCATCATTACTTTCTCTAGATTCTGAGTTATTGGGTGAAGTTCCAGAATTATCTTCTATAGATAAAGAAGTATTAGATAAAGTAACAGAAAATACTTCGAAACCTGAAGAGGAAGAAGTCGAAGAAACCAAGACTCCAGAAACCGAAAAGGAAGAAGAAGTCGAAGAAACCAAGACTCCAGAAACCGAAAAGGAAGAAG
>CANRSN010000020.1 GCA_947642455.1 uncultured Clostridiaceae bacterium
GTATCATTTTCATGAGATATTTTCTTAAGGTAATATTATCACAGATTAATTACATTAGATATTATTTTTAATTGCTTTTTATCCCACATTATGTTATAATATAGTTATTAGCCAATGTGCTATTGTACGATTTTATCATAATATTTAAGGAGGTTTACATATGTTAGCAATGAATCATCAAACTAAAAAGGATAACATCTCTATTGCACGGATTAATAATTTAGAGGGATTCCCTATTTTTGATAGCTCATGTGGATACTACGTTTTACAGATTACATTTTCTGAAACTACAGCTAATATTAAAACATTATCTCTATTTTTAGGTAACTCTAATGAATTTGAGGCGGAAGAAATGTGTTCTTCCATTCGTGAAAAGTTTATAAAAGCTAATGTTTTCGAAGGATCCAAGGTGGTAGTATATCACAATAAGCGTGGTATAGTAAAAGCAATACGGGCAAAAAACAAACCTTGGTTTGATGTTTTAAATCTTAAAGAATCTACTCTTTTTAAGATTATGAATTAATTTTGTTAAGTAAAAAGCATCTAACAATACAACTGTATTAAGATGCTTTTTGCTTATTCATATATATACTACTTATTTATTTTTAGAACTTTTGTGCAAAAAATCTTTTACAGTAAAGGCAACCTATGTAAAAGTCAATATAAAATTCACCTGACTATTCTTAAGTTATAAAAAACTCTACATATACATTTTATGTAGGGTTTTTTATATACAAGGTTTTATTAGGTTTTGCTATTCTATTTCTTAAAAAATATTTTT
This sequence comes from uncultured Clostridiaceae bacterium, assembly GCA_947642455.1. Lineage (GTDB taxonomy): Bacteria > Bacillota > Clostridia > TANB77 > CAG-508 > UMGS1663. Next base: position 782 of record CANRSN010000020.1, read on the forward strand.
TCTACTTCATAGTTACCTAAATTTTAAAAAAATTTAAAAAACGGATTGACAAGTTACATTAAATGGGGTAAAATAATAAAAGCAGTTCGCAAAATGGTGGATGTAGCGCAGTTGGTTAGAGCGCCAGTTTGTGGCACTGGAGGTCGTGGGTTCGAGTCCCATCTTCCACCCCATTTTAATTTGATATATTGGGCTGTAGCCAAGCGGTAAGGCACCAGACTTTGACTCTGGCATGCGCTAGTTCGAATCTAGCCAGCCCAGCCAGTAAAATAGCAACTTTTAGTTTTGAAAGTTGTTTATTTTTTTATATTTCAAACAAAATATCAAACAAATTTGCAAAATCAATTTTTATAATCTAATATTAGCATTTTAATTTTATTTTCGTGAGTGGGTTTAAATATAATAATTTTTTATGTGCAATAAAACTTCTGTGTTAGGAAGTGAAATGGTAAGTGCTGAAGAAATGAAAGAAATTAGGAAATAAACAAGCAATCACTGTTTTAATATCCATTTAAACAGTGATTGCTTGTTATTGATGTAATTAATAATTTAAAATTTCAGTTGAAATAAGTTCCAATATATCACTATACGAACCTATTGCCGTACATCCTGAGGAATAAGTATGTCCTCCTCCTTTTACTAATTTACCTGCTGATACAAGATTAGAACAAATATTGTTCAAATCAATGTTTGAATTGAATGTACGTAAAGAACCTTTAAATTCTCCTCTGTCATTCTCAATCAACAAAACTAAAGAAGTATGGTTTATTGATTTTTGTAATTCTGAGATAATAGCTTTATGATTTACTGTATTCAAATTTTTCTCAAAATCTAACAAATCACCTTGTAATAAATAAGAACAAAAAACTAAGTTATCTGAACTACCTTTAAAATACCCCCTTTTTGCTATAATATCCACTAATTCTAAAGTTCTATGGCTTTGGGCGGTAAGCTTTAATAATATATAATTTATATCTACTCCAAGATTCTCTAGTCTTTTAATGGTGTTTGTTACAATGACAGTTACATTCAATGATAAATTGGCAGTGTCAGAAATTAATCCCGTAGCAACGCAATTAAGAAAATGCTTATTCATGCAAGAAAACATATTATAAATAATGTAACTGCAAGAAGGTGCTGATGGAACAATAATACCATGTGTATAAGGTATCGATGTTTCTTCATGGTGATCAAAACAAATTATTTTTTGACTACGATTTAAAATAAAGCCTCCTTCTAATAAGTGCATATCAGCACAATCGACAACTATTATTACATCATATTCTTCTTTTGTAGGTGTTGTCTTTAGATAACCAATTCCTGCAATAAAAGAAAAATCTTTAATAAATTCAGGAATAATTATATCTATGTTGTCAACTTCCTTTCCAATATCAATGAGATACCAGAACATAGACAGTGCACTGGAGATTGCATCTCCATCTGGCCGTTTATGCGTTAGAATCGCATAAGTTGTTGCATTAGTCATAATTTCGGATAAGTTTTCAGTCGAAATAGTATCCATAATAAAATACCTCCTGTATATTTTTATATACAATAGTATAACACAAGACAACGAAAAAATAAATATGGTTAGTTCAAAAGATATTTCATTAAAGTTTCTTTTCTTTTTCTGGTAGTTTTTTCCATTTATTCTGATAATATTTCGTAACATATTTCTTTAAATCTTACAAAATTTAACCTTTTTAATTCTGTTCTTATTTCTTCCTCCTGTTTTTCTTTTGCTTCTTTATTTGTCTTTGTTATTCTTACTACAATTCCATTTACTGCCTTCTTCATGTGAAATTCATCTAATCTCTTTATAATCCATTATAATATAGAGAAGAAATATTACAAAAATATTAAATTTTTATGACAAATGCTCTTTAATTGTCATATCCGTTGTAAAAAGTAAAGCATTGTGATATAAATTACATAAAATAACTATTATATTTTGGAGGAAAATATGGATTATTTAGAAATGTTAAAAAACTCATTAGAACAAAATAAAAAATTATTAGAAGACTTGCAAATAGATGATGAAAGTAAAAAGAACAATAAAAAACAAATTACTCAAGTAAAAAAAGAAATAAAATCGCTTGAAAATCAAATAAAGAGACAAGAGGAACAAAAGGTAAGAGAGAAAAAAATTAAGGAATTGGAAGAAAAAATTCCTAGTGAAATTAAAGATACTATGGATTATCGTTTTGCTATAGATGGCTATATAATGCAAAATTCTGCACCAAATATTGGAGATATAACAGTAAGTGAAGATGGAAAGGTTACTTTTAAATATGGTGGACTTTCAGAAGTAGACGATGGTAAAGAAGTAATGCAATTAAAAAATGGATCAATATATACTTACGAAGATAGAAAAGCATATGATACATATAATACTGGGGAAAATTTAACGAATCTTATAATTAATGTAAAAAAGAGTTATCCTTATAGTAGAATGGGCGAAAAATTCTCAATTACAGCTATGTCAAGAGCAAGACAATGGTCATATCAAGAAAATGATTTATATCAATGGAAAGACATTGATGATATTAGCGAACTTCCTATTGAAGAATTATTGACCCAATATGCAGTCAGTGAAGATTTACAGCAGTTCTTAAATGAAAATTTAACACCTATTCCAAAAAAAGAACAAATAAAAGAGATTATAGAAACAGAGCCACAAGAAAAAAATGGCATTATAAGTGATGATGTATTAACTGTAGATGATTTGAAAAAAGAATATGAATATGTATTTGATAGAGATTGTGGAATTGTTATAGCTAAAAAAGTAGAAAAAAGAGAAGTTCCTTACACATTACATTTACCAGATGGCACGGCAGTTCAAAAAACAAGAGAAGAAAATGGAAAAGTATCAGAGCATTTATTTTTCAAAGATAAAAATGGTATAGTTACTCATATTCCAGAACTTAGCTACATAGAGGAAGGGGACATTGACGGAAGACATTATAAATCTGCAGATTCTACAACCTATGTTCAAAGGAGAAATGGAAGTCATACATTTGATGTACATGAATGGGGCTTTGATGTTAGCGATGATGTGGATTTAGAACAAATAAATAGATATGATGAGCCTTATAGATATGATAAACATTATAGATATGTTACACTAGATGATTCACAAAAACTTGTAAAAGTATTTGAATCTAGTAAGTATATTGATAATCCTTTGGGAAACTTATATCATAGAAATAAAGATGAAAATGGAAAACAATGTATAAGATTAGTAGATTTAGCAGGTAATATTCATTCAATAAAAGAAGGTGGAAAAGCAGGAGAAAAAGGATTGAGAGAGAAAACATTTGGACCTAGAGGAGATTATCAATTAAAAGTTGTATATAAAGATAAAGAACCTGTGTATGCCTTATTTATGGGAGATAATTATAGTAATCATCAGAAGGAATTTTGTACTGCTCAAGAGTTAAGAGAATGTTGTGAAAGACAAACAAGAGAATTAAAAAGATGTGGTATTTGGATTGATGAAGAAAGTTGCTTTGCACAAATGGAAGAAGTTATAGAAAACTTTAACGAAACTTTTATGAAAGGGAATTTTGTTCCTTCACTAAATAAATCTAAATCCCAAAAAGAAGATAAATCAGTAACTGAATTAGCAGAAGAATTGTCTGAACTAACTGACAAAGAAAGACAAGCAAAACAATTATTAGAACAATATGAACATAAATTAACTAATAAAGATAACGAAATTTAGGAGGAATAGAAATGAAAAAAAATACTTATGAAAAATCTTTAGTAAAAGTTGATAATAGCATATTTGGTAGAATAAAATTGTTTTTTAGAAACTTGTTTAAAAGTAATATTCAAGAAAGTGCTATTAATGAGAATATTATAATAGAACAAGAAAAAAGTAATACAATACAAGAAAATAATTTTGTAACTAATATAAAAATACAAGAAAATAAACAAAACTTAAGATTGACAAAAATGAGCAAAGATTTAGAATCTGGAAAAATTATAGAAGAAGATTTGTGTGAACATGAATTGCAAGAATTAAGAGAATTTTACTTACAACAAATTGAAGAAAAAAAACAATCTATTGAGAATTATAAAAATAGAATTATAAAGATGAAACAATTGGTTTAACTACTATTTTATCTATATTTGTAATATTCTAGTAAGAGCGAGTCCTATAATCAAGTTATAAAAGTATAGAATATTTTACCATCAAAGTGGTAGAATATTCTATACTTTTTATAACTTCCTAATTAAAAGTAGTATATAAATTTCGTAAAAGTTTATTTTAGGACACCTTCTATTAATGTTTATCTATATAAATTATTTTAAATAGTTGCTTTAGTCTGCACTTGCCCAAATTACCAATCTGTTTTTAACATTTTCTGTACATGTTGATAATGATATTTCTCTTCTTCCATTTGTGTCCCTTATCATAAATTCTGCATCTTCTGCTGTTGTTATGTATTTGTTCGTAATTGTATACTCTACTCTATTTCCAGTAGTATCTGTTATGTAGATTTTATCTCCTTCAGATAGATTCTTATTATTTGAAAAGAATGAACTATTTCTATAATTATGACCAACTATTGTAACATTCCCTGGTTGATTTAATAATTGTAAATCCATTGGGTATAAAACAGCAACTGCTATTTCAATAGATTTTGGTGTTACTTCATTTAATATTGGATATTTTATTCCTGTTTTTGGAATTTCTATATTACCAATCCAAGTATAGCCTTTATACTTGTTTGTTGTTTGATTTACTGTATTTGGTGTTGTTCCTTGATTTGGTTGATCTCCTATAATTGGTGTTTGAATATCTCCTGTTGTATTTTCAGTATTTGTAATTGTATTTTTTATTTTGTTTTGTTCTCCAAAAGGTGGATGATCAACTGCATCTGCTGCATCTGCATCATTGGTAGTATTTTTTATTAAATCAAATAATAAAAAACCTACTAGACCAATAATTATTATTACGACAACTACTAGAATTATTGTTAATACTTTTCCATATTTATTTTCAAACATAGCTCTACCTCCTTTTATGCACTATATATATTATAACATACTTTTAGGAATTTTTCTACACTTTATGAATTTTTTGTTTTATGCAGTATTTTTATTGTTATAATTCACAGTTTGTAAGATTATATATTTTAGTTAATAGAATTTAGACTGTGAATTGTAACTTTTTATTTGTTAACCTACTATTTTGTCTCCTAATTTTTTTCCACCTAAAATATGAAAATGAATATGCATAACTTCTTGTCCTGAATCTTTACCACAATTTACAATTACTCTAAAGCCTTGTTCTTTGAACCCTTCTTTTTCAGCAATTTTATTAATTGTTGTATATATTTTACCTATTAATGCTTCATCTTGCTCTTTTAATTCTGTAAGCATTGATATATGCTTTTTAGGAATAACTAATATATGAATTGGGGCAGCTGGGTTTATATCTTTAAATGCTAATACATCCTCATCTTCATATACCTTATCTGCTGGAATTTCACCTTTTATTATTTTACAGAATATACAATCTTCCATATAAATACCTTTCCCTTCTTATATATTTTTTCTTGCTATTCTAGAATAGCTTTTATACGTCTTACACCTGCTGAGCTTGCCTCTTCTTTTTTTATTTTAAAATGCCCTAACTCTTTTGTATTTTTTACATGTGGTCCACCACATAACTCTTTTGATACATCTCCAATCGAATATACTGTAACTATATCTGGATATTTTTCTATAAACATGCACTCTGCACCTGATTTTACAGCATCTTCTTTTTTCATTTCTTCTACTGTTACAGGAATTGCCTCTTGTATCCATTTATTAACAATATCTTCTGCTTGCTTTTTTTCCTCTTCTGATAATTTATGGTCACATGTAAAATCGAAACGCATTCTTTCTGGCGTAATGTTTGAGCCTTTTTGGTGAACATCTTTGTTAATAACTATTTTTAGAGCTGCATTTAAAAGATGTGTTGCTGTATGATACTTTGTTTCCATTTCTCCACTTCCTGAAAGACCTCCTTTGAATTTTTGCTCTGAACCTGCTCTTGATTTTTCTTGATGTTCTTTAAATTTCTGTTTAAAGCCTTCTTCATCTACTCCTATCCCCTGTTCTTTTGCTAATTCTACTGTTAGCTCTAGTGGAAAACCATATGTATCATATAATTTGAATGCTAGATCTTTATCTATTATTTTCTCATTTAAGTGTGAAACTATTTTTTCAAATTCTCTCAAACCTTTTTCTAAAGTTCTATTAAATTTCTTTAATTCGTTTGATAAAACATCTAATACTACATCCTTATTGTCTGTTAATTCTTGATAATAATTTTTATATTTTTCTATAACCATAAGTGCTAATGTTTTTTCAAAACCACTCTCTAAGTCTATTCCAATTTTCTTAGCATGGCGAATCATTCTTCTTATTAGCCTTCTTAGTATATAACCTTGATCTGTATTTGATGGCTTTATTCCACAATAGTCTGCTGAAATAAATACTGCTGTTCTAATATGATCTGCTATAATACGTATACTTTCTGGATTTTCCTCATATGTAGTATTTGATATTTCTACTATTTTTTCTATTATGTCTTTCCATATTGATGTTAAATAATTATCGTCTACTCCCTCTAAAATGGCTACTGTTCTTTCTACTCCCATACCTGTGTCTACATTTTTCTTTGGTAACTCTGTTATTGTTCCATCTGGATGTTTTTCATATTGCATAAATACATTGTTCCAAATTTCCACCCATCTTTCATCTTCTGGGTCATGCTTTTGTGGAACTGGAGAATCACTTCTCCAATAAAAAATTTCTGTATCTGGTCCACAAGGTCCCACTTCTCCTGCTATCCAAAAATTATTATCTTTATTTAAGTAACTTATTCTTTCTTCTGGAATTCCCATACTTTTCCATACATTTGCTGATTCTTCATCTCTAGGAATTTGACCTTCTCCTTCAAATACTGTTACTGCTAATTTTTCTATTGGTATATCTAAAACTTTTGTTAAAAATTCAAAACTCCAAGATATTGCCTCTTTTTTGAAGTAATCTCCTAAACTCCAATTTCCTAACATTTCAAAAAATGTATGATGTGTTTTATCCCCTATTTCTTCTAAATCTGTTAGCCTTACACATTTTTGTACATCTGTAAGCCTAGTTCCTAAAGGATGAACTTGCCCTTTTAAATATGGTACTAACGGTTGCATTCCAGCTGTATTAAATAAACATGTTGGATCATTTTCTGGTATTAATGGAGCACTTGGAATTATTTTATGTTCTTTTCCTTCAAAAAATTTTAAATATTTATCTTTTAAGTCTACTTTTTGCATTTTACTTTCTTCCTTTCTTGTCTATACTTTAATAATTGTTATATCTCTTAATTTAACAGGATAATTATATTACATTTTGCGCTACTTTGCAACTGGTTCTCCTATTAATTCTAAATTATTTATTTCTTTTATTTTTACTTCTGTAATTGTGTTTTCAATATTCTTATATGGCATTTTTACAATTTTATAATTTGTTGTATGTCCTTTTATATATTCTTCTTCCTTTTCTTCCCATAATACTTTTAGTCTTCTTCCTATTTCTCTTTGATTATACTCTACTTCATTTTTTCTTGATAATTCTATTAGTTTATTACTTCTTTCTTCTTTTGTTTTACCATCCACTTGATTTTCCATGACTGCTGCTTTTGTACCTTTTCTTGGTGAATACCTAAATATGTGCATTTCATAAAAACCTATATCTTTTAGAAAATTGTATGTTTGTGTAAATTCTTCTTCTGTCTCACCTGGAAATCCAACTATAATGTCTGTTGTTAATGAAACTTCTGGATAAGCATTTTTTAATAATTTTGTGACTTCTCTAAACTGCTCTATTGTATATCTTCTATTCATTCTTTTTAAAGTTTCATTACATCCACTTTGTAATGATAAATGAAAATGATTACATATTTTTTCCAGTTTTGTAAGCCTTTTTATAAATTCTTCTGTTATTATTGTTGGCTCTAATGAACCTAAACGAATTCTTTCTATTTTTTCTATTTTATTTATTTGCTCCAATAAGTCTATTAATGATATATCTTCTTTTAAATCTTTACCATATGAAGCTATATGTATTCCTGTTATTACTACTTCTTTGATTCCTTGTTTTGCAATTTCTTCTATTTCTTTGACTATACTTTCTATTTTCCTACTTCTTACTCTTCCTCTTGCATATGGTATTATACAATATGTACAAAATCTATCACACCCATCTTGTATTTTTACTACTGCTCTTGTTTTCTCTGTATATGCTGTCGTTCCAAAGTCTAAAAATTCCTTTTGCTTCATTACATCTGTTACTATTTTCTTTCTATTTTTCTCTTTTTCATACTCTTCTACATATTCTACTATTTTATTTTTTTCATTTACACCACATATTAAGTCTATCTCTTCTATTTTTTCTAGTTCTTCTTTTGCTACTTGTGCATAACATCCACATGCTACTACTATGGCATTTTTATTTATCTCTTTTACTTTTCTTAACATTTGCCTTGATTTTCTATCTGCCATATTAGTAACTGTACATGTATTTATTATGTATATATCTGCCTTTTCATTGAATTCTATTATTTTATATCCTTTTTTCATAAATTGCTCTATCATTGCATTTGTTTCATATTGATTTACTTTGCAACCGTAATGTAATAAAGGCAACACTTTTTTTATTACTATTTTTTCTGTATTCCATACTACACCTTACTTTCAATAATTCTTGATTTTAAAATTTCCTTTATATGCTAAATATTTTATCACACTTTTTTACAGTTTTAAATAGTATTTTTTACTTTTCAGTTGATTTTTATGTAAATTTGTAATATAATTATTATGTTACAATAATTTTTTTTATTGAAAGGAGACATCTATGAGTGTAACTAAACAGATTTCAAGAGACGAATATTTAGCTCAGGCTGCTACTTTTTTGCGGCAAAAACAACCCATTCCAGATTATCTTTTAGAGAAACTTGGAGTTGGGAAACGCAGATTTTCTGGTGATTCACCAGATATGGATTCACATCTTGATGCTATGCGGGAACATAGTCAATATCTCATAAGGTATCGTTTACTTGAAGATGAGATTAGAGAAAAATTTGATTTAGTAGTTAATTAACCCTTTCTTTAAAAGTCCAGTAAGAAAACACTGGACTTTTCTTATATACTTTTGCTTACTCTGAATAGTTAAGTTACAATTCAAGTATAATTTCTATTTAGGCAATATAATATTTATTTAAGAAGCTTTGCGCAGGGAATCTCCCAGAGTGGACATGACCCATAGCAATTGGCAAAGCCAGTAAAAAACTTCGTTAAAATAAATATTATATTGCCTAAAATATATAATTTTACAAATTGTGAATTGTAACTAGTTAATCAGTAAACATAAAAATTCTTATGAAACTACTTCCATTTATGGCAAAAGTATGATATAATAATATTGTTTATTATAAAATATATTTAATTTATATAAAAAACTCTAAATATATAATTTAAAATAATAGGAGGATGTAAATATGGTAGAAACAATTATAACATTTGCAATTATCATACTTATAATTGCTTTACTAATTTTTCTTGTATACAAATCAATAAAAGTTGTAAAACAATCAGAAGTATATATTATTGAGAGACTTGGTAAATTTTATAAAGTTGCTGATGCAGGTCTTACAATTATAATTCCCTTTATAGATCATGTACGAAGTATTGTAAGTTTGAAGCAACAAACTTTAGATATTCCACCACAAGAAGTTATTACAAAAGATAATGTTACTATTACTATTGACACTGTAGTATTTTATAGAATTATAGATCCTGCCAAAGCAGTATACGAAATTCACTCTTTAAGAAAAGGTATTGAATATTTGTCACTTACAACAATACGTGATATTGTTGGAAAAATGCTTTTAGACGAAACTTTTAGTTCAAGAGATGAAATTAATGTTTTATTAAAGGCAAGTCTTGATGATTCTACTTTCCAATGGGGTTGCAAAATTGATAGAGTCGAAATTAAAGACATTACTCCTCCTTCTGATATTCGTGATGCAATGGAAAAAGAAATGAATGCAGAAAGAAATAAAAGAGCCTTAATTTTAGAGGCTGAAGGTAAAAAGCAGTCTGCAATTACTCTCGCAGAAGGTAAAAAAGCAGCTTCAATATTAGAGGCTGAAGCTGAAAAAGAAGCTATTATTAGAAAAGCAATTGGTGAAGCTGAAGCTATCAGAAAAGTTGCACAAGCTAAAGCCAAAGAAATTGAAGAAGTTTATAAAGCTATGATGAAATCTAAACCTGATGATAGATTAGTTCAATTAAAATCTTTAGAGGCATTAAAAGAAGTTGCAAATGGTGAATCTAATAAAGTTTTTATTCCTTTTGATGCAACATCTGCTTTAGGAAGTATCGGTGCTATTAATGAAGTTGTAAATAAAGATACAAAAGTAAATAAAAAAGCGGACTAATCCGCTTTTTTATTTACTAGGAAAGCTTACTTTTTTATTGATAATACTTTAATTTTCATTATTCCAGCTGGTGCATGAACTTCTACTACTTGATTTTTCTTTGCTCCAAGCAATGCTGCTCCTATAGGTGATTCGTTTGAAATTTTATTTTGTGATAAATCTACTTCTGTAGAACCAACTATTGTATATGTTTCTTCTTCTTCAAATTCCATATCATATACTTTAACAACATTTCCCACTTGTACAGTTTTTGTATCTATTTCTGATTCATCTATAATTTTTGCATATCTTATTTTATTTTCCAAATCTGCTATTTTTATTTCATTCTCTGCTTGTGCTGTTTTTGCTTCATCGTATTCTGAGTTTTCTGATAAATCTCCAAAACCTAATGCTACTTTTATACGCTCTGCCACTTCTGCTCTTTTTGTAGTTCTTAGATAATCTAATTCTTGTTCAAGTTTTTCATATCCTTCTTGTGTTAGTAATACTTCTTTGTTTTCTTCCATTACTATCCCTCCTTGTCTTTATGTTATTCGATTTTGACTTATATATATTAATTCAATTTTTCATTTTTGTCAATATGTTTTTTTAAATTGCATTTAACTTTTGTAACTATTGTTACATTCACATCCTATTTGTGACAGCAAAAAAGAGTACAATTGTTATATTTGTCAGCCATAAATTTCCAGTTTATTTTTTTCATTTTTGCACATTATAGTAATGAAAACAAAAATTTTCAAATCTTATTTTTGGAGGTGAATACAATGACAAATTCAAATTCTAAAGTAGTTCCAGGAGCTAGAGAAGCTTTAAATAAATTTAAATATGAAGTAGCTAGCGAAGTTGGTGTTAATTTAAAAGATGGTTACAATGGAAACATATCTGCTAGAGATGCTGGTAGAATAGGTGGAAATATGGTAAGAAAATTAATACAACAAGCTGAAAGCCAAATGAAATAATTAATCAATACAAAATATAGTATTGCTAAATAGCATAATTTTTATTCAAAAAAGGATTCTATTCTAAACTGCTTACTATGTAGTAACTTTTCAGAATGGAATCCTATTTCTTAATATTCTATATACAAAAGTTTTCAAATGAGTATTATTGCCTAAATAGATATTAATATATATGAATTGTACTCTCTTTTACTGTGATATAAATATCTACCAGATAATAATATGTAAATCATAAATTTATTTGTATATTATGCTTCTGGTTCTACTAATCCGAAATTTTTATTATCTTTTAATCTATAAATAACATTTACTTTTTCTGTATCTATATTTATAAAAGCTAAGAATTTATTTTGTGGTTTACTTTGTAGTTCTAACTTTGCATCTTCTGGAGCCATTGGTTTTATTTCATAATAAAGAGTTTTTATTATTTCGTTTTCTATTTCTGGTTCTTCCTCCATTGTTTTTGTTATTTCTTTAGTTCTTATAGATTCTGTCATATTTTGTTTATCATTTTTTGTTTTGTTCTTTCTTATTTGCCCTTCTAATATGTCTATGTCTTTATCTATTGAAGCATATAAGTCTTTGTGAGCAGTTACAGCTCTATATACTGTTCCTGCACCTACTATATGTAATTCTGCTATTTGCTCTTTTCCCTCTGTTCTTATTGTTGCTGTTACATTAAGATCTTCTCCAAAATATTTTACTAATCTTTCGCTTTTTCTTTCAATATATTCTTTTATTGAATCTGTTGCTTTTAGTTCCTTTCCTGTTATTTTTATGTTCATAAAAATCGCTCCTTTCATTTTGTTCTTTTGTTTGTTCACAGTTGTATTTATATTATATATTGTTTATTACTTTTTTTCAAACATTTTTATAATTTTTTTTGCAAATTTGCTAATTTTTTTTATTTTTGGCAAATTTTAAAGCATTTTTTCAGTAATCTATTGCAAAACTTACATTTTTATGGTAAAATTTTATTTGCTAATTAAATAATTTAAAAGGAGGTGCAAAAAAAATGCCAAATATCAAATCTGCTATAAAAAGAGTTAATGTAATTGAAAAGAAAACATTAAGAAATAATATGATTAAATCAAGTTACAAAACAGCTGTAAAAAAATTTGAACAAGCAGTTGAAGCAGGAAATTTAAATGATGCTAAAACATTATTTGTAGATGCAACTAAAAAAATTGACCAAGCTTGTACAAAAGGTGTTATTGTAAAAAACACAGCAGCTAGAAAAAAATCTAACTTAGCAAAAAAATTAAATGCTGTTCAAGCATAGTAAATAATAAAAAGTTGTGCACAGTTTTTTATTATAGCAAGAACAAGGTATAAAGAATAAACTAAAATGTTTTTACCTTTTAGAATATTTTTTATACCTTGTTTTTGTTTTCCCTAGAACAAAAGAGACATGATTAAAATATTCAAAACTTTTAGATCACTTTTAATTGTATAAATTTAACAATCTTTACAATATTTACATTTGACTTACTTTTTTTGTTATGTTAACATTTATATATAACATATAATATTTTCATTGCTATGTGTTCTTGCATAAATAAAGAAAGGATTGGAATTTATAATGAGAAATTTTATTAATATATTATTAAATCTTACAAAAAATTTTGATAAAAATATTTCTAAACTAATAAAGTCAGGATTTCTTTTTTGTTTTATACTTTGTATAGTTTCAGTATTAATATTGTTTACATATGAATCTTTTTATAGTTTACCACTACTATTTTATATTGGCTATACTCTTTTTAAATCTAGTTTAATGTTTGGAGTTACTTTTTTTATTTGTGGCATTAGCTTTGACAAAATAAAAAAAGAATTAAATTTTTAGACATTGGTGGCATGATTAAAGTATTCGAACCTTTTAGATTACTTTTCATGCCACATCTGTGGTATATATCTTAAAACTATGAAAATTTGCCTAAAACTTCTCCTGTAGGTGTTATAACAATAATATCTTTGGTCATTTTTCCATCTTCAGCTGGTAGTTCATTTTCTAAAACTCCACCATTATTTATAATGCTTTTTCTTGATCCAATATTATCTTTATAGCAAACCATCAATACTCTATCTATACCTATTTTTTTACATTCTTCTAATGCTAGTCTAATCATCTCTGTTGCATATCCTTTTCTTCTTTCTGATGGTCTTACACCATCTCCAATATGTCCTCCGTTTTTTAATAGACTTTCATTTAATTTATGTCTTATTTCATCTCCCTTTTTAATATCTATCATATAGCTTCTCCATTTATATAGTTCTATATATATTATTTATTTTTTCTTCCAACATTTCTGCTAATTTTTTATGGCTATCTTTTGTTAAATGAACTCCATCAATTCCTGTTTCTAATCTTTGATTACTTAAAAAGTAGCAATTATATTTTTCCGCTATATCTTTATAAATATCATTTAATTCTTTTGATTTTTGTGTAGCACCTTCATATTTATTAGTTTGAAAGTGTGTAGCATTTAATTCTTCATTTACTAATGGTGGTACTACTATTAGCAATTTAGGATAACTTTCTTTTAATTGTGATTTTCTATTTAAAATTGTTTTTACAAAATATTTTTCTAACATTTCACCAACATCTTTAGCATTTTTGTTATATGTATATTTTAATTCATTTGTTCCTAGCATTAATATAACTAAATCAATTGGATCATGTGTATCTAAACATGGTATTAAGTATTCATATCCGTTTTTTCCTTCTTTACCTGGTCTTGTGTCATTAGAAATAAGAGTTCTACTATTTAAACCTTCTTCTATTATTTCAAAATTATTTCCTAGTAATTTTGCTAGAATTTTCGTCCATCTTTCATCATTTCCATATCTTTGGTGATTGCTTCCAGAAATATATCCCCAAGTATTTGAATCTCCATAACATAAAATTTTAATCTGTTCCATAAATTTCAACTCCTATTTATTCATTTTTTGTTCCCAAACTTTTCTCACAAATTTTAAAGATAATGTCGACAATGTAAAAGCCCAGTCACAGGCACTAGTGAACTTAAAAATATATTATCGTAATTCCCTACTAGATAAGAGTAAATAATTACAACAATGTATGTTAAAATACAAATAAAAACATATCTGGTTCTTTATTTCTTTTATATCATCACTTCTAGATTCATCTAATCAAATTTAAAAATTCTATTCTTCTTTTATTTTTTTAATTCATCTATAAACATTTTATTAAGCATTTGTGGATTAGCTTTTCCTTTTGTCTCTTTCATTGCTTGTCCTACTAAAAAGCCAAGTGCCCTATCTTTACCTGCTTTATAATCTATTATTGATTGTGGATTAGATTGTAATATTTTTAATACAACTTCTTTTATTGCTCCTTCATCAGATATTTGAATCCATCCATTTTCTTTTATTATATCTTCTGGATCTTTTGGTTCTTCAAATAATTCAGTTAACACTTTTTTTGCTATTGCCGAACTAATTGTTCCTTTATCTATTAATTGTATCATTTTTGCAAGTTGCATTTCTGTAAAAGGTATTTCTGATGGTTCCATTTCTTTTTCATTTAAAATTCTTGATACATCTGATAATAGCCAATTAGCAACAGCTTTTGCATTTTTGCAAATTTTCTCTGCACCTTCAAATAAGTTTGATAAATATTTTGAAGCAGTTAATAAATTACTATCCTTTTCTGTCAAACTATATTCTGCTATATATCTTGCTTTTCTGCTTTCTGGCAATTCTGGTAAATTATTTTTTATGTTTTCTATATATTCATCTGATAAACGAATTGCTACTAAGTCTGGATCTGGAAAATATCTATAATCTTGAGCATCTTCTTTATCTCTCATAGAAAATGTTTTTCCTGATACATCATCCCAACGTAGTGTTTCTTGTTCTATTTTACCTCCATCTTCTAATACTTCTATTTGTCTTTGTGCTTCATATTCAATTGCTCTTACGATTGATCTAAAAGAACTCATATTTTTCATTTCAGTACGTGTTCCATATTCTTCTGTTCCTTTTTTCCTTACAGAGACATTGACATCTGCACGAAATGAACCTTCTTGCATTTTACAGTCTGAAACTTCTATATATTCTAATATTGATTTTAGTTTTTTTAAATATTTTTCTACTTCTTGTGTAGTTCTTAAATCTGGCTCTGATACTATTTCTATTAGAGGTACTCCAGCTCTGTTTAAGTCTACTAGGCTTCCTCCTGTAAATTCATTATGATTTAATTTTCCTGCATCCTCTTCTATATGTATACGAGTTAATCTTATTTTTTTCTTTTCTCCATTTTCTTCGTCTATCTCTACATATCCATGTTCACAAAGTGGCATATCAAATTGTGATATTTGATATGATTTTGGAAGGTCTGGATAAAAATAGTTTTTTCTATCATTTTTACTATTTCTTGATATTTCACAATTTGTAGCAAGCCCTGCTTTTACTGCATATTCTACTACCTTTTCATTTAAAACTGGTAATGTACCTGGCATTGCCATACATATAGGACATGTATGTGTGTTAGGTTCTCCTCCAAATTCAGTAGGACAACTGCAAAATATTTTTGTTTTTGTAGATAATTCTGCATGAACTTCTAAACCCATTACTATTTCATAATCTTCTTTTGACATTATTTTTCTCCTTCCTGTTTAATTTTGTTCATATGTATATGCTGCATTTAGTATTTTTTCTTCTCCAAATTTTGGTCCTATTAGTTGCATTCCAATAGGCATTCCTTCTGAGTTTAACCCACATGGTATTGATATTCCTGGAAGTCCTGCTATGTTTACAGGTACTGTACAGATATCTGCCAAATACATTTCTAATGGATTATTTGATTTTTCCCCTATTTTAAACGCTACATTTGGCGCTGTTGGTGTAAGTAATATATCATACTTTTCAAATGCTTTTTCAAATTCTCTTTTTACTAATGTTCTAACTTGTTGTGCTTTTTTGTAATAAGCATCATAATAACCTGATGAAAGTACATAAGTTCCAAGTATTATTCTTCTTTTTACTTCTGGACCAAATGCTTCACTTCTTGAATTTTTGTAAAGTTCTTTTAAATTTGTATATTTTTTTGCTCTATAACCATAACGAATTCCATCAAATCTTCCTAAATTTGAACTCGCCTCTGCACATGCTATTATGTAATATGTTGCTAAAGCATAGTCTGCTATATCTAATGAAAATTCTTCTACTTGTGCACCTAGTTTTCTATATTTTTCTATTGCCTCTTGCAATTTTTCTTTTACTTCTTGGTTTATTCCTTCACTAAAATATTCTTTTGGAACTCCTATTTTCATTCCTTTTATATCATTTTTTAGACTTAATGTATAATCTATTTTTTCTTTATTTTCTGATGTTGTATCTTTTTCATCATGACCTGTTATTATGTTTAATAATATTGCTGCATCTTCTACATCTTTTGTTATTGGTCCTATTTGATCTAGTGATGATGCAAATGCTACTAATCCATATCTTGATACCAACCCATATGTTGGTTTTAGCCCAACTACACCACAAAATGAGGCAGGTTGACGTATTGAACCTCCAGTATCTGATCCTAACGCCCATGGTACCATTTTACTTGCAACTGCTGCAGCACTTCCTCCTGATGATCCTCCAGGAACAGCATTCAAATTCCATGGATTTCTTGTTTTTTTGAATGCTGAATATTCTGTTGAACCTCCCATTGCAAATTCATCCATATTTAGTTTTCCAAGATTGATTAACTCTTGTTCATTTATTTTTTCTACTACTGTTGCATTATATGGTGAAACAAAATTTTCTAACATTTTTGATGCACATGTTGTTCTTATTCCTTTTGTACAAATGTTGTCTTTTATTCCTATTGGAATTCCTGCATATTTAGCCTTTATTTCTCCATTTTTTATTTTTTCATCTAATTCCTCTGCTTTTTTTAATGCTTCGTCTTCTAATATTGTTATAAAGGCTTGTATATCTCCTTCTTTTTCTTTTATATTATTTATGTATGCTTGTGTTATTTGAGTTACACTTAACTCTCCTTTTTCTATTTTTTCTCTTAACTCATGTACTGTTAGTTCTGTAATTTCCATATTTATTCTCAATCCTTTCTAAGGCACAAACCTAGTATCTTTGTTTCTGTATATTTTGTAGAACTATTTTACGCAAATTGCCATAAAACACTTTTTATAAGGAAAATATTCAATTTTACTAAAGTTACTTTACTGTATTACTTTTGGTATTTTAAACATGTTTCTTTCTTGCTCTGGTGCATTTTGTAATAGTGCTTTATTGTCTTCAAAGTTTATTATTTCATCTTTTCTAAACACATTATAATTGTCATTTGCTCCTATTGTCTCTTGTAACCCATCTACAGGTGCATTTTCTACTATGTTTGCAAAATTTAATATATCTTGCAAATTTAATAAATATGTATCTATTTCTTCTTCTTTTAAATTTATGTCTGCAAGTTTTGCTATGTGTAATATTTCTTCTTTACTTACTTTCATTTTTTTCAACTCCTTACGAAATTCGCTTTTTATTATATATTGTTTTTCTTTAAATTACAATAGTTTTAGCTTTAAGTTTTATTTATTGGTACTTATTTTGCTAAACAAAATTTATATTCTGCTGTGTTATTAATATTTTTTTTAGAAGTTTTACTTACCTCTGAATGTTACTTATCAAGCTGACTTTTTATTTTTCCTGCTAGTTGCCTATTTATTCCTTTTATTTTGATTAATTCTTCGATATCTGCTAATTTAATTTTTTCTACACTTCCAAAGTTTTTAAGTAGTAATCTTTTTTTTACTTCTCCTATTCCATCAATTTCATCTAATTCAGATTTTGTTATTTCATTATCTCTTAGCTTTTTGTGATAGCCTATAGCTGTATCATGAACTGTGTCTTGGAATAGAGTTATTAGATTTAGTAGCTTGTCAGATATCTTAAGTTCTTCTCTTTTTTCATTCATTAACGCTCTGGTTTGGTGTTTATCATTTTTTACCATTCCAAATATAGGTATTTGCAGATTTATCCCTTCTTTTCTATATTGTTCTATTACTTCTAGTGTTGCTTTTATTTGTGTAATTCCTCCATCTACAAATATTACATCTGGTAAAACTCCAAAACTACCATTAGGGTTTTCTATTGAATGTTTTAGCCTTCTTGTAATTACTTCTTTCATACATGCTGGGTCATCTTGACCTATTATTGTCTTTATTTTAAACCTTCTTGACATATTCTTTTTTATAATACCATCTTGCATTACACACATACCAGCTACTGTATAGCTTCCTGATATGTTTGATATATCATAACATTCAATTTTTCTTGGAATCTTCTCTAATTTTAATACTTCTTTTAATTCATTTAATACTTGATATTTATCTTGTTCTTTATTGTCTAATGTAATTTTTGCATTGTTTTCAGCCATTTCTACTAATCTTAGTTTTTCGCCTTTTTGAGGTGTTTTTATTTCAACTTTTCTTCCTACTTGTTTTGTAAGTTCAAGTTCTATCAGACTTTGTTCCTCAATATTTTCTCTTATCATTATTTTGTTAGGAAGTATTGCTCTTCCGATATAATATTGTTTGACAAACTCTGACAATATTTGACTGTCTTCTTCATCATTTAAGTTATTAAAGAAAAAATGCTCTCTTCCTACCATTTTTGTTTTTCTTACAAAAAATATTTCTATACATACTTCTATTTCATTTCTTGCTATTCCAATAACATCTATGTCATTTTCTGTAATGTTAGATACTTTTTGTTTTTCTGATATTCTTTGTATTGCTATTTTTTTGTCTCTTAAATATGCTGCTTTTTCAAATTGTAAATTTTTAGCTGCTTCTTTCATTTCTATATCTATTTGTTTTAATATTTTATCTGTTTTTCCATCTAAAAGTGATACTATTTCATCAATTTGCTTTCTATATTCCTCTTTTGAAATATAACCCATACATGGCGCAAAACATTTTTTTATATGGTAGTTTAGGCATGCTCTATCTTTATATTTAAAGCTTTTACAAGCTCTTATTTTGAATTTTTCTTTTATGAAGTCTATCATTTCTTTTGCTGCTCCAGCATTTGCATATGGTCCAAAATATTTTGCACCATCATTTAGTATTTTCCTTGTTATATATACATTTGGAAAGTCATCTTTAATGTTTATTTTGATATATGGATATGTTTTGTCATCTTTTAATAATACATTAAATTTAGGTCTGTTTTTCTTTATTAAGTTACACTCTAATATAAGTGCTTCTGCTTCATTATCTACTACTATGTATTCAAAGTGATCTATTAATGATACCATATTTTCTATTCTTTTGGTTTTATTTGTTTTTCTAAAGTATTGCCTTACTCTATTTTTTAGTGATATTGCTTTTCCAACATATATTATAACATCATTTTTGTCATGCATTATATATACACCAGGTTTGTCTGGTAATTTTTTCAATTCTTCTTCTATATTAAACATTTCTCTTCCCTACTTTTTTACTTATTTTAGCACACTTCTTTTTTTATATCAATAGTACTTTTTTTAAGTTTCTATATTTTTGTAACGTTTCGTTACAATTCATAGCTCAATTTCTATTTAGTCCATATAATTTTATACACTGTGAATTGTAACAACAATTTACAGGTAAGTAAAATTGTATTCTGCTACAAAACTTTTTTAGTAATAAAAATTGTATTACAGAATAAAATGTTATTATTCATAGTTAAATTATAGTGAAAAAATATCTACATATAAAGTTTGCAGACTAATTGACATTTATACATTGAACAGTAACCTAAATATTACAAAAATATTAAGAAATTTTGCATTATATATTGACAATATTGTCTAAAAATGTCAAAATAGTATATATCATTATAAGAAAGGGGATTAATAAAATGTACGATTACGGATATTATGGAAGCTATTATGCAGATTCTGCTGCACTTGTAGGTGTTGGAATGGGTGTTATATTAGTTACACTATTTATAGCTCTTGCAATTGCTATATTACAGATTGTAGCTATGTGGAAAATCTTTACCAAAGCTGGTGAAGAAGGATGGAAAGCTATTATACCTGTGTATAATATGATAACTCTATTTAAAATATCAGGACTTTCACCTTTATTTGTTCTAGTATATTTAGCAGGTATTATCCCATTTGTAGGATCACTTGCTATACTTGGAATAACTATTTATTTAAACTATAGTTTAGCAAAATCATTTGGTAAAGATACTGGATTCGTAGTAGGTTTAACTCTTTTAGGTCCAATTTTCTATCTAATTTTAGGATTTGGAAAAGACCAATATGTTGGATCTCACTATCAAAGTAATTCAACACCAAATGTTAATCAATAATAAATAAAATCTCGCTAAGCGAGATTTTTTTATACTTTCCTAATATATAAAAGCTTCACGAAAAAAATCTAAAGAATTTTTTCGTAAACGAACAACAGACGTAGCATGAAAAGTAATTTAAAAAGTCTGAATACTTTAATTATGCCACTGTTGTTCTATTAGGCTTATTTTGTTGCTGCTTTTACTATTTCTGTAAATGCTTTTTTATCATTTACTGCTAATTCTGCAAGCATTTTTCTATTTACTACAATATTTGCTTTTTTAAGCCCTGCTATTAATTTACTATATGTTGTTCCATTTTCTCTTGCAGCTGCATTTATTCTTGCTATCCATAATTTTCTAAAGTTACTTTTTTTATCTTTTCTTCCTATATATGCATACATTCCTGATTTCATGACAGCTTGTTTAGCCATTCTAAATCTGTAATGTTTTGCTCCATAATAACCTTTTGCTCTTTTTAATATTTTTTTATGTTTTTTTCGTGTAATTCTTGCTGTTTTTACTCTTGCCATTTATTTCACCTTCCTTAATTCTAATTTATTAGTTACCATATGGTAACATTTTTTTGATTCCTGCTTCACATGTTTTGTCTGCATAAGCATCTTGTACTTTTCCTCTTGATTTTGCTCTTGATGTTTTATTTGCTAAAAGATGTCTTCTATTTGATTTTGTTCTTTTAACTTTTCCTGTAGCTGTATAAGAATATCTTTTCTTTGCAGCTTTATTTGTTTTTAATTTTGGCATAATACTTCCTCCTCTATTTTTGCTTTTTATTTTAAATTAGCTTACTTTTCTATTTTTTTAGCTAATATAATAAACATGTTTTTTCCTTCTAATACTGGTCTTTTTTCAGGAGTTGCTATATCTGATAATTCTTCTATAAATTTGTTTAATGCTCCTTCTCCTAGTTTTAGATAATTTAGTTCCCTACCTCTAAAACGAACTGTTACTTTTACTTTGTTTCCATCTTCTATAAATTTCCTTGCATTTTTTGTTTTGAAACCAAAGTCATGTTCTTCAATATTAGGTGTAATTCTTATTTCTTTTAATTCAAATGTTTTTTGTTTTTTCTTTGCTTCTTTTTCTTTTTTGGCCTGTTCAAATTTATATTTTCCATAATTCATTAGCTTACATACTGGCACTTCTGCATTTGGTGCTACAAGTACTAAATCTAATTTTTTGTCATATGCTAAGTCTAATGCCTCATGTATTGATATTGGACCAATTTTTTTTCCTTCATTATCAATTATTTGAACTTCCTTTGCTCTTATTTGTTCATTAATAGGTAAATCCTGTTTTATATAAAACACCTCCAAATTTTTATAATTGCTACTGTTTTTACAGTATACAATAAACAAAAAAAGATTGACTTAATTGCCAATCCACTATTTTAACTTTTATGCTTACACCAAATAGACTACTAACTATAGGCTTTATGCTTAATTGTTATATTCAACCTTTTTCCATAAGATAAGGTGAGAAGTGGATAGCTTCTTCTTTGTTTAACTTTTAATATAATAACTTAAATTACTGAAAAAGTCAATAGTTTTTACAATTTTTTCTTGACTTTTTTTATTTTTTGTATTAAAATGATATAGCAATATTGAGTAATTTATATGTTATTATACATTTTTTATTTTAATAATTATATGTTTACTTGGTATTTATATTTGCGATGTAATCTTGGTAAAAACTTCTCCCCGGTAGTTTTATCAAAGATTTCATATAAATTAAATTAATATGAATGGAGGGTATTTATTACCATGAATAATACTACATATAGTATAAGGAAAAGTGAAATCAAAAGAAAATGGTATATAATTGATGCTGCTAACAAACCATTAGGTAGAGTGGCTTCAGAGGCTGCTAAATTATTAAGAGGTAAACACAAACCAGAATTTACACCTAATATGGATGTTGGAGATCATGTTATCATTCTAAATTGTAAAGATGCTGTTTTAACAGGTAGAAAATTAGATCAGAAAGTTTATAGACATCATTCTGGTTATATTGGTGGAATGAAAGAAACTTCTGCAAGAGTTATGATGGAAAATAAACCTGAACAAGCTATGTTTATAGCAATTAAAGGTATGCTTCCTCACAATAGCTTAGGTAGACAAATGATTAAAAAATTAAGAGTTTATGCTGGTAGCGAACATGAAAATATCGCTCAAAAACCAGAAGTATGGGAGGTAAAATAATGGCTAAAGCAAAATCAGATAAAATAGTTTTCTATGGTACTGGTAGAAGAAAAAAATCTATCGCTAGAGTAAGATTAGTTGAAGGTACTGGAATTATTACTATAAATGGTAAAAGTATTGATGAATATTTTGGAACTGAAGTTCTAAAAGTTATAGTTAGACAACCACTTACAGCAACAAGTACAGTAGCTAAATATGATGTTATTGCTAAAGTTACTGGTGGTGGCTTTACTGGTCAAGCTGGTGCAATTCGTCATGGTATTGCAAGAGCATTAAATGAAGCTAATGGAGAATTTAGACCTGTTCTTAAAGCTAATGGTTATTTAACTAGAGATCCTCGTATGAAGGAAAGAAAAAAATATGGTCTTAAGAAAGCAAGAAAAGCTCCTCAATTTAGTAAAAGATAATTACAAGCCCTTTTGGGCAGAAGGTCAAAAACCTATATACAAAGCGGTAATCTATTTAGATTACTGCTTTTCTTTTATTTATACAAAAGTCATTAAAAGCTATTTAAAGCAGTCTAAAGTTTTATTCTCTCCCTTTCTCTCTCTTTTCTTGCTTTACTCTATTCTCCATCTCTGTCAGTTTTATATCTAATGTTTCAACATTGACATGTTGTAGCCAAGGTTCTTCTTGCTTTTTTGCTACGATTACTGACTTATAATTCGTTTTTTCTTTAAAATACTCCCTTTCACTAATAATAAATTTATCATACTCACTTAACAATTCTTGTCTCTCACTTGCATTCATTTTCTTTAATCTTGGTAATAAAATCTTATCAATTATCATTCTTTCAGAAGTTGAAACCATAGTTTCTAGCCTTTGTTTATGCTCATCTAACTGTTTTTCTTGCTCACTCATATTTGCTTCTGGATTTTCTTTTTGTATTTCATAAATTGCACCATCTATATCATAATAGTCATTCAATTCTTCAAAAATTTTGTCCATATTAGAAGACAATTTTTTAAAGGTATATTTCTTAAATTTGCCTATCATTTTCTTGGATGTTTTATAATCATATAAACCTTGGAAAAAGTCTTGTTTGTCAATTCCTTGCGCTATTAGCATTTGATGAATTAAATTAGAGTTCAAACAATATATCCCACCGTTTAAATCTTGATTGGTATTAATGATAAAATCCAGAACTCTTTCTTCTCTATATTCCTCATCTTGAGAAACAAACATCTCTACTGTTGCCTCATTAAAAGCTTCATTTTCTTTGGTTTCCTTTTCAAAATTAAATATATCTTCCCTTGAATAACCAGATATTAGTATAGGACGTTTCCTCAAAAAAGGTTTTATTAGTGCTCGTCCTATCATATGTGTCATTTCATGTCTTATAAATTTTTCAATATATTCTGGTTTTTCTTTTAAAACATTTATATTAATACTCAATATATTAAATACATTGTCTACATATCCTACACCAGTGGGATTATCTGGATAGCCTTCTTTTAATTCGATTTCCCAAATATTTTCATTAATATAATTTTTGATCTCATCTTCTGTTAAATCTACATGTGCTTCTATATAAGCAATTGATTTATAAAATGGTTCTATTAATGCTTCCACTCTTTTGTTAAAAATATACGTTCTATCAATTGCTTTTATTCCTGTATTTAATTCCCAATTTTCCTCTTCTTGTATTCTGTTTTCATATTTTTTTACTTCTTCCAAATACTCTTGATATTCTTTTTCATCATCCTTTTCCATAAAAACTCCTTTTTATTATTATATTATTTCCAAAAAAGAATCGTTTAATTGATTAAGTCTCTTAATTTTATACCATCTTTATATTTGTACTCATTTTAATCTCCTATAAATTTATCTTTTATATAAATCCTTTTTTTCTAAATTCTTCAATTTTTTTTAAGTCTTCTTTGGTTGGCAGTACTTCCTTATTATTTATTTTGTCATAATCATTAACCCAATTTTTTAATGTATCTTGGATTTCGTCTATAACTTCTTTATCTCTTGCTTCAATATTATTAGTTGCCCAATCTTCAAAAGAACTTTCTGCCATTGTTTTTACAACTTCAATCTTCGATTCTGCATATTCTTTTTTCTTCTTTCCAAAATAACCATTACTAGCTTTTATATTTAATTTCTTTTCAAATGGAATTTTATTTCCTAAATGTTCTACCTTTTCTTTTAATGTTTCAATAGGCATATTTATATAGTTATCATTCCAACTTTGTGGAAAAATGTGTTCTATTTCCCATTTGTGTGGTAATAAATCTTCTTGGTTTTCATTGTTATAAGCTAACAATAATAATAGCATTCTTATAGTCTTATAATGTGGTGTAATCAATGCTTTCTTAAATTCTTCACTTTCTATATAATCTAATTTATCAAATTTTGGTAATTGATTCTCAATTATTTTTATATTCAATTTTAAAATATCTGCTTTTACGGCATTAATTGATGGCATTTGTATATATTTAACTATTAAAAATGTATAAAATCTTCTTAAAAAAACCAAGAAATTTACCTTGAAATTTTCACTTTCTTTATAAGTTAAATAATATGTTATTACTGGATATTTCCAAAATTCATTAGGATAATTTTTTAAACAATCTAATATTTGAAGGATTTTTTTATCATTTGACCATTCTTCTCCTTCAAGAGAAATTCTATTATTAACAACTAACCAAAAGTTTAATATTTTTTCTAGTTTTGTAATTAACTCCTCATCAAATAAACTTTCAAATTTTTCTTCTTTGAAATAATTTCTTAATCCCGATGTTGTTGTTTTATCATCCTTCTTTATTGCCCTTAAGTAGAACATGTAATAGTAAAATAACTGTTGCATTCCTTCCTTAAAAACCTCTTTTGAACTTATCTCTAACTTCTTCCAATCATAAACAAATTGCTTTAATTTCTCATCAGATACTCCATTTCTAGAAAAATGATTATAAATTTTCGCTTTAAAAATATCTGCATCAGATAAAGGTAATCCTCTATCATTTAATGTAGAAAAAATAGTTAATGCAGTTTCTTCATCATTTGTGGTAATAGGTAATAATATTGCATTATTTAATATATAATAAATAAAATCAAATATTTTAATTGCTTCATTTTTCGATTTTTCTTCAAACAATTCTTTTAATTTCAAATAATTCTTTGAATAATTATCTGTTGCACCTTCTTTAACTTTCCCTGTTTCTAATATTTCTTTTAAAACTTCATTTTGATTTATATTTTCTTTATCTTCTGTGTTTTCTATTATTTTTGAATCAATTAAAATTTGATCTTTAAAATAATTATTAGTGTATTTATCTTTCATCCATAAGCATGGAGAAATTTCATTTATAAAATTCTCCTCTTTTTCATTTCTTTGTTCATTTTTAGATAAATCTGTATATATTGCTCTTAACAATAAAAATAAAGTTGTTATTCTTTGTTGACCATCAATTATTTCTTGTTCATTTTTTTCCTTATTATAAAATGTAACTATACTTCCTAGAAAAAAAGTCTTATTAGAACTTTGATTAGTAATTGAATCTAATGTTGCTTCCCATAAATCCTCAAATAAAGTATTTATTTCATCATCTGACCAATTATAAGGTCGTTGATAATCTGGAATTACAAATTTACTTGTACTACCACTAGATAATAAATCTTTTACACTTTTTTTATTAACACTTATTTCTGTTGTATCCATTTATTACACCTCTCTATAATATATTATTTTTTTATAATATATCATATAAAAAGTATTTTCACAACAAATTACATAAAATATCAGCAAAAAAGAGTAGCTTTTATTTGTTTCTATATCAAAATAAATATTTTCAATTTTAAATGGAATGTTGGCGAAACTTTTATATACTAGAAAAGTATAACAATATGTTATTCTTTCTTAGTATATAAAAAAATGTATCCAATAGTCTAGACAATCTCTTTTTCAAATTGTCTATTCTATTGGATATATTTTAATATTTTATCTCTCCTTTTTGTCTTTTACTTGATATTTGGCTAATAGGCACTAGGTTCAATTCTTGTTATCTTTTTAGATATGTGGATTAGTTATTGTATTTCGATATAATATGGTCTGTCTGTCCTCACACTTTCTGCTATAAATGACTCTAAAGCTACAAAACTAAGCATTCTATCTTGCACTTCCATTCCTCCATATTCACTTGGAGTTGCTGGAATATATTTTACCTGTTTTATATCTCCTATTTTGCTAATTCCATAAATATGATTCCCTCTTAATAGTACTTGAAATTTTTTATCGTATAATTGATCTGTATCTTCTGCCTTTAAAATAGCTAAAAATTGTAATATTCGCTTATCTCCTTCTGGAAAAGTAAATTTAAAAGACTTCTTTTCTTTTTCTGAATAACATTTTAATTTGAGTATTGTATGTGAACTTCTCTTTGTACTAAGCTTAATTTTAAGGCTATAGTTTGTGATTCTTACTATACAACTCTGATATACCATATGTTTTCCTCCATTGAAAATTAAAATATTATAATGTTTCTCTACTTCAATTTTTTTTCATTTTGTGCAAAATGTTTAAGGAGTTTTAATAGTTTATTATTTCTATTTATTTTTAAAATGTTTATTTAAACTTTTTAATTTAAAAATGTATTTAATTGTGAGCTAACATACTGCATTGCCTTTGGTGTACATATACTTTGATTTTCTAACATATAATGAAAAGTCTCTGCAAAAAATTCCTTTTCATTTGCTACAGCTCCAGGATTTGGAGAATTCTTTATAAAAGTTCCTACCTCCTCTATATATATTTGTCTGAATTCTTCACTTTTGCTTGGAAATTTGTTTATATAGTCTAGATAATGACCAAACTCGTGGAATACACTCATATTTATTTCGTCTTCAAAATTACCTATTTTTATCCATTTATCTCGAAATGATGTCATACCTAAAACTCTTTGATATTTTCCCTGAAAATATACCTGATTCATATCCTCCTCTGTTACATATATTTTCCAATCATTTTCTACAAAACTTGTCACTAATTTATCTGGTAATATAATTAATGCTTGCTGTGTTTTGGTAACGTTTTTTTCTTCTATATTTCCAACAGTTTTTACAATTTTACTGTTTTTAACCTTTACTTGATACCCATTAGAGATACTCCTATATAAGTCGATAGCTATGTTTACATTATTAAGGTCTTGCCAATTTCTTTCATATTTTGTCCTTTCATTTTCTATGCTATTACTTATCACATTCATAGCTTCAACTTTTTGTTCGCTATTTGTTACCTCTTTTGCTTCATCTGCAATCTGAACTTCTGCTTCGCTATTTGTCACCCTATTTGCTTCGTCTGCAACCTGAACTTCTGCTTCGCTATTTGTCACCTCATTTACTATATTTAATTCTTCAGCTTCTACTGTCTCTATATCTATTTTCTCTTTTACTTCATTTATAGCTTCTATTATTATTTTTTCGCTTACTTCAGGTGTCGTTGTTTCTGTTATGGTGTTATCTACTTTTTCTATTGCCTCACTTATTGCCTGTGCTATTATTTCCTGATACGCTAGATGTACAGCTTCACTTATAGGTGTATCTTCTTTCTGTTCCTCTTTCTGATTTTCAATCTCTACTACTATTTCAAACTGATTACCAATATTTGCTACATTTTCTACCTCTGCTAAATTTGTATCTTCTGCTCTAACATTACTTACATTTACTAATGCTAACATAATTACCATTACCCATAATGTCATTATCCGCTTTTTTACGTTTTCACTCACTTTCATACATTCTTCTCCTTTTCTTCAAATTTTTTACATAACATGGTAATATTATATACTTTTTATCGCTTTTTGTCAATTAGTTATGTATACTTTTGTTTTTGTATTGCTTTTATCTTCTCATTAAAATTTTTTCTAAAATTGTTACCCTTTATTAACTATTTTAAAAATCCCTTTATAATTTCTTCTTCTGCCTCCTTCTCTGTAAGACCTAGACTCATAAGTTTTATAAGTTGCTCTCCTGCTATTTTCCCTATAGCTGCCTCATGTATTAAATTCGCATCTATATTATTTGCTATTATTTCAGGTATAGCAACCACCTTTGCTATATCTTTTATTATTGCATCACATTCAACATGACCAAAACATTTATTATTACCTGTTACTTTTGATTTAAATTCTTGTTTTGAATGTTCTGTTGCAACAGACCTAGATATTACATGTGTACTTGAATTCTCTCCATTTAATTCTACTTCAAAAATAGTTTTTGCTGTTTGAATTCCATGTGTCATTATTTTCTCACTTACAACTAAGTTTGTATCTTCCTCAAGAACTCCTCTTGTTGTTCTAACAGTAGAATCTACTCCTTTTATTTGGCAAGTTTCCATTTCTAGTATTGAACCTTTTTTTAAATATACTTCTGTTACTGGATTTAATATTCTCTTTCCTGTACCATTACCTTCTCCATAATGTTTCTCTATATACTTTACTTTTGCACCTTCTTCTAAAAAGAACCTATGTATCCCATCATGCTGAGAATCTCTATGATGGTCATTATGTATTCCACATCCTGCAACTATATATACATTTGCATTTTTTCCTATATGAAAATCGTTATATACAATATCATTTATTCCACTTTCTGTTATTATTACTGGAATATGTACATACTCAAATTTTGTATTTTCCTTTACATATATATCTATTCCTGATACATCTTGCTTTGTTACAATATTTACATTATTTGTAATATTTCTTTCTACTCCTTCACCATTTTTTCTTATATTATATGCACCATTAAACTCTGATGTATCTGTTATATTTTGCAATAATTCTTTATCTGTATTATTTAAATTACTCATCTTGTGCCCCCCCTAGTTTACAACATTTTGATTTATCTTCTAATACTATTTGCATTAATTCTTTGCTTTTTCCTATTTTCTCTATTTTCCCAGAATTCATTAATATAATTTGATCTGCTATCTTTAAAATTCTTTCTTGATGAGAAATTATTAAGGTTGTCCCTTTTGTTTTTTCTCTCATTTCTTCAAATATTTTTATCAAATTTTGAAAGCTCCATAAATCTATTCCTGCTTCTGGTTCATCAAATATTGTAAGCTTTGAATTCCTAACTGCTACACTTGCTATTTCTATTCTTTTTAGTTCTCCACCTGAAAGTGAATTATTTACTTCTCTATCTACATATTCTTTTGCACACAAACCTACCTTTGATAAAATATTGCAGGCTTCCATTTTATTCAAGTTTTTCCCTTCTGACAATTTTAGTAAATCATATACTGTTATACCTTTAAATCTTACTGGCTGTTGAAATGCAAATGCTATTCCTATTTTTGCCCTTTCATCTATACTTAAATTGCTAATATCTTTTCCATCAAATATTATTTGACCTTCATCTTGCTTTTCTATTCCCATAATTATTTTTGCAAGTGTTGACTTTCCTGAACCATTTGGTCCTGTTATTGCAATAAATTTATTTATATCTAATTTTAAATTTATATCATTTAATATTTTTTTATTATCTCTTGTAAAACATATATTTCTTAGCTCTAACATCTCTTCTTTTAAATTCTCCTTTCGCTTTTAACTTTTGCTATTTTATCACATTATTTACTAATTGTCACTATACTCACATTTTTTACAGCAAAAAATATAGCCAAAAAACAAACAATTATTGACGTTATTCCAATTTTATGATATTATATTTACATAATTTTGTAATAATCCTAGCTAATAATTTTCTATGATGTAACAAATGCTTATTAAAAGGAGAGTGATATTCTAGCCATACTTGTAACCAATAAATCCAAAAATACATTAGGAGGTTTCTTATGAATATTGAAAAAAAACGGATTTCAATTTGTCACACAGAAAAAGGTGAGTTTGGACATATTAGTTTAGACAAATTAGCAAAACCTGAAACTGTAAAAGTAACTTTGCTTGGAGAGCCACTTATTCCTGAGTCATTTGACTATTTTGGGCATCCAAAATTTACAATAGAGCAAGGATTGCTCTTTATGTACAAAGAGAATGAACTTAACAGGCAATATGGTAGTAAATTTACTCCATTAGAAGCAGAAATCACTTATGAAGAATTAAATTTTGATGTAACTAGAAAAACTTTTGATACACTCAGAGGTATCAAAAATTCCTTAACGAATCTATCAGATTTAAACAATATGTTGCAATCCAGAAAAATATTTTATAAAGCTAATGGTATAAATCTAAATCAATTTATTTTATTTGGTTGCTTTTATCTTGATAAATTTGGTCAAGTTCTTTCAATTGAAAAAGCAGATAAAGGCAAGTTCATATGTCATAGTGAAATTGAACATTTTGATACTTTTCTAAAAAACAATAATACCCAAGAAATTGTTTTTACATCTAATGGATATAGTATTCCTACTTCTGGAGATATTTGTCCATGTTGTGGTAAGAAATTTACCATTGATGACATCAAAAACAATTCATGCGTATTTGAAAGCGGAAAACTTTATCATAATAATTGTTGGAGGAATTACAGAAAACTTAAAGAAATTTATATGTTTACTAATCAATTAATGGATCTTGTATACAAAGAAACTGATTATCATTTTAGTTTATTACCAAATGGTTATTTAAATACCTATGACTACTCTTACATTCCATGGTTTCTATTTCATACCATTGATGGTGATATTATAATAGGTCATCTAAAGAATTCTATATCAATTGAATGGCAGGAAAACTATAAGTCTTTTAACTTTAACAACATTTTCATTTCAGAAAATGTTACCAAATGGCAAGATAATGGAAAACGACATATTTGTGCAACTGATATGCCTACAGCATATAAATATTTAGAAAAAGTAGTAAAAACTATAAATCCTAGTTATTCACCATTTTAATTACATATTTTAAAGGGGGTTCCTATTTTATTTAAGGATACCCTCTTTATTATTCATTTACTTATTACTAATTACTTTCTTTTAACAATTATTTTTCTATTACTCTACGACATCTATATAATTCCCCTTATCTAACCCTTCTAAATTGTAGTACGTATTAGGAGTAGTACCTACAATAACTGCTTCTGCAAGTAGTACCTGATTTATAATTTCTTCTTCCATTGTTTCAAATGGAGTCAAAACCGCTACTTTACACTTTACCTCTAAATAAATTTTGTGAAGAGTTTGATTTATTCCTGCAGATGTAAATTCCGATTTTAAATTTGTGTCTAAATTACCAATTGTAGATATTTTAATATTTATTTCTGGTCCCATTCCTGATAAAATTTTACTTCCTGTAAAAGCTCCTAATTTTAAATTAAAACTACTATTTACTCCATTATTAAGTTCATCTTGTATCTTTACTGCAACATCTGAAATTATTTCATTAACAGTTATTATATTTGCACTTATCATTGTAATGTTACCATTTGAATCTTTTGAAATATTGCACATATCATCATATTTATATTTACTCATTACAACTGTTGCCTGTTCATTTGATATTTTTGTGGCAATACTTTTTGCCATTACCTGACAGTTTTTCTCTATTATTGGATTTATACTCTTTATTATAATATTTGCTGTAACCATTGCAATCAGTATAATCGTACATAACTTTAGAATTCTTTTATTTTTTTTATTATTGCTATTTCTTATAAAAAAAGATATATCTATTTTTGGACATTTTATACGTCTTCTTGAATAAATTTTATCCATATATTACTTCTTCCCTATCTAAACATTGGTATAAATAATTGTTCTCCTACATTTATTTTATCTTCATTTTCTATATCATTCAATTTAGATATATTTGAAACTGTACTTTTAAACATTTTTGCTATTTTCCATAAAGTATCACCTGGTTTTACAAAATATACAACAATGCTAAATCTTTCATCATCCCTATTTTCTTCTATATCAATTTGCTCTATAACATTTATATTCTTGTTATTTGAAACATTTACTGTAAAATCTATATCTATTTTTATATCAATACTTTCATCTGGCATCACTACAAAATCTTGAGAGTTTATTTCAATTTGTGTTTCTATTTCTGAATTCTGATTTACTCCAATACATTCCATATTATAATTAAAAGGTACATTTATTGTCCTTGTAATCATTTTCGTACTACTTTCTTGAGCAAACATAAATTTCAATTCAACTTCCCCATCATATACTATTCTATCTTTCAATATTGTCTTATTAGAGATATTAGTTACTACATCTACATCATAAATCTTATTATTACCTATTTCAGATATAATTTGCTTTTCTCTAATAGGACACATATCTTTTATAATTTGCCTATCTGACATTGTTTTTATGCTTCTTTGCTTATATATTAAATTTGTAGTTGGACTATATAGATCTTGTATTATACTTAAATTTTTAGTCTCATATACATTACAATTTACATCAATTTCTACCTCTACATATACAGAATGTTCTTCAATACTATTAGGTTTTATTAGTAAATTTTTAATTTCATATTTTACATCACACATATTATCATCAGTAACATTTTGTATATCTATAAATCCCATAATTGGTATAGAATTTGAAATAGTATTTATTCTTCCATCTGTAGTAAAATACATCATTTTTATACATGCATCTGCCTTTATTAGTACTTTATTATAACTTATTTTTGTTTCCCTATTTTTTATATCAATATTTACTTTCATTACTTCTGCTAATTCATCAATGTTGTCTATAATTAGTGTATCTTTTGCAAATACTACTGTATTTCCGCTTCCCAATAATGAATTTACTTTCATTTCTTCATTTAGTAATTGTATATCTTTTATGTCTGATATTTGCTTTACAAATTCCAAGTTTTCATTTGAAGATATTTTTAAATCTATATCTATAACTCCTTTTATATTTACCTTTCTTCCATTTAATACTCTACATTCTATTGACTTTAATATACAGTTTTCTTCTAATATCATCCCCTCTTTTATATTTTCAATTTCTATAGTTTGAGCAAAGTCTACATTTGTATTTAAACTTCTTATCTCTGAGTTTTCATTGTCTGCCATATATATTACATATGTATTTATTGTTCCCTCTATTTTTATTTTTCCCTCTAATACCTCTTTTTTATATATACATACAGTACCATTTGTGCTAATTGTATTTAGTATATCTGGCTTTATGTCTGGAACTACACAATCTGCTTCCACCATAATTGTCTGAGCTTTTTGCCCTATTATTTGGTTTATACATAGCATCTCTTTTTCTGTCTGTACTGGCATAATATTTACCTCCTTTATTTTTTCTTATTTAATATATATTGTACAGACTAAAAAAAAATTCCTATTATTATAGGAATTTTTCACTTTTTTGTATGTTTTTACTTTCTTTATTTATATTGTCTCTTTTGTTATTACTTTTTTACTTTTGTTATTTCATTATTTCTTATGTTACTACTTGTTCTGCTTTTGCTACTTTCATTGTTTCTTTAGTTTACTTTTCTACTTTTGCTATTTTTATTGCCTCTTTTGTTAATCTATTTTTTTACATTAGTTTTCTATTTTATCTTGCTACTGCTATTGGTGGTATTAATGGACTATAGTTTTCTCCATCAAATACTTGAACTTCTACAGCTCTAGTCAATACATCTGTATAACTATAGGTAACATTTCTTTCGTTTTCTTCATACTTTACTACAAAAATGTTTGGATAAGCTTTTTCTATTGTAGCTTCCTTTTCAAACGATTTGTTCCTTCCTAAAGAACCTCTTACAATAATTTTTTGTTTTTGCTCTATAATTTCGTCAATCCCTGTTTTTAGATTCATTATATCACTTTTGCAAATCATTTTATCACCTACTTTTATATTATGATATAATTCTAGCATTTTCTACACGAAAAGTCAAAGTGCTTTTTTATATATATTCTTCTGTATTTCGCCATTTTAAAGCTCTTTGTAGTTTTGTTACATTTTTATTACAATTTAATTACTGTTTTGTTACAAGTATTTATATACTTAATTTTTAACTACTTATTAAAATTTCTCACTTTTATTTTTGTAGCAAAACTACAAAATTCGACATATTATACAATATATGGATAAGAGGTGGTATTGTGAGAAAATTCAAAAAAGGTGATATTGTAGGAAGAATATCTTATAACAAAGATGTCATATTTGAGATAAAAAATATAATAAAACTAAGTGATAATAGAGAAATTGCAATACTTAAAGGGATAACTGACAGAATTGAAGCAGATAGCTACTTAGATGATTTAGAATTAATGGATAAAAGAGCTGTAGATATTAGAATGAAATTATTAGAAGATAAAATGCAGAAAAGAGTAGAAAAGTGTCTAAAAAACCCTCAATATTGTATAGAAATTGCAAAAAAAATATTTGGATTAAGTGAAGAAAATAGAAGTTCAAAAGTTGTGTATACTGGAAAAATACTTCATTTAGATGGAGATAAAAGGTATGCTGAAAAATCTGTAAGATATTATAAAAGTTTAGGATTAAATGCAATTGTAAAAAATATACCAGAAAATAAACAAGCAACCGTTATACAAAATCTATTAAATAGATATATGCCAGATATATTGATTGTTACAGGTCATGATGGAATGATTAAGAAACAAACAGATTATAATGATATTTATAATTATAGAAATTCAAAATACTTTATAAATACTGTAAACGAAGCAAGAAAATGGTGTGCAAATAAAGGTAGAGATATAGCAATATTTGCTGGAGCATGTCAAAGCTATTATGAGGCTATTATGCTTTCAGGAGCGAATTTCGCCTCCTCCCCTGCAAGAATAATGATAGATTTTATAGATCCGTTAATTGTAGCAGAAAGAATAGCAACAACAGAAAATACAAGATATTTAACAATAAATGATATTGAAGAAGAATTGAGAGATGGTAAAGATGGGGTAAATGGCATAGGTGCAATGGGAAGAAAAAAGATTATGACATAATTATGAACAGTACAGAAATCCTTTTTACTTTTCTCTTTCTTCTCTTTTATGAGCATATTTCTTCTCCAAAACTAAATTAAGAATGTTTTCTTTTTTAGTTTTTAAGAAGAAATATGAAATCTTTGTATTAGCTCATTACACTACTATTTTTTCATCATTTTTGTGACTATATTTTAATTTTGTAGCCATTCCCCCTCTTATATGCCTTTCTGCTTTGTTCTCATCTAGTATAACTCTTACTTCTGCTGCCAATGCTGGATTTATTTTTAATATTCGTTCACTTAAGTCTTTGTGTACTGTTGTTACTTTTCGTAACTGTTGGATTGATGTCATTAAAGTATCCATTTTCTAATTCCAATCTTTCATTTATTTTTTGCATTTTATTACAAAATTTTATTGAACCACATAATGTAACAACTTTTCTTTTATTCATAAGTCCTACTATTATATTCTATTTATTTAACCATTCATAATATTTTATTAAGTATTCCCAGCAACCTTCTTTATCTGTTATTCCATTATAATTATCTTTGATTTTTTCTATAATTTCATCTCTATCTATCCATTTTACTTCTGATACTTCTTCCTCTTGTAATTTTAATCTAGTTTCATCTACTTCTTTATTTGCTACATAATATTCATTAAAATGATTATTTACAATATCTCCTTTTATATTATTTGAAATTCCTGCACCTATAAAAGTTATATCATTTTTATTTAGTTCAATTCCTAATTCTTCTTTACATTCTCTAATTATAGATTGAAACCCAAATTCTCCAGCTAATACATGTCCTCCTGCCGTTACATCCCATGTGTTAGGCCACATTCTCTTACTTGCACTTCTTTTTTGTAATAATACTTGCCCTTTCGAATTTATGATAAATACTACTACTGCTTTATGCCATAATCCTTCTTTATGACATTTTTCTCTAGTTTCAGTTTTTCCTGTATATTCACCTTTTTCATTTAATACATCTAAATATTCTTCCATTTTTATACCTCTCTCTATTTTAATTTAATTAACTTTTTCACATATACTCTAAGTATTTTACTGATGCTATTTTATATTTCTTTCATTTTTATTCCATCTTCCATATTTATTTTTGTAGGTATAATATATTTAGCCCCTATTTTGTGTGATATTAAATTAGTAATTACTTTCATTGCTCTCGAACCATCAAACCATTTAGGATTATCACTATTTTGTCTAATTCTATCTAAAGAATTTACAAAAGCATCTTTATCATAATTGTCACTCATTTCAACTGTTAACATATATTTTTGTTTTTCAGCTTTATATAAAGTATTCTCTATTAATTTATACCTTGCATTATTGTACCAATATAAATGATCTCCACCTGCTAATATTAAAATATTTGACTTAATATCTATATTTTTTATTAAATCATTCACATAATTATAAACATCACTAAAAGAACATTGTGGTATATCATCTTTTAAACTATCAAATTTATTTGTGACATCTACGACTCCAAAATTATAATACTTTTTATCAATAATTTTCTTATTTTTTACAAATATAAGCTCTATAGATCCTCCTCCACCTATAAAAATACAAATATCTCCATTATACTCTATATTATTATAGCAACCTAGTGCAGTATAATTTGCTTCATCTTCTTGAGATACAACTTGAATTTCTAGATTAAACTTGTTATATAATTTTTTATTAATTTGATTTAATTCTTCCTTAGATATATTTCTAAATATACTACACCCATAAATACTTATATTTTTTGTATAGTTCAAAGCATTGTTTATTACTTCACACAATATATGTAAATCATTTTCATTAATTTTATTTTTATAATTCTTCTTAAATTCAATTGTAGTAGTATTTTCATATATTAGATCCTCATCTTTGTATATATGGGTTTTTGTATTATTACTCCCTATTTCAATAATGGCAAACAAACTATTCATTTTATCTCCAACCTTTCTTTTTCCATTATATTAAAATCATTATATTTTCCTCAGCCTTCATTAGTTATTTCTGCCTGTGAACCTTTTTTATCTTCTAGTTATTTTGATAATTTAAGTCTTATTTTGACATTCTATTTAATATGTAATAAGATTCTATACTTGGATTCTTCCAAATTTCAGCTTGATTATCTTTAACAATTTTCCAATCCTATGCTTTAGATTCTATCATATAATTTTCCTCCTTCATATATTATCTTTTTAGGATTTCTATCATCTTATTCATTTGACTAACATTGTATTTAATCTCTCCTATAGATTGTATAATCTCACTTTCAGCTAATTCAATCTCATCTTGTTTATATTCGTTCTTAATACATAATGACCTTTTAAAATTATAATTTACCCATCTAAGTCCACTATAAATGTCTGCATATATTAGTTTTTCAATATTTTCATCAATTTCTTTTTTGGCATATTTTTTATAACTATTCACTACGATTTCAAATTTCTTATAGTCTAAATTTTCTACATCACCACTAGACCAATACCAGGCAACTTGTATTAATTCAATTGTTGGGTTAATATATCCACTTGCTTCCCAATCTATAATAAATGGTTTATATTCTTGCCATATTACATTCTTTCTATCAAGGTCAGTATGACTAATAATTAAATTACCGTTTGCATATCTAATTGCTTCATTTGATTTTTCATTTAATTCATATAATAAATCAATATTCTGCTCTAGAATATCTACATAAGCTTTATTTTCTTTCTTTGCTAATTCTAAATAGTTTTTCCAATTAAATTGTTCTATATTTATATTTTTTCTTTCACTATCTTCAATTTCTGAAAAATCTATATTATGAATTTTAGCTAATGTTTCTCCTACTATTTCACAATGACTTTCTGTTATTTCTTCTGCTTTCAATGTTGTCCCTTCTTGCCAATCAAATGCCATAAAATATCTATTATTTATTTTTTTCATAATATCGTTATTTTCAAGTTTTATTGCTCCTATAGCTGTAATTCCATTTTCCTTTGCAATATCAGTTACTTTCTCAGAAAATACAAAATTTGAATATGCTTCTTTTCTTTTCATAATTCCTGAATTCAACTCTTTAATTGCATATATATTTTTGTCTGTTACGACTTTATACATTCTATGTGATAGTCCACCTGTTATTTTAGTTATGCTTTTTATTACATTACCTAGTTTTTCTTCCTTAATTAGTATTTCTATATCCTTTTGTAATTCAAATTTATCAATATCTTTTAAATATAAAGTATATTCACTTGGATCAAACTCATCATAATATTCTCCTTGTTTTTCCATAAGTTCATTGTGATTTCCTTCTTCTATTA
>CANRSN010000021.1 GCA_947642455.1 uncultured Clostridiaceae bacterium
CGCGAGCTGGGTTCAGAACGTCGTGAGACAGTTCGGTCCTTATCTGTCGCAGGCGCAAGATATTTGAGAGGAGCTGTCCTTAGTACGAGAGGACCAGGATGGATATACCGATGGTGAATCAGTTGTCACACCAGTGGCACGGCTGAGTAGCCAAGTATAGATGGGATAAACGCTGAAAGCATCTAAGTGTGAAGCCCACCTCAAGATAAGATATCTCATACCGAAAGGTAGTAAGATTCCACGTAGACTATGTGGTAGATAGGCTGGAGGTGTAAGTACAGTGATGTATGTAGCTGACCAGTACTAATAAATCGAGGGCTTAACCACTAAGAAAAGGTTTAAGAATACGAGATTACAAATCTTTTTTCTATGTATTTTTGAGTGTGCTTTAATCAAAAGTAAAAAAATAAAAAAGTGAAGAAAATATATTTACAAAAAGAAAAATATATGATATATTAAATGAAGATGATTAAAAGTATACAATAATTTTCTGGTGATTATGACAGAGAGGAAATACCTGTTCCCATTCCGAACACAGAAGTCAAGCTCTCATGTGCCGACGATATTTACGAGTTACCTTGTTGAGAAAATAGGTTGTCGCCAGTTTTAATTTTTTTTAAAGTTATCAATTAAGTTTAGAACTTACTAAATTTAATTGATAACTTTTATTTTAGAAAATATGCTACTATAGTTAATAAATGGTGGAATGTAAAATATCATCATATACATACATAATGTATATGATTAAAAGAAAGTAATATAATTGAATAATGCAGGAGATATATAATTTAAAGAAGTAATATAATAGAATATACAAAATGTATCTAATTATAAGGCTGTAATATAAAATATATAATAAAAGGGGGAGAAATAATGAGTAGGAAAGAATGGAAAGCAGGTACATTTATATATCCAATACCAGCAGTAATGGTATCATGTGGTAATATGGAGAAATCTAATATAATAACAGTAGCTTGGACTGGAATAATAAATACAAATCCAGCAATGTGCTATATATCAATACGTCCAGAGAGATATTCATATAATTTAATAAAGGAGTCTGGAGAATTTATTATTAATTTAACTAATGAGAAATTAGCATATAAAACAGATTGGTGTGGAGTAAAAACAGGGAATAAAGTAGATAAATTTAAGGAAATGAATCTTACAAAAGAAAAGGCAAATCATGTAAGTTGTCCTATAATTAAAGAAAGCCCTGTTGCCATAGAATGTAAAGTAAAAGAGATTAAAGAGTTGGGGTCACATCATATGTTTATTGCAGAAGTTATATCAATAGATGCAGACGAAAAATATATAAATGCAAAAGGAACTTTTGATATTTCTAAATGTAATTTAATTTCATATGCAAATGGAGGATATTATTGTTTAGGTAAAAAAATTGGTAAATTTGGTTATTCTGTTGAGAAAAGAAAGAAAACATCGACATTAAATAAAGTACAAAGAAAAGGTTAGTATAATATATAGAGAGCAAGCATTATGAAAATTTTTATAATATTAATAGAACAGTGCACAATTTAATACCGCTCAATAGTTATATATCTTTTTATATATAAGTATTTTTATTTTTAGAGTAATTCTCTATAAAAATTTAATGTGGTCGACAACCTTCGACAGACAAAATAAACATAATATAGTACAATAATATATGAAAGGATGATGTATATGAAAGAATTATATTTAAAATCCTTACAAAAGATAAAAGAATTAAAAATAAGAGATAGAGAAGAGTATATAAAAATAGCAAAAGAAGAAAATTTATTAATGCCAGATAGTTTAGAATACATATCAAATAAGAAATTTGAGGAACTAGTAGTCTAGTTCTTTTTTTCTTGTATAGGGAAAATAATAAAGTTCATAGGCGGGATTTAAACCTACGATCTGATTTCAAAAGTTAAAAATAAGGCATTAACTAACGACAAGGCTTGAAATAAGGATTGGTTATCGGTAAAGAGAAATGGTATCAGATAAAGAAGAAATTAAAAGATTAATAAAATATATGATAAAATATAAGAAATGTTGGGAGTGATAAATTTGAAGGATTTACAAGAATTAAAAAAAGAATTAGAAGAAAATTACAATGGACAAGATATAACAGTAAGAATAGAACGGAAGTTTAAGGTTTGAAATATGTATAGATAAATTACAGTCAATAGTTACAAGAAAAGTGTTACTAATTGGAAACTCGAATTTAGTAGCAAATCAGGAAATAGAGATTTGCACAGATGATATAAATGGCATTACTATTGATACAGAAATTGTATTAGAAATGAACGGAAATTATACAATATTTATTAGTACATAATAGAAGTAGAGGATTCATTCCCCTACTTCTTATTTTCTTCCTGTTCTAGTGCTAATAAACAACCTTCTAATTTATTTTTATTTTCATTACTTAACTTATTATATCTAAAAATTAAATTTTTTATTTCTTCATCTTCAGCAGATAATTTTTCTTTATTTACAATAGGGTTGTCGGTTCTCCCTAACAAATAATCTACACTACAATTTAAATAGTCAGCTAGTTTAATAAGTATTTCTTTTGAAGGAAACGCATTTCCATTTTCGTATTTTGAAATGGATTCTTGCGATATTTCTAACTCCACAGCTATTTTTTGTTGATTTATATTTCTTTTTTCTCTAATAATTCGTAAATTCTCCATAAACTATTGATACCTCCCTTATTTCAAGCATATGAAAGTTAGTTATATTGTATCAGTAATTTTAATTATTTTTAGTAACAATAGTTATTTACTTTTATTCTAATTAGTTATATAATAATTTTGTATTAAATTAGATATTAAATTTTAAGGGGGGAAAATATGGAGAGATTCATTTAGTGGTACTAGATTACAAAAGAAATTTGTTAAGTTGGGAAATTTAAAAGTGACTATATAGTAAACGAAGTTGGCAAACCAAATGCAATATTTAATATAAAGAACAGTCAAGTAGTTGCTCAATGGATTGCAAATGGTTATAATATAGCATTAATATTTGACAAAAATAATATATGTTTGGGAATATCTACTCAAACATCAGTCTAAAAAAGATTTTATTAGAATGGAGATGTGAGAAATGGCAAGATTTTGTAGTAAATGTAATAGAAAAATTGGATTCTTTGAAGAAGATTTTGAAGGTATATGTAAAAGTTGTTATGAGGAAAATTTAAGAAAAGAAGAAAGGAGAATACAAGATGAAAAATTCAGAAAAATAATAGAAGATAGAGTTGAAAAAGAAAAACAAGATAAAAAGGAGCAATGCGATGAACAAGAAGAGAAAAGAGAAAAAGAAAGAGAAGAACAAAGAAAGTGCGAAAAGGAGCAACAGGAAAAGTTAAATAAATTAAAAGATAACAAGAAAGAATTATTAAAAAATAAATTAATTTCGAATCCAATGATATTAGATAGATTTAACAATATGATTAATATGACACCAATAGGGGTGTATGGAGCATTAAAGAAAGAAAATAAATCTTTAGAAAACGATGGATATTTAAGTGAAATTTTATTTGAATTATTAGTAAATTTATATTGTGAAATACCTGATGATTTTAAATTCAATGATATTGATAAAATTAATAACTATAAATTTTTAATAAAAACAAGAATAGAATTAAACGAATTTTTTAAAGAAAATGTAAATGAAAAGTACTTTAAAAATAAAAAGGAAGATTATAATAAAATAGTATGTGAGTATTACAACTGCGAAAAATTTTTATTTGCTAATAGTAATATATATATATATCACGAACTACATATGAATGAAGATTCAAAGTGGGCTGACTATGGATTATCTGGTACAGAATATTTATCAGAAAACGATATGTTGGAAAGAATGGAAGTTTCCAAAAATATGCGTATATTGGTATATTTTAAAGAAATTTTTTCTTATGCTATTACAGTATTTTATGGACTTATATTCTCTAAAAATATGGAAATAATTGAAAACAATGAAGAACTTAACAAAATATATAATAATTTAAAAAGTACAACAGATGATATGGAATATATATCAAATAAATTGTATGAGATGTATAAAAATTTTTATAAAGATTTATTTGATATACCGATGTTTCCTAAAAATTTTTATAATTTAGTTTATTTGTTTAAATGGAAAGAATCATATAATTATAAATATTTAAAAGATAATGAATATGAAGACATAATCAATGAATTAAAAAATAATGAAGCAGGAAATAAAACACAAATAATTATTGATAAAATAAAACAGTCCAAATGTATTTCATATTTGGAAGAACTAGGTAATGATAAAAAGTCAGCTTGTAAAATTTTGCTAATTGATACAGTTGCAAGAGTTGGCAAATGTTTATGTTATGATGACCTATTCCTATTCTTAAAAGATGTATATAAAAATGCTGAGAAATTATCTGAATTTGCTGATAAACAAATTGCAATTAAGGAAAAAGAAAGACTTTTAAATGGGAATATGAATAAAGAAATAGAAAAAGAACAATTAGAAGTAGATTATTCAAATGTTCAAAATGGATATGAGTTTGAAGAATATATTGCTAATTTATACAGAAAATTAGGATATAAAATAGAAGAAGTTACAAAAAAGAGTGGAGACCAAGGTGCAGATGTTATCACATATAAAGATAATGTGAAATATGTTATTCAAGTCAAATTTTATAATAATCCTGTTGGAAATAAAGCTGTACAAGAAGCTGTTGGAGCAATAGGAATG
The DNA here is from genome assembly GCA_947642455.1 of uncultured Clostridiaceae bacterium. Classification (GTDB taxonomy): domain Bacteria; phylum Bacillota; class Clostridia; order TANB77; family CAG-508; genus UMGS1663. The sequence goes on from CANRSN010000021.1 coordinate 4,723, forward strand.
TATAAAGCAGATAAAGGTATTGTAGTAACAAATAGTACATTTACTACATCAGCTATTGAATTGGCACAGGCTAATCATATTGAGTTAGTTGACGGGGAAAAAATAGAAGAATATAAAAAAGAAATTGTGAGAATTGCTAAACCAAATAAAAATAGTGATGAAGAGAATGAAATAAATAATATATTGAAGTATGGAAAGTATTATCTAATGGATATGCAGATGATGACATAAAAAAACAAATAAACTGTATAGGAATGTCTTATGCAACTATATGCGATACTAATGGAGAGAATATGTTTGATGAAAATAAAGTACAAGCATTTATAGATAAACTAATTAAATATTCATATTTAGATGAAAGAATAGAACAGTATATAAATATTTCTAAAGATGATAAAGATACTTTGAAATTACTTATTCAAACAGGAATATTTATGAAGCATTTACTTCAGCAATTAACTGACTTAAAAGCTGTTTCAAATGATAATACTTCAGATATAGATAAGATAATGGTTATATACATACGCTCTGTAGAAGGGTTAGGAACACCAAGCCAAGTTATGGTATTAATGAATTTATTAGGGGCAGAAGATACAAAGTATGTAACAGATACTATAATAGAATATAAGATGAAATTAGATACAGCTAATAATGATAACAATACTAATTATGATTATATTGATGATGATATATATTAGAACTGATAGGGAATGAGCTCTTTCCCTTAAAGTAGACACTAATAAAAAAAGTGAAGGAACTGAGCCATATACCAACTTAAGTGATACTCAAAAATAATGTCATATATAGAAAAATATTACCCAGAGTTAGTTAAGAATGAACTCTGTATTGTACAGGGCTCATTCCTTGACTTTGTCAAGTAAAGTGTGTAATTTTTTTTGAAAATTTAATTTTTATGAAATCGATGACTAAATTAAGCCATCGATTTTGATTCTATCTTTAGGATTTACATAATTTATCCATAAAGGCACAATTAATAAACCAAAGAAATTCTCTGCTAATGAATTATCTAAACAATTTCCTTTTCTTGACATACTTTGCCTAATTCCTTTTTCACTTAATAAATGCTGATATTGTTTCTAACTTATTATTTCCCATTAAAAAACCTCCTAGTATACTATATTTCAAATTTACCTTTATTTTCTTTAAAGAAATTATAATATATCTTCATATTTTCTAATTCATACCAATTTTTTGTTATAACAGGGATTGAATCTAAATCATATATTTTAGCATTTGGTATAGATAATAAAAATGGAGAATGTGTTGCTATTACAAATTGACATTTAAAAAATCTACTTAATTCTGATATTAATTGTATCAATTCAATTTGAAATTTTGGTGACAAACTATTTTCTGGTTCATCAAGTAAATATAGGCTATCTTCTTTTAGTTCTTTGTCAAAAAATTCTAATGATGTTTGTCCATTGGAAAATTCTCTTGCATTTTCTGCTATTCTACTTTTTATAAATTTACTTTGCGTTTTATTTCTTGTTTCAACTGAAATGCTTAAATCTTCTAATGAAGAATAGTTAATGGGATTATATTTATATTTCATATATTGTCTTTCTAATTCTTGCCTTTGGTTATTCTTTTCTTTATTTTCTATTCGTTTAGATAAAATATTCTCAAATATATCTTCACTAAAAATGATTTTACTTCCTAAAGGAATATTATTTTCTAAATAATAATTACATTTATCTGTATACATATCAAAATAATCAGATTTAACTAATGGTTTTCTTCTGCTAATTAATTTTTTATCTTTATTAAGTGTTTCAGTTATAATATTAAGTAAGGTTGATTTTCCAGAACCATTATCACCATAAAAAATTGTAATAGGATCAAATTCTATATTGAAAAATTCCTTTTCTAAAAATATATGAAAAGGATATCCGCTCCAATCTTCATTATCAAGTAATTCAAATTTCTTCAAATATATCATTTTTATTCACTCCTATTATTATTTATATCAAAAAATCAATGCTTTTTCAACAAAAAATGAAGAAATTAAATGAATAAAATGTAGTTGAAAGAATTGTGAAAGAATTGAGGAAAATAAGAATTTATTTAATGAAAAAGAGTTAAGAATATTAGATGGTAATAGTAATTTAATAAAGAAAATATATTTACTTGGATTAATAAATGGAAAAGAAATATATGAAAAAAAATAGAACGATAACATTATAAATAATATATATAACTGGTGTGATAAAAAAGTGATAAACAAGAAAATAGCATATTTCAAAATGAATGAAATACGCTATTTATAAGTATTCTTTATGATTAGTGGTAGCGAAGGTGGGATTCGAACCTACGACCTGCCGGGTATGAACCGGATGCTCTAGCCAACTGAGCTACTTCGCCAAATGTGAAAGACAATTATTATTATAATAGCAAATACGCATTTTGTCAAGTGATAAATAAAAAAATGCTTAATTTATATAATAAATTGTCCTACAATTAATTGATTAATTGTAGGACACCATTTTTGTAATATAAGATTCTTTTAATTTGCATTAAACTATATTAATAAATTAGGTTATATGTAATTAAAAGTTTTGTTTTATTAAAGTTGTTGTTCATCATCATAAGATTTATTTTGTGAAGGAATAGTTTTAGAAGTAGAAGAACGAGAATTATTGGTATTGGTTTTTTGAATACCTGAAATTTTGTATTTATCAAGTTCAGCCTTTTCAGCTTTTTGTTTAGCTGTAACTTCTCTATTTATTATTTCTAAAGAATTTTGTAATTCTTCTGCTATTTTCGAATTTTCTAAATTATTTATATTTTTAGAGTATTTTTCTAAAATCTCTCCATCAGATAATAAATCATCATTACTAAATATCATTCTTTTTAAAACATTAAGCATATTTAAAAATGGATTGATTGATTTATTTTTTTGAGTTACATTACTCATAATTATATTCTTAACTAAGTTAAGAATTTCACCTCCTTTTGGTAAAATACCATCATATATCTATATTAACATAAATTTTGAAAAAAATCAATATTATTACATAAATTCTTATAAAAGTATTGTAATTAGAGTAAAAATATGGTAAAATAACAACATTGTAAAATATTTTTTACAACCTTACTTACACAAAAGAGTGTAGGTTACAAACCATAAGGAGGTGAAAATAATGAATAAATACGAAAGTGTAATCATTATTAATCCAAATCTTGATGAAGAAGAAGTTAAAAAATTAGTAGCAACATTTACAGATTTGATTAATAAGGATGGAAAAGTTGAAAAAGCGGATGAATTAGGAAAAAGAAAATTAGCTTATGAAATAGATAAAAATAAAGAAGCTTACTATGTAGTATTTTATTTTGAAGCTAATCCATCATTAATTGCTGAGCTTGAGAGAAATTACAGAATTACAGATGACATAATAAAATTTATGACTATAAATGTAGAAAAATAAGTTTTTATAACTTAAGAGGAGAAAAATAAGGAGCCTTTAAATATAGAAAGGTATGGTGTAAATTATGAATAAAGTAATATTGATGGGAAGATTAACAAGAGATCCAGAAGTTAGATACACACAAACAAATAATACATTAGTAGCATCCTTCGCACTTGCAGTTAATAGAAGATTTGTAAGACAGGGAGAAGAGAGGCAAGCAGATTTCATAAATATAGTTGCTTGGAGTAAACTAGGTGAATTCTGCAGTAAATATTTTAAAAAAGGTCAACAAGTAGGAATAATAGGAAGAATTCAAACTAGAACTTGGGATGATGACCAAGGACAAAAACATTACATAACAGAAGTAGTAGCAGAAGAAGCATATTTTGCAGATAGTAAAAGAGATGGAGAAGCAGGTTCTTCAAACTTTGATGCTACTTTTGGGACAATGCCAAATACAACAGGTTCTGACTTTGAAGTATCTTCAGGAGATGACCTACCATTTTAGATAGAATAGGGGGGAAAGAAAATGGCAGATAAGAGAAATAAAAGAAACAATAGAAATAATAATAGTGATGAAGATTTTAATCCAAGATTTAAAAAAATAAGAAAAAAAGTATGTCCTTTATGTTCAGATAAAAATCTTGTATTAGATTATAAAAATCCAGATCAATTAAAAAAATTTATTAATGATAAAGGAAAAATATTACCAAGAAGAGCAACAGGAGCTTGCGCTAAACATCAAAGAGATATAACTTTAGAAGTAAAAAGAGCAAGACAAATTGCAATGCTTCCATATACTCAAGAGTAATAGTTTTATATAGAATAGCTGTAAGTTAAGAAAATAAAGACTTATGGCTATTTTTATTTTATACTTTACTAGTATAAAGCCTATCTAAACGTTCTACACAAAATTACTAAAGCAATTTTGGTGTAAACAAAGCGAGACATGAAAAGTAACCTAAAAGGTTTATCATGTCTCTTGTCTTCTAATACATTTTTAGAGTATCTTCAATCATATAAGAAACTTGTATAACATCATCATTATCAGCATCAATGCTATAAGCAGAAAAACCAGTATTTTTATTTTTGTAAATAGAAACAGAGATAGTACCCACTTTTTCTACATCAGATTTCTTATTATTAATATTATTCATAAAAACGCCCCCCTCTTCATTTGTTATACTGAAAAAAACAGCAACAAAAATAAATATATCATATAAGAAAAGAAAAAAATGTCGAAAGGTGTAAAAAATGAAAAATAATTACAATACAGTAATTATGATTTTTTAAACATAGAAAATAACTAAAAAAGTAATAATGTAAGTTTAAAAATTCACTATTTGTAAATAATATAAGTAATATATTATATGAGGAGTGAAAAAGTTGAAAATAGGAGTAGCATTATCAGGTGGAGGAATAAGAGGGATTGCACATGCTGGTGTATTAAAGGCATTAGAAGATAATCAAATAAAAATAGATATAATAGGAGGAACAAGTTGTGGTAGTATAATAGCAGCATTATATGCAATAGGATATAAACCATATTACATATACGAATTGTTTAAAAAGTATGCAAAACAGATAGCAGGCACAAATACAAATCCAATAATATTCGGAATACAAAATTTTATTATGAAGAATAAATTTAAAGGATTAAAAAGTGGTGAAAATATAGAAGATATATTTAATAAAATTGCAAATCAAAAAAACATAAGAAATATGAAAGATGTAAATATGCCGTTAGTAATTCCAACTGTTGATATTATGAATTCAAAAGAATATATTTTTACAAATTATATACCTAAAAAGCAATCACATATAGAGCAATATATAACAGATGTAACAATAGGAAAGGCGGTAAGAGCAAGTAGTAGCTTTCCAGCAGTATTTAGTCCTTGTAATATTGATATGCATGCATTTATGGATGGAGGAGTTCTAAATAATGTTCCTGTAAATGAAGTAAAAAAGCAAGGAGCAGATAAAGTAATTGCAGTAAAATTTGATGCAGACCCAATAGATAAAAAGAGTAATTTAATGGATATAGTAATGAAAACTATAGATATAATGGGCAGTAAAATATCAGAAGAAAATTTAGAAATGAGTGATATAATTTTAAATGTATATACTGACAAAGTAGGACTATTAGATTTTAAAAAGTTAGATACTTGCTATAAATATGGGTATCAATGCGTTATTAATAATATAGAGAAAATAAAAAAGATTATAGAGTAACAGCAAAAAAGAGTACAATTTGTTTCATTTAACAGATTAAAATCAGAATTATATAAGTACTATAATATTTATTTTAACAACGTTTTTTACTGGCTTCGCCAATCGCTCTGGGTCATGTCCACTCTGGGAGCTTCCCTGTGCAAAACTTTGTTAAAATAAATATTATAGTACTTGAGTGAATGTTATATCTGTAAAATGAAACAAATTGTACTCTTTTTTGCAGATAGAGTAAATAGTATCTTTTAATTTATAAGATTTTATGGTATAATATACAAAAATTTTAAATTAAGAAGAGGTAAAGTTATGTTAGAAATAATAGAAGATACATTAGTAGATGGAATAAAATTGTTACCATTTTTATTTGTTGCATATCTAATAATGGAATATATAGAGCATAAAACAAGTAATAAGACAAAAAAAGTAATACAAAAATCAGGAAAATTTGGTCCAATATTAGGTGGGGCGTTGGGAGTATTTCCACAATGTGGTTTTTCAGCATTAGCAGCAAATCTTTATGCAGGAAGAGTTATTACACTTGGAACATTAATAGCTATATTTTTATCAACATCAGATGAAATGCTACCTGTATTAATATCAGAAACTGCACCAATAGAAATAATATTAAAAATATTAGCCATAAAATTAGTTATTGGTATAATAGCTGGAATAATAATAGATTTAATAATAAATATATTCAGAAAGTCAAAAATGGCATTAAAAGAGGGAACAGAAGGGGAAACAATAGCACAAATGTGTGAACATGATCATTGCCATTGTGAAGAAGGAAGTATAATAAAATCATCTATAAAGCACACTATTAGTATATTTTTATTTATATTAATAATTACATTTATAATAAATGTAGGAGTTGAATATATAGGTAAAGAGAATATTTCTAATATGGTATTAAATATACCAGTAATAGGAAGTTTGATTTCTGGCTTAGTAGGTTTAATACCAAATTGTGCAGGTTCTATAATTTTAACAGAATTATATCTAGAAGAAGTTATATCTATGGGGTCAATGATAGGTGGGCTTTTAGTTGGTTCAGGAATAGGAATATTAGTATTGTTTAGAGTAAATAAAAATATAAAGGAAAATTTGAAAGTTGTTGGAATTTTATATGTTATAGGAGTAATATGTGGTTTAATAATAGATATGTTGGGGTTGGGGTAAGTAAAAAAGTTTTAATAGTTTAATATTATACTCTTTTTGTATGAATTTTTCAAAAATAAATTTTTGAAAAATTTACATACACTTTTTATAAAAAAGGAGAAGCATAAAAAGTAACCTAAAAGGTCTAAACATTTTAATGAGGCTGCTGAAAAAGTCGAAATTTTAAAAATTTCCTAAAAGTGCAAAAATTTTCTTACCACTTTTGTATTAAATTTGCTATAAAACAGATATTTAATATCCACTTTACACAATAATCAATATAAAAATAGGGATTGCGTTTTTGTAAACATAATTTTTTGAAAATTTTTGCACTTTTTCAGTAGCCTCCATTTTAATCATGCCTCTTTTATATAGTTAAATTTAAAGTTCTAATATTTCTTTTGCTTTTTGAACATCTTTATTAGTTGCAGTTCTATAACCTTCTAATTCATAAGGACATTCAAGGTTTTCCCATTTAAATTTACCTAAATCGTGGTAAGGTAAAATTTCTACTTTTTCTACAGTTTTAAGGTTAGAAATAAAGTGTTTCAAAGTAGTTAAGTCATCTGGATTATCTGTAATACCAGGAACAAGAACTTGTCTAATCCAAATAGGTTTATTTATAGAACTTAAAAAATTTGCAAAAGCTAATTCTTTTTTATTAGAAACACCAGTTAAATCAATACATTTTTGGTCATTAATACATTTAATATCTAATAGAAATAAATCAGTTAAACTAATTAATTCTTTTATATCATTTGTTAAATCAAAAGAACCAGAAGTATCGATACATGTGTGTATATTATGTTTTTTTAATTCTTTAAAAAGTTCAATTAAAAATTTTGCTTGAAGTAGAGGCTCTCCACCACTTATAGTAACACCACCTGTCTTAGAAATATAGTTTTTATATCTTAATATTTTTTCTACTACTTCATTAACAGTATATGTGGCACCAGAATTTAAGCTCCAAGTGTCTCTATTTTGACAATATTTGCATTTTAAAGAACAGCCCTGCATAAATATAACATACCTAACTCCTGGACCATCTACAGTACCTAAACTTTCAAATGAATGAATTCTACCTTCCATAATTAATCACATTCCTTCCTCAAGGCACAAATCTGGTTGGAAAAGAATTAAATTTTGGCTAGGAAAACAAATTTTAAATTTATGAGGCGTACTAATTGTACGTTGATTAAATTTAAAATGTAGTTTGACGACGCCAAAATTGTAATTATTTTTCAACCTTTTCTCCTTTTTTATAAATATATTCGAAAAAATAGGGGAGTAGAGAAAGGCAATTTCTCCATCCCCACAATGATTTAAAATTATAAAGCTTAAAATTTATATTTTAAATTTTTTACATTTTTTCATGTATTGTTCTATTAATAACATCTAATTGTTGTTCTCTAGTTAATTTAATAAAGTTTACTGCATAACCAGATACACGAATTGTAAGTTGAGGATAGTTTTCTGGATGTTCCATAGCATCTTCAAGTAAGGCTCTATCGAAAACATTAACATTGATATGATGTCCTGTTTGTGTAAAGTAACCATCTAGTAAATTAACTAAGTTATCTATTCTAGATTCAAGCTCTTTTCCTAAAGTTCCAGGTGTAATTGAGAATGTGTAAGAAATTCCGTCTTCAGAATATTCATATGGTAATTTTGCAATAGTGTTCATTACTGCAACAGCACCATTTGTATCTCTTCCATGTAGTGGGTTTGCACCTGGACCAAAAGGTTCTCCAGCACGTCTTCCATCTGGTGTATTTCCAGTAGCTTTACCATATACAACATTTGATGTAATTGTTAGTATTGATAATGTGTGTTTTGAATTTCTATAAGTATGATGTTTTTGTAGTTTTCTTAAGAATGTTTTTACTACTTCAACAGCTATACTATCAACACGATCATCATCATTTCCGTATTTAGGGAAATCTCCATCTACTTTATAGTCAACAGCTAAACCTGTTTCATCACGAATAACTTTTACTTTTGCATATTTTATTGCAGATAAAGAGTCAGCAACTACTGAAAGACCAGCAATACCACATGCCATTGTTCTTAATATATCTTGATCATGTAAAGCCATTTCTAAAGCTTCATAAGAATATTTATCATGCATATAATGAATTGCATTTAGTGCTTTTATATATATTTTAGCAACATAATCCATCATAGTATCAAATTTTGCTAATACTTCATCATAGTTTAGATATTCAGAAGTAATTGCTTCAAATTTTGGAGTTACTTGTTTTCCACTCTTTTCATCTCTACCACCATTTATAGCATATAGTAATGTTTTGGCTAAGTTTGCTCTTGCTCCAAAGAATTGCATTTGTTTACCAATTTTCATTGCAGATACACAACATGCAATACCATAGTCATCACCTAATGTAGTTCTCATTAAATCATCATTTTCATATTGAATTGATGAAGTTTGAATTGATACTTTAGCTGTATAATCTTTAAAACCTTTAGGTAAATTGTTTGACCATAATACTGTTAAGTTTGGCTCTGGTGCAGGTCCTAAGTTTATTAGAGTATGAAGAACTCTGTATGAATTTTTGGTTACTAATGTTCTACCATCAACTCCCATACCTCCAATACTTTCTGTAACCCATACTGGGTCACCACTAAATAATTCGTTATATTCAGGTGCACGTAAGAAACGAATCATACGTAATTTCATTACAAAGTGATCCATTAATTCTTGTGCTTCTTCTTCTGTAATTATTTTGTTTTCTAAGTCTCTTTGTATATATATGTCTAGGAAAGTTGATGTTCTACCTAAACTCATTGCAGCACCATTTTGATCTTTTGTTGCAGCTAAATATCCAAAATATAACCATTGTATAGCTTCTTTTGCACTTTGTGCTGGAACAGATATATCAAAACCATATTTAGCAGCCATTTTTTTAAGGTCTTCTAATGCTATTAATTGGTCATGTATTTCTTCACGACTTCTAATGATTTCTTCTGTAAATTCATCTGTATCTAGTACTTCTAAGTCCTTCTTTTTTGCTTCTATAAGTGCATCTACACCATATAGAGCAACTCTTCTGTAATCTCCAATTATTCTTCCACGACCATATCCATCTGGAAGTCCTGTAATTAAGTGAGAACTTCTAGCAGCTCTTATGTCTGGTGTGTATACAGAAAAGACACCATCATTATGTGTTTTTCTTAAATGATTGTAAATATAGTCTGTGTTTTCATCTACTTTATAGCCATATGAGTCACATGATTTTTCTACTATTTTTATTCCACCATTTGGCATTATTGCTCTTTTTAAAGGTGCATCTGTTTGTACTCCTACTATTTGCTCTAAGTTTTTGTCAATGTATCCTGCTTCATACGCATTTACTGCAGATGGAGTTTTTGTGTCAACATCAAGTACACCGTTTTCTCTTTCTTTTTTGTATAATTCTAAAACTTCATTCCATAGTTTTTTTGTTCTTTCTGTTGCTGGTGCTAAAAATTTGTCATCTCCTTCATATGGTGTATAGTTGGCTTGTATAAAGCCTCTAACATCAATTTCTTTTGTCCATTCTCCGATTTTATTAAATCCTTCCCATTGCTTAAAATCCATAAAAAAATCCTCCTTGATTTAGATTTGCTTTTTATCTATATTTTTATATTCTGCACTTTTTATAATATCATATTTCGACTACTTTTGCAATGGTAATTTTTTTAAGTTTAGAAATTTTTTTAGGAAAAATACTTGCAAAACTTAAAACCAAATGTTTTAATATAAATGAAAAGAATTTTGTTTAGAAAAAATAGGTAAATAGTAAGATTCGAGGGTCTTGCGGTAGCTTAGCTACAGCAAAGGGCTGATTTCGAATATTTGCGAAGTGTAAAACCTTTGAAATTAGCCAACTTCAAAGATAAAACATGAAAAACATTTTAAAAATTTAAAATATTTTTCATGTCTTTTTTAAAACTATTTTGTTTCGTATACAGTTTTTGCTAAATTATAAATTAGTTTTTGCTGTTCAGGAGAACATTTTTCCAATAAATCAGAGAATTCATTTGTTAAATATTTTCCAGAAATATTAGAAACTCCATTTAATATTTGACCTTCTGTAACATCTAATAGGTTACAAATTTCAGATAATCTTTCCAAATTTATATGAAGTTTTCCAGTTTCTATTTTACTTAAATAGGCAATAGAAACTGACATTTTTTCAGCAAGCATTTCTTGAGTTAATTTTTTATCTTTTCTTGCATCTTTAATTCTCTTTCCAACAATACTAAAATCTACAGCCATAACGATATCATCCTTTCAATTATTCTGTAGACAATATAGCATTTATGCACAGAAAATTACAGAAATTTATAAATATAATTAAACTGATAAATCAAAACAATTATGACTTTGAGATAACTTTTGCTACATCATATATTAGTTTTTGTTTTTCTGGGCTACAGGTTTTTAATAATTGAGAGAAATCAGCTTCTAAATATCTTGCAGATTTATTTGTAGAACCATTTAATATTTCACCTTCAGTTATATCCAATATTTCACAGATTTGTCCTAGTCTTTTTAGATTTATTTGAGAAGAGCCTCTTTCAATTCTACTCAGAAATGCGATAGAAACGTCCAATTTTTCAGCTAGTTTTTCTTGTGTCATATTTTTTGCTTTTCTTGCTTTTTTAATTCTTTCTCCAATAACATTATAATCAGTCGCCATAAAATTTCACTCCTTTTATAAATTTTATTAAGTAGTTAACTAATCAATATATAGCATTTACAAGTTCAAGTTTACAGAAATAAAATAGTAAATTTGAACTATAGAATTCGCATTTTATAAAAGTATTTTCTAAAATAGATATTATTATTCATAAAAAATTAATAAATAGGTATAAAAATTTATATACAAAAATACAAATGTATGATATAATTCTAGTACTTTTAAGTAATGGAAAAATTATTAACAGAAAACAAGGTGAATAAAATGTTGAGTAGGTATGAGCCAAAAGTAGAAGAAGGGCTAACATATGAGCAAGTAGAAAAAAGAAAGCAAGAAAACTTAATAAACTTTGATACAACACTTCCAACCAAAAGTATAAAACAAATACTATTAGAAAATTTTGTAACATTATTTAATGTTTTAAATTTAATATTAGGAATTACAATATTTGCAGTAGGGTCATATAAAAATGCTACATTTTTAATAATAGTCATACTAAATACAGCAATTAGTACATTTCAAGAAATTCATTCAAAAAGAGTAGTAGACAAACTATCTGTAATGGCAAGTTCAAAAGCTACAGTTATAAGAAACTCAAAAAAAGAGAATATTTCAATAAATGACATAGTATTAGATGACATTATAGAGTACAATACAGGCTCACAAGTTTCAGTAGATAGTATAATAAAAAAAGGAGAAGTAGAGGTAAACGAATCTTTTATAACAGGAGAACCAGATTCAATTACAAAAAAAGAAGGCGAGACATTACTTTCAGGAAGTTATATTGTAAGTGGAAAGTGTCAAGCAAAAGTAGAACATATAGGAGAGGACAATTACACTGCTAAAATCTCAAGTGGAGCGAAGTATGTAAAAAAAGTAAATTCAGAAATTATGAAGTCATTAAATAAAATCATAAAAGTACTTACATTTGCAATAATACCAATTGGAATAATCTTATTTATAAATCAGCTAAATGTATTAGGTGCAACATATAAAGAAGCAGTTGTCAAATCAGTTGCGGCAATTATAGGAATGATTCCAGAAGGGTTAGTATTATTAACAAGTACAGTACTTGCAGTAAGCGTAATTCGTCTTTCAAAAAACAAAGTATTAGTACAACAGTTATATTGTATAGAAACTTTAGCAAGGGTAGATACATTATGTTTAGACAAAACAGGAACATTAACAGAAGGAAAAATGGAAGTAAAAAAATATATATCTTTAGATAATTCAAATAATGATATTGAAAATATTTTAGCAAATATAGGAAAATCATCAACAGATGAAAACTCTACAATTAATGCAATAAGGGAGTATTTTAATACAGTAACAAATGAATATATACCTAAAAATATAGTACCATTTTCTTCAAAAACAAAATGGTCAGGAATATATTTCGAAAATGTTGGAACATATGTAATGGGAGCACCAGAGTATGTATTAAAAGAAAAATTTGAACAATACAAAGAGCAAATAAATGGATATACAAAAGACTATAGAGTAATAGCAATAGCACATTCAAATAACAACTTCAAAGAAAAGAATCTGCCAGATACTTTAGAGCCAATTGCTATTGTATTAATAACTGATAAAATCAGAAAAGAAGCAAATAATACATTAGAATATTTTAAAAGTCAAGGGGTAGATATAAAAATAATATCTGGAGATAATCCTGTAACAGTATCTAAAATTGCTAAATTTACAGGTGTAGAAAATTATGAAAATTATATAGATATGAGTACTATTAATTCAGAAGAGGAAGTAAAACAAGTAGCTTTAAAATATACCATTTTTGGAAGAGTTACACCAATGCAAAAAAAATTATTAATATTAGCATTAAAGGAAAGTGGTAAAACTGTTGCAATGACAGGCGATGGCGTTAATGATGTTTTAGCATTGAAAGAAGCGGATTGTAGTATTACAATGGCAAATGGTAGTGATGCAACTAAAAGTGTATCAGAATTGGTATTATTAGACTCTAATTTTGCTTCAATGCCAAAGGTTGTAGCAGAAGGTAGAAGAACAATAAATAATATACAACGTTCAGCAACATTATTTTTAGTAAAAACAATATATTCAACTGTACTTGCCATAATGTTTATATTTTTAGGTGAACAATATCCATTTGAACCTGTACAAGTTAGTTTAATTAGTGTTGTTGCAATAGGAATACCATCATTTTTATTAGCATTAGAACCAAATAATGAAAGAATAACAGGTAACTTTTTAAAGAATGTTATAAGTAAAGCAATACCAACTGCTCTAACTGTAATTTTAGGAATTATTGCAATTGTAATAGCAAATAAATTAAATTATGTATCAGAAGAAATTTACTCAAGTTTATGTGTTATTTCTACAGGGTATACAGGAATTTTATTATTGTTTACATTATCGAGAAGCAGGAAAAGTGAACACAAAAAATTACCAGTGTCTAAATTTAGATTTTGCCTAGATATTGCCTTAGTATTTTTATTTATTTTTGGACTTACAGGGCTTAGTTGGTGGTTTAACATTGTACCATTAGATATAATGTATAAACAGATAATTAAAATATGTATTTTTGATTTATTAGCATTTATAATATTTAACTTCATTGTAAGAAAAATTTTAAAAATATAACTAGTTTTAAATTATACCAAATAAAAAGTAATATATATAAAAATATATGGAAAAATAGGAGGAATAAATGGAAGAAAAATTAAATGAGATGAAACAAAAGATTAAAAAAGTCGATAAATTGTTGAATGTTTGGAACACGAAAATAGAAATAGATGAAATAACATCTGTAGATGAAAAACTATTAAAACAATTAGAAGAAGTATGGGAAGATGTATTAGAAATTTGTCAAAATGAGAAAATAAATGATATGGATAAATTTGATAAGAAATATCCAATTTTTAAATATGGATTAGATGAATTTATACAAGATTACAGTGATGTATTAAGCAATGCAGTAGATATAAGTGATGAGTTTTTGGATGAAGAGATAAAATTATTAACACAAGTAAATGAAAATTTTATCTTAGATAAACAAACAAAAAATGATAATGAATTATTAATAATAAGAGACAATTATTTGCTTGGTAATCAGAAAGAAGCAGAAAAAGAAATTGAAAAATGGATAGGAGATCATCCTTCAATAGGAGATGGCTATGAAGTAAAATGTGACTGGGAGCTTTCAAAGGAAAAACCAGATATGAATAAAGTAGCGAAAATTCTAGATGAAGCACAGAAAAATAAAACTTTTGTGCCAAATGAAGATATATATGAGCTGGTTATAGAATATTTTAAAGATATAGGGAATGATGAAAAAGCTAAACATTATGATACAATATTAAAGGAAGAAGAAGAACGATTATACGAAGAGTTTGATAAAAATTTTGGAATTGATAGTATTGAAGATGATTTTGAACTTGATTTTGAAGATGAAGAATTTTTTGAAGATGATGACTTTGACTATGAAGACGAAGAATTTGATGATGAAGAACTAGATGATATTTTTGACCTTGAAGATGAAGAATTAGACGACATTTTTGATTATGAAGATGAAGAATTTGATGATCAAGAGGCTATATTAAAAGAAAGGGAAATATTAATAAGAGAAATAAAGAGATGTGCTAAAGATGAAGTAGAAAAAAATAAAACAACAGAAGATTATTTTTCAGAGAAAACGAAACAAGAATTAACATCATATTTAGGTCCACAAGCAATATTTTACACTATAGGAGAAATGAAGGAAAGTCAGAAGAACATAAAAAAGTATATGTTAAAAAATTATAAAGAAATAATGAAAAATAATTTGATATATATGCCTCAAAGAGTAGTAGATGAAATTGGTAAAATACCTTTTCATGGAATAATTGAAAAAAACTTAGAAAAGTGTACAACTGAACAGTTATATGAAGTGCAAGGCTATATATTATTAAAACAATTAGGAATGGCTTTTATAAGTCATAAAAATAATAAGCTTACAATACATGTTCCTCTTATAAAAACTTTAAATGAATTTTTAGGCGATAATGAAGTAATTGAAAAACGAAAGGAATTTGAAGAAAAAGTAAATGTTGTTAAAGGTATTTGTGAACTTCATGGTGCATTGAAGGTAAAAAAAGTATTTCATATTATGAATGAATTTTTTGGAGAAATGAACAGAAATGATTTTGCTAAGTTTTTATTATTAGTAGTCAGAATTTCATCAAAAGTAGATATTAAAATTAATTATGCAAATGGTAATTTACAATTTATTTATAATAATTATATTAGTGAGGAAATGGCAAAAGAAATTATAAAAGAAAATAAGGAAATTATAAAATATTCTAAAGATGAATATTTGAAATATTCATCTATCCAATTTTTAAGAGATACGAAAGGATATAAAAGAATAGAAAATCAATTATATTCAAAAGTATTTATGGAGGATGTATTTTATGAAATGATAGATGCTATAATTATGCCATATACAATAGAAGTAAGAATAGGTGGAAAACATGCGAATGAAATAGTAGATATGATTATAGAGCAAGTAAAACAAATAGGAGAGAAAATGGGAGATAAAAATATTATAGATATAGATGAAATGAAAAAAGGATTTAATGAAATTGCTAAAGAATTCCCTAAGTGGAAAAAGTAAAATTATAAATAAAAATTCTTGCAAATATTACTTTTCATTGTATATAAAAAATAGAGTATATTTTACCCTTACAGGGTTAATTACTCTATTTTTTATTTTCAGACAATAGGAAACCATATGAAACTTTGTAGTTACACAACACGAAGTAAAAATAGATTGCTAAATATATAAAAAGTTTCGCTGACATTATACACAAATAAAAAAGTTTGGTCAGAACAAATTTTGGAAAAACAAAGAAAAAGATTATGCTAATTTAAAGATTTTCCGATTTGTTTGAAGTTATAAAAGAAAAAAAAATAGAAAAAAGTATTGACAGTTGAGTATGTGTTCACATATAATATAGTAAAGTTGAGTAGATATTCAACTATTATGTAAAAAGTAAATGAGTATAATATAAAACTATTACATAATGAAAATATTGTTTAAGGAGGTAGTAATGTCTAGAAATGAGTTTATATGTGATTGTAGTGTAATTCATAAAGATGTAGTAGATAATACAAAGAAAAATATGCCTGAAGATGATACTTTTAATAAATTAGCAGAGTTTTTTAAAATTCTTGGAGATACAACCAGAGTAAAAATTTTATTTGCTTTAGATCAAAATGAAATGTGTGTATGTGATATAGCAAATGTTTTAGGGATGAGTAAATCGTCTATTTCTCATCAATTAGGAACATTAAGAAGAAGTGGAATTGTTAAATGTAGAAAATCTGGGAAAGAGGTGTTTTATATGTTAGATGATAATCATATAAAAGAGGTTTTTGAAATAGGTGTTGAACATATTGAACATAAAAAATAGGAAGGAATGAATAAAATATGAAAAGTAGATTTAAAATTAAAGGATTAGACTGTGCAAATTGTGCTAGTCAATTAGAAAGAGCAATTCAAAAATTGGATGAAATAGAAAATGTAAATATAAATTTTATAACACAGAAAATGGAACTTGAATATGATGAAAAAAGAAAAGAAGATGTAATACAAAAAGTGAAGAAAATTATAAAAAAAGAAGAACCTGATGTAACAATAGAAGAAGTCTAGGGGAGGAATTACATGAAGAAAAAGGGAATTAAAATTATAATATCACTAATACTATTTCTTATAGCATTTGTAATAAAATGTAATAATGAATGGATAAACAATACTATATATATAATATCATATATTATTGTTGGATTTGAAATAGTAAGAAAAGCAATAAGAAATATTATTAGAGGAAAAGTATTTGATGAAAATTTCTTAATGACAGTTGCAACTATTGGTGCATTTGTAATAGGGGAATTTCCAGAAGCAGTTGCAGTAATGTTATTTTATCAAATTGGGGAACTGTTTCAAAGTTACGCAGTAGATAAATCAAGAAAGTCAATTTCAAGTTTAATGGATATAAGACCAGATTTTGCAAATGTAGAAAGAAATGGAAAAGTAGAGAAGGTAGACCCAGAAGATGTAAAAATAGGTGAAGTAATACTAATTAAGCCAGGAGAGAAGGTTCCATTAGATGGCTATATAATAGAAGGAAAAACAAGTTTAGATACAAAAGCATTAACAGGGGAATCTATGCCGAAAGAGGTAGAGGAAAAAGAAGAGGTATTAAGTGGTTCGATAAATCTAAATGGTGTTATAAAAATGCAAGTAACCAAAGAATATGAAGATGGGACAGTAAGCAAAATATTAAATTTGGTTGAAAATGCAAGTAGCAAAAAATCAAAATCAGAAAATTTTATTACTAAATTTGCAAAATATTATACACCAATAGTAGTAATTATAGCAACAATTCTTGCAATAATACCACCACTTATTATAAAAGATGCAGTATTTTCAGATTGGTTATATAGGGCATTATCATTTCTTGTAGTATCTTGTCCTTGTGCATTAGTTATTTCGATACCATTGAGTTTTTTTGGAGGAATAGGTGGAGCGTCAAAAATAGGTATATTAATAAAAGGAAGCAATTATTTAGAGCAATTAGCTAATACAGAGATAGTTGTATTTGATAAAACAGGAACATTAACTCAAGGTGTTTTTGAAGTACAGAAAATTGAAGCAGTTGGAATAAGTAAGGAAGAATTACTAAAAATTACAGCATATGCTGAGAATTATTCAAATCATCCAATTTCATTATCTGTAAAGAAAGCATATGGTAAAGAAATAATAGAAAAACAAATTGAAAAAACAGAAGAATTATCAGGTCTGGGAATTGTAGCTAAAATTGAAAAACAAGATGTATTAGTAGGGAATGAAAAATTGATGATTAAAGGGAAGATTAATTTTTCAAAAGTTGATGAAATAGGAACTATTTTGTATGTAGCAATAGATGGAAAGTATGCAGGATATATAGTAATTGCTGACAAAATAAAACAGGATTCTGCAAAAGCGGTAGCACAATTAAAGAAAAATAATATAAAACATATAGTTATGTTGACAGGAGATAAAAGAAGCGTTGGAGAAAGTGTAGCTAAAGAATTAGAATTAAATAAGGTTTATACAGAATTATTACCAATAGAAAAAGTAGAAAAAGTAGAAGAGCTATTAAAAGAAAAAAGTAAAAAGGGTAAGTTGATTTTTGTTGGAGATGGAATAAATGATGCACCAGTACTAGCTATTTCAGATATAGGAATAGCAATGGGAGCTTTAGGTTCTGATGCAGCAATAGAAACAGCTGATATTGTACTTATGACAGATGAGCCGTCAAAAATTATAGATGCAATTTTATTGGCAAAGAAAACAATGAAAATAGTAATAGAAAATATAGTATTTGCTATTTTAGTAAAGGTATTTGTATTGATATTAAGTGCATTTGGAATTTCAACTATGTGGGAAGCTGTTTTCGCTGATGTAGGTGTTTCTATAATTGCCATTATAAATGCTTTAAGAGTATTAAATATAAAAAAATGTATATTCTAATTTTATATATTTGATGTAAAATAATAAAATATAGTTTTCATAGAAATATATATTATGGAAAAAGTAATAAATGTAATTTTGATTGAAAGTTCTAATACAACCTCTATATGAATACAATAAAACAAAAGTATTCACATGGAGGTTTTCTTATATGAAAGGTTATTCAATAGAAGAACGTGCAATAAATTTAGCACATTATATTATAGATTCAAAAGATACTGTAAGAGGTGCAGCGAAAAAGTTTGGAATAAGTAAAAGCACAGTACACAAAGATGTAACACTAAAGAACGGTAGAAAAAGTGGATAAGTCGTTCCAGAAAGTATTGAGATAAAGGGGTTTTCTTAAGTATAAAAAATCCTGTTGTTAGATTAAGTTTGATGATTAAATAGAATATATAATTAAATTAAAAACTCCAAGTATATGGTTATGCATATATATGGAGTTTTTATTAATTATAATACAATAGGCTTTTGCTTACGCCGACGCTTTCTTAATTCGAGACCATATCCTTGTCTTAATGAATATTCACTAAGACTATCTAAAGGATTTTGACCATCAGGTTTTTTTATATGTCTTACTGGAAAAAGTATCGATAATTCTTTGCTTTTCTAAACTCATATTAATTCCTCCTGTCAGTAGACATGAATTTTATGCATAACCATAAAATTTCAGAAACATATACAACAAGTTACATTGTTTAAATTATAATTTAATTTGTAATCAAAGTCAAAAAAAAAGTAAAAAATTCAAAAATATATACAGATGAAATATGTTGGGGAAAATTGCTAGAAAAAGAATTGGAGACAGGAATTGATATTCCACAGGAATGTTTAAATGAATACAACAAAATAAGAGAAGAACATAATATAAATAACGATTCAATTGAAGTATGGAAAGTAGCTATGCAAAATATATTTGATAAGTATAAACTAGAGTAATAGAAATAAATTAATTTAGGAGAAAATTATGAGGTATCTTATTATTTATTATTTTTTTTATTGATAATTCAATCAATAAAAAAATATGGAAAGCTAAATATAGAAAATATATTGTAAACAAAGCTATATTTGATTGTGATTAAGCTAGATTTTTTAATTATTAAAACTAAAAGCAGAAGATATAGTTTCAAATGAACCAACAAAAATATTTTTCTTAGGTCGTTTGACCTTGTCAGCAGGATTATTAACAATTAAATCATTTTTAAAAGCATAATCAAGTGATTTTCTAATAATAGCATGATAACGAATAACGGTAGTAGGTTTTAGTCCATCAGCTAATAAAATATCATAAAAATTTTGTTTTTGTTACAATGTAATGTTTTAAATAAATAAGAAATATAAGGGATTTGATATTATGAAACAATAAAAAAGCAAAAAAATTGTTACAAGTAACACTAGAAATATATTGTAAAATAGTAACAAAGGTAGTATAATTTAAACACATTATAAGAAAAGAGGTAATTTATTGAATAAAGAAGATGTAATCAAAAACAAAAATGAAGCAATAAAAATGATGACAGATTATTTAGATAATTGCTTAGCAATAGATGATAATTCTAATATAAAGAAAGTTAATCTAATTTCATATTGGCAAAAAGATTATATAAATTATATTAAAGATGAAAAAAATTTTAATCCTATAAATTTAAAGACATATGAAAGAGGAGATATAATTAAAGTAAATTTAGGCTTTAATATTGGAAGTGAATTAGGTGGATTGCATTATTGCGTTGTTATAGATAAGAAAAATAATAGAAATTCGCCAGTAGTTACAGTAATTCCATTATCATCTCAAAAGATAGATATTATTAATAAAAATTCTATAATGCTAGGAAATGATATTTATAATAAATTAGTAGAAAAATCAGATAAATTGCTTGCAGATAGTAAAATAGAAATAGAAGAAAATAAAAATAAGTTACTAATTGAAACTAAAAAACTAACACAAAATAATGCAACATCAGATGAAATTTATTTAAAAACCAGTGAACTAAACAATAATATAACAGAAGCATATAAAAAATTAGAGTTAGCCGAAAAAATAAATAAAGAAGTTCAAAAAATGAAATTCGGAAGTATTGCTATAATAAATCAAATAAGAGTAATTAGTAAACAAAGAATTTATGATCCAAAAACGGAATTTGATATATTATCAGGAATAAAATTATCTAATGAAAATTTAGATTTGATAGATGAAAAAATTAGAAAAATGTTTATAAAAAATTGAGTATTTTTCTTGACTAAAGTACATAATATATATTATAATGTATTTATAATACATTTGCCGTGCAATATATTTTATATTGTGTACCGGCACGAAAGAATACACGTTCCTCGTATATAAATATGGGGAATTTATATTTTAAAGGAAGATATAGAAAAGTTTATTATAGACAAAGATAATTATTGTTTTATAGGAATGAGTGAAAATAAAGTAGTTGCACTTTTATATGGTTATGGAATGTTAAGACCAAATGGAAAATCAATGTTTTAAATACATTCAGTTGATGTTATTTTAGAATACCAAAATATTAGTAAAAGTTTAGAAGAGGTGTGATAGATGGTAAAAGTTCTATTTACAGGGGGATCTGGTGCTCGGAAAGACAAGTATAATTGAATATCTAAAAAAATATTTTGAAAATAAAGGCTATGATGTATTTATAGTAAATGAAGTTCCTACAATGCTTTTAAATAATGGTTTCAACTCCAAAAGATGTGGAAAATTAAATTTTTTAGAACTAATTGCAAAAATTGAATTATCTTTAGGAAATATTTTAGAAAAGGAAGCTAATGACTCTATAAATGAAAATAAAATAATGTTTTGGGATAAATGTCCGATAGATAATTTAGCTTTTATTGACAGAGATGAATTAGATATTATGCTAAAAAAATTAAATACTTCTTATAGTGAAATTATAAATTCATATGATTTAATCATTCATTTAGAAACAATAGCAAAAGATTATCCAGAGTTATATACTAATGAAACTAATAAAAATAGAACTTTAGATAAAGATTTAGCTATTAAGCGAAATGATAGATTATTAAAAGCTTATAATGACTGTACTAAAAGAGTTATTATTAATTGTTATAAAGATATAAAAGATAAACAAGAAAAGGTTATAGAAGAAATAGAGAAAATATTAGCTAATAGTTAGAGGAAAATTAATATTATAAATAGCAAGTATTCTGTTACTAAAAACATCTAACTAAAATCTAACCAAAGTAAGAATAATTTACAAAATAGCCTAAAATTTTATAAATATTCATACTACTAAAATTTATCAAAAAAATGTCAAAAATCATTGCAATTTCAAGACTTTAAAGTTACTTAATATACCCTAAAAAATTTCAAAAGATTTTTAGATGAACACATGTGGAATGTGTAGCAGTGCTACAACTAAAGCAAGACATGTAATGCTTGATTTTGATATGGTTTTAGAGATTATAACTTTTGAAGAAAAAGGCAGATTTCGAAAAGAAAAACATCAAAATCTAGGCATTTCAGATGTTAAGAAGAATTTATAAAAATGAGTTATAGAGAATCTTTATAAAATAGGTGTCAGTAGATATATGCTGATGTCTATTTTTTTGTCCTATACATTTGCAAAATAATTCTAATCTCCAATAAAAATAATATAAAGAGTAAATAAACTCGTTATCACTCGCTCTTGACATTATTTCTATTGGAGATTTTGTGGCAATTAAGCAAATGTAAGGATAAATATGTTTTGTAAATATTGGCAAAACACTATGAAAAATTGTTAATTTGTGATATAAATAAAGAAAATTATAAAGACTTATTAAATACAAAAAGAAATAATGTAATAGTAACGCCACATATAGCAGGAGTAACAAAAGAGGCAATAAAAAGAATGGATGTCGAACTAGCAAATAGTATAAATGAATATTTAGAAAAGTAAAATTATAGAACTATGGGAAGTATTGGATAGCAAAGGAAATCCAACAGGAGAAATAACAGTTAATTATGGATATATACCAAATACAATAAGTGAGATGGAGAGGAACTAGATTGTTATATATTAGGAATTTTTGAACCAATAGAAAGTTTTACAGGAAAATGTATAGCAATAATACATAGATTAAATGATAATGATGATAAATTAGTTTTAGTACCAGAAGATAAAAAATATGCAGATGATGAAATTTGAGCATTGACAGAATTTCAAGAAAGATTTTTTGAAAGTACGATTATTAGCTAATATAGATGGAGGAAAAATAATATGAATTATAGTTATTTAATAGGAATTAATAATATTGAAAAATTAAAACAGAATAATTTTGAAATTAAATCATTATGTTATAATTCATGTAAATTAGAAATATAAGAGGATAAAAAATGATTAATATTAAATTTATAAAAAAAGAAAATAGAGCAGTTGCTTATGATGATGAAATTGAAATTGGTGAATGTAAATTTAAAGAAGTGGGAGATATGTGGAATATACTTCATACTGGAGTAGATAGCAAATATCAAGGACAAGGTATTGCAAAAAGATTAGTAAAATGTGTTATTGAAAATGCAGAAAACTTCAGTAAAAATCTTATTGCAGAATGTTCCTATGCTAAAAAATTAGTAGAGAAAAATAAATAATAGGAGGAAAAATAACTTGAATACTTTAATTATTTATGCTAGTAAAACTGGGACAACAGAAAAATGTGCTGACCAAATAAATAAACAGTTAAAAAATTCTAAAATGGTAAATATATTAGATCAAAATGAAGATATAAATAGATATGATTTAATTGTGATAGGTACTCCAATTAGAATGGGAATGATAGATAAAAGAATAAAAAAATTTTTAATTAGTAATATTGAAAGTTTGAAATCAAAAAAAGTAGCATATTTTATTTGTTGTGGCTTTAATGAAAATTGGAAAAGTTATTATGAACAAAATATTCCAAAAGATTTGCTAGATAATGCAATTATTTATGATACTTTTGGAGGAGAAATGGATTTACAAAAACAAAAAGGTTTTGACAAATTTATTACAAAGATGGTAAGCAAGAATACAGATAAAAACAAAGAGATAAAAATATTAAACGAAAATATTGAAAGATTTATAAAATTGCTAGATGAGTGATAAATTACAATCTATCAAGGAGGAATAATAGTTTGAATGAAAAAGAAAAAATGTTAGCAGGAGAATTATATGATGCTAACTATAATGAAAATCTAATAAAAGAGAGATATTGGGTAAAAGATAAATGCTATGATTATAATCAATTAAGACCATCAAATCATAAAGAAAAAGAAAATATCATAAAAGAAATCTTGGAAAAAACAGGAAGTGCTGTAAATAAAGATATACCATCAAATGTTGTAGCAGTTGGAAATCCTGGCAAAGTAATAAAACAATTATAACAAGAAATTACAAGTTATAGAAATGAATAAAATAGCAGACAAAATTCTGCTATTTTTGATTTTCACGATATTCATTTCCCCATTCAACCATAGAATCTAATATAGGTTTTAAACTAAAACCAGTATCAGATAAAGAATATTCAACTTTAGGTGGAACTTCTGCATATACTTTTCTTAAAATAAGACCAGAAGTTTCCATTTGCCTTAAATTATTAGTTAATACCTTTTGAGTAATACCAGATAGAGATTTTTTTAATTCTCCAAATCTTTTTGTTCCAGTTAGTAAATCTCTAATAATTAAAACTTTCCATTTATCTCCAATTAAGCTTATTGTTATTTCAACAGGACAAGCAGGTAATTCTGTTTTCATAAATTCAACCTCCATAAAAGGAGTATATCAATAAAATTATAAAAAGTAAATAGATATAATACTAGAAAGCCAATAATAGTATAAAATAATATAGTAGTATTTTAAAAGAATATAAGCAATAAAAAAATTTCAAAATTTTTTATTCTATGTAAGCTATAAAAATACACAAAAGTATCTCCTAGGAAACTATGCCACTTTAAAGTGCCTACTTTACAATGGAAAAATATTCTATTACAATGATTACAGAAATTCAAAAATAGAGTAGCTACTAAATTTCAAAAGATTATAAGAACCTCACCCACTACACAATCAAATATTGTGAGTGAGGTTCCGAGAACCTTGTTGCTTACGCAATAATAAAAATAATTGGAGGTATTTAGTTATGGAATCAAAAAGAATTGATTTAAAAAAAGGATTTGTAGAAGTATATGATTTTGGAGAAATAAAATTACACAGTTATCAAACAAACGATTTAATGTATGATGAAAGTTATATTTTAGAAAATAAGGATAATGTATTATTAGTAGAGTTCCCAGCATTTTATGATAATTTACGAGAATTTGAAGAATATGTAAAAGGACTAAATAAAAATATAGTAGGAAAAGTATTTTCAGACCATCCAAATGGAGGAACAATTTTCAAAGATGTAAAAGGTTATGCATCAGTTGGTACAATTAAATCAATGAAAGAAGGAACAATAAACGGATTAGTTACTGGATTTGAAACAGCATTTGGAGGAACATTTGCAAAAGAATATCACGAAATAACAGATATATTAAAAGATAATAAAGTAAATATAGGTGGATTTGAATTAAATATAACATATCATGATGAAAATATTGAAATAGAGTTCCCACAAATAGGATGTGTATATACACACATGTTAGGACACGATTGTCATTCAATAGTTGCAGGGGCAGGTCATGCAAATGTAATTATTGAACAATTAAAAGGTTATAAAGCAAAAGGATATAATTTAGTTTTATCAAGTCATTACACACCAGAAACTTTAAAAGATGTTGATACAAAAATAGCATATTTAGAAGAATTAAAAATATTAGCAAATGTGAGTCACAATATTGATGATTTTAAAGATAAAGTAAAAGCAAAATACCCAGAATATAGTGGATTAAACTATTTAGATATGACAGCAGGATTTTTCTTTCCACAAAACTAATTAACAAATAAAGTCAAGGATTGCATAGTAAATTTTGCAATCCTTTATCTATAATATGAGGAGATGATTATTTTGGAAAAATTAGATTTTTTAATAGAGTATTTATTAAAAGAAAATAAAGAATTAAAAGTAGAAAAAATGCGTACAAACATAGAAGATAAAAAGAATTTATGGAGAAGTTTGTGTAATATAAGAGATACAAAGCCAATTTCTAATGAATATCTACAAATAGAAAAAGAATATTTACAAGAAGAATTAAAGAATAAGTCTATTACTAAAGTAGGAGATATAAAACCAATTTCAGATAGTATAGAAGAATCTAATTTACAAAATAAGAACCTGACCCACCAAAACAATCGAAGATTGTTGGTGGGTACCCCAGAACCTTGTTATCTATAAATCTGGATTTGATAAAGAAAAAATATTTGCTACACAAGGAAGTTATAGATATATTCAATGTAGTCAGGCTTGTCATAACAAAATATATGATGCGAAAGATTTAATAAAAGAAATGATAGAAAAAACAAAGGATTGTAAAATTCCATTTGAAGAAATGGTACATCAAAACAATAATTGGAATTTAGTACGAATTAATAAGGATAATAGTAATACATTTTTAGATATTGAAGATAAAAGTATAGCAATTGAAGATGATATAAAGAAAGTAATAGAAGTAATATCACAGTTATAATATATAAAAATTATTATAGTGAATGGCGAATGAATAGAATACATGAAGGATTTGCATATTCAAGGAATCCATTATTTCAAAACAATGTTTCAAAGGTAAGTTTAAAACCAGAAGACGTAGACTGCTTAATGTTTTGCTCTAAAAATTATAAGTCTATGCTAAAAAATATGAAACAAATAAATGAAAAGTATAGAATTATATGTCATTATACAATAACAGCTTATGATACTTGTTTAAATGGATGTAAATATTGTTATGCCAATAAAAGACCAGATTTAGCAAAAGAAATTGTAAAATTACATGATAAAAATTCACCACTGTTATTAGGAAATATAAGAGAAACAGATAAAATTACAGAATCAAAGGTTATAAGTTTGATTATTGAGGATAAAGGAAAACAGATAAGTTTGATTTAAAATAGATATATAAAGTAAAACACAAATTTTATGGGTAGATTTTGAATTTGCTTTTTAATTATATAGACAGATATTAGCAAGAAATATCGGGTATAATAAATCTTTTTGAGTTAAAATTTATTTAGGAACTGAAAGGAGAAAAAGTTATGAATTTAAATTTATATTAAAAACACAAAGGGATATAGCAAGGTCATTAGAAATATCGATATCTTACATTAACAAAATATTTCAAGAACTTATAAAGTTAAATGTTTTATAAAAAATAAAGAATGGAAAATATAGTTTAACTATTTAGAAAAAAGGGAAATAAAACGGAATTGAATATATAAAAATCTCATCATATAATGTACTAAAAGTTTTAAATAAAACATAGTATTAAAAGAAAGTTGGTGAGAATTTTGAAAAAGAGTTTGAATATTACATTTATTAATCCTAATACAGAAGAGCAAATAGTACAAGCATTCGCTGGAGTTCTTGCTTATAATCTAGCTGAGAATGATGAAAAAATAAAATTTGATTACAACAATTCAAATGCTCATCAAAATTCTCACGAAGAAATAGAAGATGAATTGTAAAAATTTAGAAGAACACTATAAATTTTTAATAGAATATTTGTTATTTGACTTTAAAGAAGGAGAAAAAGAAGAAATAGCTGATAAATTTTATGAAGATATTAGATGTGGGCTAGTACATTCTGGTTCAACAGAAAATATGAGTGGGTTATCATGTGATTCATTGAATTTAATTACTACTATGAAAGAAAAAAATAAAGAATTTATTAGTGTAGATATATTTATTATGGATAAAAAACTTAGAGAAAATTTCAATGAGTATAAGGAAAAATTGAAAGATAAAGAACAATATGAATTAAGAAAAAACTTTGTAAAAATAATGAATGTAGTTTGTAAGATATAAAAATTAAGTACTATAGCTAAAGCTATTCTCAAAAAAGAGTAGTTTTTTCTTGCTTTTTTGAAACTGATATGCTAAAATGTAACAGAACCGAATAAAAGTTACAGACAATTAAACAAGAAAGTAGTGATGTTATGAAAATTGCAGCATATGCAAGAGTATCAACAGAAAAAGAATCACAAGTGGAATCATTTGAAAAGCAAATTGAATTTTTTAACGAATTTACAAAAAAGAATAATTATGAATTGTATAAGCTATATGCAGATGAAGGAATATCAGGAAAGCAAATAAAACACAGAAAGCAGTTCCAACAAATGATGCAAGATGCTAAAGCAAAAAAATTTGATAAAGTAGTTGTAAAAGATGTAAGCCGTTTTGCTAGAAATACAGTAGATTTATTACAAAGTATAAGAGAATTAAAATCTTATGGAATAGAAGTAGACTTTTTAAATAATGGTGAAATCATGGAAGGTGGTTCTGAATTTATACTAACTATTTTAGGAGCAATGGCACAACAAGAAAGTGCCAATATGTCTAAAAGAGTTAAATTTGGAAAAGACATCACTGCAAAAAAAGGAAGAGTTCCTAACATTGTTTTTGGGTATGATAAAATACCAGATGAAAGATATACTTTAAAAATAAATGAAGAAGAGGCAAAAATCGTAAAAGAAATATTTGAAAGCTATGTATATAAAGGAATTGGAACAACAAAAATTGCATGGGACTTAAATGATAGAGGAATTAGAACTAAAAAAACAAAATCAAAATGGGTACAAACATCTATTGTCAGAATGTTAAAAAATCCAATCTATACAGGACGAGTAACTAATAAAAAGAGTGAGGTAACAGATTTTATAACAGGAACTAGAAAAGAGTTACCAGAAGAAGAATGGATAACAGTAGAAAGACCAGAAATGAGAATCATATCAGATGAATTATTTAACAGAGCTCAAGACTTACTAGAACAACGCTCAAAAGAATTTAAATTAAACAATAAAAGAGAAAAAACAGAATATGTATTTAGTACACTTATCTATTGCAAACATTGTGGCTATTCTTTTAGAAGAATAAGGAGAAAATACACAGAAGATGGGAAAGAATATATAAGATGGGTATGTAGTGGAAGAAACTCAATGGGAGTAAATCATTGTCCAAATACAACTGTAATTGATGAAGAAGAACTTTTAAATGCCATAAAAGAATATCTAAAAAGCATTATTTCAAATAAAAAGAACTTTATGAAGGCAGTAGAAAAGGAGTTTGAAAAGATTACCAAATTAAGAGAAAACAATGCAAGAAGTGAAGAAAGTCTATTAAAAGAAATAGAAAAGGTAACTAACAAAAAACAAAAATATATGGAAATGTTTCAAAATGAGGTAATCAATATTGGGGAACTAAAGAAATACACAAATCCATTAAATGAAGATATAGCAAGATATGAGCGAGAGCTAAAACTAATTACATCAGAAATAAAAGAAAAAGATGTATTAGAAAAAGAATTATCTAAAACAATTAGCACAGTAGATGATATTCTAAACAACAAGACAATCACAAATGCAATGCTAAAAACAATAATAGATGTAATTGAAGTAGATAGTGATTTAAATGTAGAAGTAAGATTGAAATTGCTTAATGAAATAGGCTCTACACCTACTGTAATAACTAACTTCAATGATATAAAAGATACCATTACGAAAAGTAACAACAGTACACAAAGATGTAACACTAAACAACGGTAGAAAAAATGGATAAGTTGTTCTAGAAGATATTAAAATTAAAGGAGTTTTCTTGAGTTAGAGAAATCCTATTGTGAAGTTAGTATTGATATATGGAACACAAATATATGAAGTACAAGTAGAAAGTAATGAAAATGGCAATGTAGAAAATATGGATTGTTATAGACTTTATACAGAGAAAACAATTATAAACATATGGTTCCATTTTTATATTATATTGGTAATGATTCAGTTGGAATATAGAAGCAATTAAAAATGATATTTTAGGAGGGTATTCTGAAGGAATCGAGAAGATATTAGATGAATATTTTACAGAAGACAAATTTATAAATGAGGATTAAAAATAATAGATACATAGATACAGGAATTAAATAAAGAAAAGACCATTATTTAGCATACAAATTAGAAAATTTAATAAAAACAAGATAGCACTATTATGTCAATTAAAAAATAGTAAAGACACATTAAGAACAATAAAAGATACAATAGAATTTTAGAATAGATATATCTATATTTACTAACCATGTGGAATGTTGCTCGGCGCTATATCTAAAGAATTAGACAAAATAGTTGAATTTACTGCTTTTGAGGATTTTATTAGTTTTGAGAGAAAAGGCAAAAATAAGATAAAAAGAGTAGAAAATCATAAAATTAAAGTAACGATAGAGGTTGATATGGTGTGCGGAGCAGTATAAATTAATATTGACAATGTCAACAATTTGTCAACGAAAAATAAGAATGTTTGGAGATAAAACTTAATTGGAAGTGTTTGGAAAAGCACTTTCTTTTTT
>CANRSN010000022.1 GCA_947642455.1 uncultured Clostridiaceae bacterium
AATTTGACAAAGAAAAATTGCAAGAAAGACTTGCAAAACTTGCAGGCGGTGTTGCAGTTATAGAAGTTGGAGCAGCAACAGAGATTGAAATGAAAGAGAAAAAACTTAGAATAGAAGATGCTTTGGCTGCAACAAAAGCAGCAGTAGAAGAAGGAATAGTTGCAGGAGGAGGAACAGCTTATATCAATATCATTCCTAAAGTAGATGCTGCCGTAAAAGAATTAAAAGAAGATGAAAGATTAGGTGGAAATATAGTATTAAAAGCATTAGAAGAGCCAATTAGACAAATAGTTACAAATGCGGGATTAGAACCAGCAGTAGTAGTAGAAAAAGTAAAATCAAGCACAGAAGGATTTGGTTTTGACGCAGGAAAAGAAGAATACGTAGATATGAAAAAAGTAGGAATTGTAGATCCTACTAAAGTTACAAGAAGTGCACTTCAAAATGCAGCAAGTATTGCTTCTATGGTGCTTACAACCGAAAGCATTGTAACAGATAAAAAAGAAGAAAAATGCGGATGTGGTAACCATGACAGCGGAATGGGTGCAGGAATGGACGGAATGTACTAATATATAAGTTAGAAAGAGGTGTTCTAAAGATAGAGCACCTCTTGACAAGTGGAAATAATAATGTTATTATATATCTATGCCCGAATGGCGGAATTGGCAGACGCACACGACTCAAAATCGTGCGGGAAACCATGTGGGTTCGAGTCCCACTTTGGGCACCACAAGCAATTTTCGTCGAACTTTTTGAAAGTCTTGATATAACTTAATTTTAAGACTATAAAAAATTTGATGAACACAAAAATCTTATTCCAACTCTTATGAGTTGGACTTTTTTTGACTAAAACTATTGAAAAAAGGAGGTTTTTGTGATATTATGTTACATATTATTAAAAAACAAATCAATATGAGTGATGAATTACACTCTAAAATCAAGTGGGCGTGTCGTATAAACTCCATTAAACAACAACCCGAAATTATAACTGGGTGTTTAAGAATAATTGAACATACGAATTTAGCGTATGTAGAGCCCCATAGAGTAATCATAAATAACAAATTATTGTTATTCTTTAATGAACATGATTACTTCTACGTAACAGATTTAAGGACAAAGTATCCAATGTCCAAGTTACAAGAATACATATCATAGGAGAAAACGGCAAAACATTTTAGAGTTTTAAAAAATTATACTATATTGGTTTATTTGTGTTTTTTAAGAGAATTAAAGAGATAGTTAATAATAAATATAAAACTCTAAAGTGCTAATAGCCAAACCTATGCTATGTGGCACTTTTTTTAGTTGCCTTTCTATTCATAATTTGGAAGGAGGAATATTTATAGAATGAATGGAGAAACAAAAAAGGCAGGAATTTATATTCGTGTAAGTACAGAAGATCAAGCAAGGGAACGGATTTAGTTTAGGAGAACAGGAAGAAAAACTAAAACAGCTTTGTAAATATAAAGAATATGAGATATTTAAAGTTTACAAAGATGCAGGAATTAGTGCAAAAGATATGGAACACAGACCAGCTTTTCAGCAAATGCTAACTGATATGAGAGCAGGAAAAATCAATTATATTGTAGCATATAAACTAGATAGAGTTACAAGGTCTGTGAGAGATTTAGAGGTGTTAATATCAGACCTAGAAAAGCACAATTGCTACCTCGTTTGCGATAGAGATGATGTAAATACCTCGACCGCTAATGGTAGATTTTTTGTGCGTATGCTAACAGTATTATCACAACTAGAAATTGAAATAGTGAGTGAAAGAACAAAATTTGGTCTAACTGGTGCGATAAAATCTGGTCATATTCCTAATAGGTGTCCTCTTGGCTACAAAAGAGAAGGCAAAAAAATGATAATTGATGAAACCACAAAAGATTTAGTAATTAGAATATTTAATATGTATTTAGAGGGTAAAAGTTATCAAACAATAGCAAATATTCTAAATGAAGAACAAGTACCAACACTTACAAAAGCAAAATGGAAAGATTCTACCATAGAAAAAATGATAAACAACAAAATCTATATGGGAGATTATGAAAGGTTTAAAAGAGTTGGCAAAGAACAAGGAAAAGAGCCAGTTATTTATAGAGATGTTGTAGAACCAATAATTTCACGAGCTATGTTTGATGAAGTACAAGCCCAAAAAGAGAAAAATCAAAGAGCATTTTGTAGAGATAGAGTATATATCTTTATGCAAAAACTAATTTGTCCAAAGTGTGGAAAGCTAATGACTTGCAAAGGAGCAGGTGGAAAAAAGAAAAAATATATGTATTATCATTGCACAGATTGCAAGCTATATTTAAGAGAAGATTTAATTGAAAATGTAACAATGGATTTAATTATGAATTTAATAGAATATGATATGACAGTAAAGCAATACTTCTTCCCTGTTTTAGCAGATAAAAAAGAACGAGATACAGCAAAACTAGATAAAGAAATTGCAAATTTGAAAAATCAAAAGAACAGAATTAAAGAAGCATATATCAAAGGAATTGTAGAAGTAAACGATTTTTCCGAAGATTATAGAATAATTGAAGAAAAATTAAACCTATTAGAAGAAAAGAAAATACAAGCGATAGACTTAAATAAACAGACCTTTTCCCCACAACAAATAATGGCTGAAAGAGATGTTGAAAAAGAAAAGTTAATTCGTTCTAACCAATTTTATGATATGTTAGAACTTCAGTGGAACAATAAAACAAAAGAAGAAAAACAAGAATTTATTTCAAAGTTTATAGAAAATGTTACGATTGATAAAAGTGAAAAAGGCATATATGAATTAGTAAATATAAAATTTAGAAGTAGTTTTCTTGAGCAAATATGTAAAATTTTAGACTATGGAATGTTTGATTTTACATCTCCTTGCACAATAAGAAGAGAAGAAACTTCGATTACTACAACAGTACAAATGGATAAAAAAGAGCTACAAGAATATATGGACAGATTAAACGATTATTATGAAGTTTCATACTATGAATTAGATAGACCAGACGCACCTAAAAAGGGTTACCAAAAGAAATATTATAGAATAAAAGAAACAAATGAAAATGGAGAAAGATTATTCAAATTAGTGGAGTTAATTGCAAATAGCAAGAGTTTTCCTATTCAAAAAGATAATCATATTATAGGCGAAATTCGTGTAAAAGAAAGAGAAAAAGTTAGTTAAAAAATAAAATTATGGAGGTAAAAACAAATGGAAAATAAAGAGAATAAATATGGAATTGAATATACAAAACAAGGCGATTATTATATGCCAAATCTAGTATTAGAAAAAGAAAAAATCACACTAAACAAATATGGTAAAGCAAGATTAAACTATTTAAAAACAAATAAAAAGGCAGAATATATGATAATGTTTACAAAAGGGACTCTTAATAATCACTTAAAAGAAATACAAGAAATCGCTCAAAAAAGATTAGATTATATGATAAATGAGTTAGTAAAAAAAGAGAATATTACAGAAGAATTAAAAGCAAAAAATCAATTAGCTTGGATGTCAGCAATGAATTCTATTAAAGCACAAGCAGAAGAAATTATATATAGTGAACTAATTTATGTGTGAGTACAACCTAAAAATATTGATTTAGCAAGCAACGTATTTGTACTCACGCCACAAATACAGGTAAGAATGGGACAAGTCCCAAACCCTAATATAAAAAATAGAAAGTGAGATGATAAATTATAAGAAATAGAAATATAAAAATAAATATCTTTTTGAATGAAGAAGAAAATAGAATATTAAATGAGAAAGTAAAAAAGTCTGGATTAAATAAATCAGAGTTCTTTAGAAAAATAATTTTAGACTATCAGCTAAAAGAAAAACCAGATGAAAAATTTTATGAAATATTATCACAGCTTCGTGGTATGGCAACAAACTTAAATCAAATGTCAAGAGTTTATAATCAGTATAAAGGCTATGTAAATGAAAATAAGTATGCAACCTTATATAATCAAATACAAAACTTTATATTAGCATTAGAAGAAGTTTATCTTATACCAACAAGAAATAAAAATGTTAGTGGGTGGTAATAAAATATGGCAGTAACAAAAATATGGAAAGTAAAAGACAGATTAGACATAACAATAAACTATGCAGTAAATCGGAGAAAAAACAGAAGAAAAATTATATGTATCAGGTATAAATTGTATGCCTGATACATCATACCAAGAAATGATAAATGTAAAAAAGCAATTTTTCAAAACAGATGGAATACAATGCTTTCACGCAGTACAATCTTTTGTAAAAGGAGAAATAACACCAGAGCAAGCACACGAAATTGGAATGAAACTTGCTGAAGAATTATGGGGAGATAAATTTCAAGTAGTAATTACAACGCACTTGAACACAGATAATTTGCATAACCATTTTATACTAAACTCTGTATCCTTTTTAGATGGTAAAAGATTTTGCAATACTAAAAAAGATTATGCCATTATGAGAAAAACATCAGATAGACTTTGTGAAGAATATGGCTTAAATGTATTATCACAAGAAGAAAAATATAATAAGTATGCTACTAGCAGTTTATATAAAGAACTTATGAAAGA
This sequence comes from uncultured Clostridiaceae bacterium, assembly GCA_947642455.1. Lineage (GTDB taxonomy): Bacteria > Bacillota > Clostridia > TANB77 > CAG-508 > UMGS1663. The sequence continues at coordinate 4,561 of CANRSN010000022.1, forward strand.
TTCTATTGATTATGCAATAGAAAATGCAAAAGATTATAATGAGTTTATAAAAATACTACAAGATTTAGGATATGTAATTACAGACAAAAACGGAACTTTATCTATAAGGCGTGATCCATACAAAAGAAACACAAGAATTGAAAGACAGTTTGGAAATAAATACTCAAAAGAAAATATATACAAGAGAATACTAGAAATACAGCCCATATTCCCTTACTCATCTAATCCTATGGTACTAATTACTAGAACTTATGAAAATTATAATAAACAAAGAGAAAGACATTACAAAAATAAAGGCTCTATTGCCTATCTTATATATCAATATGAGAAATTATTCGGTATAAGTACAGAAAGTTCCTTAAAATCAAAAATAACAAGAATGACACCAGAACTAATAGCAGATATTAAGAAAATGGACGAGTATTCTAATCAAGCAAGATTTTTAACAAGGTACAATATAAATACAAATCAAGATTTATTGAATTTTGAAAAATCAGCTTATGAAAAGGTAAATCCACTAAAGAGCAAAAGAGAAAACCTTTGGAAAAAGCATAAAAGAGCAAAAACAGATGAGGAAAAACAAGTAATAGAAAATGAAATTGTAGAAATTTCAAAACAAATCACTCCAATTACTGAAGAAATAAAGCATTGTAATAATATAAAACAAAGAGTAGATAAAATTAAACAATATCAATTGCATGAGCAAATAGAACAAGAAAAATCACAATTTGAAAAAGAGCAGGAAAAGAGTAAAAAAGGCAGAAATAAAGCAAGGTAGGTTATTTTATCTAGTTTTTTGTTAGTATAAACTTTTAGTAGGAAAATTTAAGAAAAAAATTGAATAAGAGATACCGATTTGATAGAATATTTTTACCAAAAAAATAATATTCAAAGGAGGTATCTCTTATGTATTCAATTATTCAAAAGATTTATGAAAAAAACAACAAAATTATAAAAGAAGGATAGCATAATTTTTTTGTAAATTGGTTGATAAAAGTACAAATTTATGATACTATTTATATGCACAAATAGTAATTTTGTAGTTTGAAAGAGTTATAGTAATTTATCTAGAAATTAAAAAATATTAAGGAGGTATAAGTTATGTCTTTTGGAGATACAGAAATTATTAGAGAAAGAAGTGGAATAAAAATAATAAAGGTAGAAGGAAAATATGAAGTTGAGAGATATTGTGTTGTAGGAAATGGTTCAACAAGATATTATGATGATTATGAGGATGCTTTGGAAGAATATAATCTTCGTTGGGCGAAGATAGAATATGGAGAATAAATTTTGTAATTTTTCTTACTTAAACCGTTTATCTAAATAAATTATAAATACCATCTTGTTTAGGTATATTAGAAAGGAGTAATTTGTATATGGGAGAAAGATTTCCAGGAATTGATTGGTATTGTGACAGATGTAATGCCTATTTAAATTCCCAAATAGGATTTGATGATCATAAATATACATGGAAATGTACAGAATGTGGTCATAAAAATAGTATTTCCTCTGATGATATTTATTTGTCAGAGAATGATTTTAGAAATGTTTGATAAAATATAGAGGTGAGGAGGATATTAAATGGGATTATTTAGCAATAAAAAAGATAATGAGATTAATCGTTTAAAACAAATAAATAAAAGTAAAGATAGAGAGATAAAGCGTCTTAAAAATCTATGTGCTGAAAAAGACAGTTATTTTGATAAAATGATTTCAGATGGACTTCGTCATGGAAGTAAATTAGCATCTAAACATATGAGAGACAAAAAAGATTATTTAAATGGTAAATAAAAATGTTTTAAAGTTTAAAAAAAGATGTTACTAGAAATTACAGGTTATAGGGCAAGTTAAAATTCTATGAAGCCAAAAATGAACAGAAAAAATTATGGTATATCATTTGACAAAATAAGAAAATGACTGTATAATAAAGATAGAAAATGAGAGCCACAGAAATGTGTGCTACCAATAGAATTGATAAAACACCACATAGCTTGGCGAAGCGTAATGTGGTGCTTTTATTATTTGCTCAAAATTACTACTATTGCAATAATCAAGGCAAATGCTATAATAGTCATTCCTACTAAACCGTAGAAAAGTAAGTATATTATCATTAACATAGCTTGTTCTACCATATAGCACCACCCCCATTCTCACAGTAAGAACTGTGTATGTAAAGTGGTAGCACTCACACTGCTTATTCTCATTTTCTATGTTTACAACTATATAACATTATTAGATAAAATGCAAGCGAACAAAACAAATTTTTGAAAAATATTATTTTTGATTCAACTCTTGTAATTTTTATTATTTTATGTTACATTAAATATAGTCAAAAAACGAGTTTGCAGATATAATTCTTGCAAACTATTGATATTACTATAATTAAGAGTTGAAAATAGATATTTTTTGCCCTACTAATTTCGCAAACGTGTCTAGTTAGGGCACCAAAAGAAAAAACCGCTAATTCAACATTTGTAGCGGTTTTTTATATATAAAAAAATAATTAAATAAATTTAATATTTTAAATTCCATAAAAATATGATAGGATATAGAAAGAGAAAATAACAAAAGAGGAGGAATAATGTACGTTAAAGATTTTAGAGAATTACTAGAGAAGACAGAAAACAAATTAAGCATATTTGCAAGTGCAGAAATATTAAATAAATATGAGATAAATAAACAAGAATGTATTAACCTAATTAGTGAATACTTAAGAGATGAAGAAAAGCTACAATTATTTAATTATTCACATTTCAGGCAGTTTGAAAATTGGGCGAAAATAGAAATAATTAAAACCATTTCAAATGAAAATATATTATTACAAATAATAAAAGATGATAACATTACAAATGGTTTTGAAAGCTATGAAATAATGGAAATTATTAAAAAAGTGAATGACAGAGGAAAACAGCAAATACTATACAATCAAGATTTAATAGAAAAATACCAAATAGCAGACTATGATTTAACAGATATTATTTCAGGTTTAGCAGAAGAATCAAAAGTAAAAATATTAAAGGATACTAATTTACTTACAGAAAAATTGCATTTAGAAAATTTTCAAATAGTAGAATTAATAAAAGAATTGTCAATAGATGAAGAAAAAATAAAAATATTTGAAAAATATCAATTAGAAAATGACCAAATAATAGATATACTAAAAACAATACAAGCAGAAACTTTAAGTAAATTTTTAGTAGAACATATTGAATTCTGTTATGAAAATGAATTACAACCATATGAAATTATACGTGAATTAGACCTTAAGCAGCAAAAAAAATTTATAGAAAATTTAGAGAATATAGATTTATCATTTAATCAAAAGAAAGAAATATTAGCAACATTAAAAAAAGAAGCCAAGCAAAGTATTAGTACAATAAATATTCCAGAAGAATATAAAGTAGCACTTAGTATAGAAACAGAAGAATATGATGGATTAGTTATTTTAGATTTAGAAAAAGATTTAGAAAATTATCGTGGGTTAGATAATTTAATAATAGAAAACCCAGAAGAATTTACAGAACAACAGAGAAAAAAATTTATTGAACTTTGTAGTATTTGCCCAAATTTACAAGTGGCTAGTAAATATAGTGATAAAGTCAAATATTTTTCGACTGGTAGAGAATATAAAGAAGCAGAAGAATGGATAAATTCAGTAATTAATAAAATAAAGCCAGAATATTCAAATGCACAAAAAATAGCAATCATAGACAATGAAATAGGAAAAAAAATAAGCTATAGTCCTGACTTTGAAACAGAAGTATATAGTAAGTCAGACAGTAGAGCATTATGGAAAATAATCAGTTCTGGTTATGGAGTTTGCAATGGAATAGCAAAAGTAGAACAATATATTCTTAAGAGAATTGGAATAGAAAGTGAAATTATAAGTAATGATACTGATACACATGCGTTTTTAAAAATTAAAAATATTGAACTTCCATTTGCAAATGGAGAAATTGTAAAAGGTAATACCATATTAGATCCTACTTGGAATTTAGCAAGTCATAAATTTAGTGGAAAGCCAGATAATTTTTGTATAAGTTATGAACAAGCAAGAAAAAATGACATTGATATAGAAAAAAAAGATCATAAATGTCATAGAAATGATGAAAAACTGAAAGATGCAACTATAAATTTAGATGAACAAAGTTTGCGACAATTATTTGCAAGTGTTGGTTTAACAGACAAAGATGGTAATTTTCCAATAAAAGTTTTACAGGAAAAATCAAAACAAATAGATGAAATATATGCAAATCAGCCAGAGCAAAATTTAAATAACCAATTTTTGTTACTTTCACAAACTTGCCCTGAATTTGCAACATGTCAAAATTCAAGTATGAGTATTTTAGATGATATATTATTAAATAATGAAAATTTAAAATTTGATAAATGTGTTGTAAATAGGGTTTATAGTAGAAGAGACAAAGAAAAAAGACCAATACTATATGTTTATATTAATTCTAAAGAAATAGGGAAAAAATTTTACTTTGCCAATAAAAATGAAAAAAGTTTTACAGAATTATCACAAGAAGAATTTACCAAACAATTTGAATGTTATGAAAATGATCTAAAAAATATGGATGGGTGTAGACCATGGGAAACTAAAGAACAAGTTAAAGAAAGCATAGATTTATCAAGCAGTTCTGGAGGAATAGTAAATGAAAGAGGAAGATAAGATTGAAAAATAATTACAATTTTTTTCATACAATAGGAAAGTCATACTGACTTTTCCTATTGTATAAAAAGCTTCGCAAACATTGTGCACAAATTTTAAAAAAATTTGGCACAGAACAAATTTACGGAAAGCCAAAGAGAAAAGTTAAAGTTATGCTAATTTAAAGGCTTTCCGATTTGTTCACTAGATTTGTGCTTGAGGAAGGAATGTGATAAAAAATGAATATTATAAAAAAAATAATTTTGTTCTTAAAAAATATATTTAATAAACAAGATGAAATAAGAAAACTACAAGAACCGAAAATTATTACAGAGCAAAATAAAAAAGAAAACTTTATTGAAAATTTGAAAGTAACTACTATGGAAAAAGTAACTAAGAGAAAAATTGAAATTTTAACCTGCGAAGGAGATGGGCTAGGAATCAAAAAAAAGATAACTTGTTGAAAATAGAAAAATAAAGTAAAAAAGATAACTTGTTAAAACAGATAAAAATAAAATAAAAAAGAGACATGGTTAAAATATTTAAGCACTGAATACCCACCATGTCTTGTCTTTTTTACCACCAAAATATTTAACAATTTTGTGTAAAGAACAAAAGAAAATTAATTATTTATATTATTGTATTTAACTTTTTTGTAAGTTTTTAGAGCATCTACAATTTCATCTTCTGTAAGTCCTTCCATTTCTTTATAATACGCAGAATTAGAAAATTCACTTATAGGAGTTCGTATTTCAGAATTACCTAAAATATAATCTAAAGAAACGCCAAAAAAATTAGCAAGGGAACACCAAGTCTCAGAAGTTGGATCTCTTTTTTCTCTTTCATATTGACCAACAGCACTTTCGGTTCTACCTAAAAATTTAGCAACATCAGATTGCCTCATATTATTTTCTATTCTTAATTGTCTAAGTCTATTCATAAAATATCAATCCTTTCAGGACATATTGTATAACAAATGGTTTTATTTGTAAACAATAAAGTAAAAAAATCAGTAACAAATTGTACTCTTTTTTGATGGAATATTAAATAAAGTATTGTGAAATACAAAATTTTATGTTACATTATATTATAGCAAAAATTAACTGCAAAGAAACTTTGCAAAAAAGAAAAGAAGGTAAAAAATGAGTCAAAAGGCACAAGAAAATACAGAGCAAATAAAAAAAGAAAAATTAATGAAAGAGGCATTAAAAGAAGCACAAAAAGCATACAATAAAGAGGAAGTACCAGTAGGAGCAATAATAGTAAAAGAGGGGAAAATAATAGCAAAAGCACACAATCAGAAAGAGACCAAAAAAGACACAACAAAACATGCAGAAATAATAGCAATACAAAAAGCAAGCAAAAAAATAGAAGCATGGAGGCTATCAGAATGTGAAATGTATGTAACGCTAGAGCCATGTTCAATGTGTGCAGGGGCATTAATACAAGCAAGAATAAAAAAAGTATATATAGGGACAATGGACTATAAAACAGGGGCGTGTGGAAGTAAATTAAATCTATTAGAAGACTATACATTTAATCATAAAGTAGAAATAGAAGCAGGAATATTGCAAAAAGAATGTGAAGAAATATTAAAAAAATTTTTCAAAAAATTAAGAAAACAAAAAAAGTAGACATACTATTGAAAAAAATGAATATATATACAATAAAGGAGAAAATAGATGGAAGTAAGCAATAAAAAAGAAAAAATAAAGGCAGCAGTAGCAATATCTATAATACTTATAACAATAATAGTAGCAGTAATGGTAGCAATAATATATCAGATAGAAGGTGAAAAAGACCTTCCATTTGTACTTACAAAAATAACAACAATAAGTACAGCAGAAGGAGTAGAAATACAAGAAAACGCAGAACAAAAGTGGAATTTAGACATATACCAAAATAATGACATATATTTTTACTTTGAAAAAAACAAAGAACTAGAAGATGAAGAAGAAAAAAATAATGAAGTAATAAAAAGCATAGTAATAGATAACATAAAAGTTACAAAAGAGCCAGAGGTAGGTCAAATAAAAATATATATGCCAAACAGTGGAGAAGGAAGAAACTTCATATATTCTGACGACCTATTAGTCCAAGATAAATTAGAATATAGAGGCTCAACTAAAAATGATGCTAAAACTTTACAAATAGGAAATCAAGGTGGAAACTTAGTAATAAGAATATCAAATACAAATTTTACAAAATACATATCAAATGAAAATGAACAAGTAACACATGATGGAACAATAATATCAAAAACAGACATAAAAAAAGAACAGCTAGAATTTGAAATAAGTTTAGATGTCACAATAAATACAAAAAATAGAAGCTATAAATCAACAATAAAACAAACATTACCATGTGGCAATATAATAGAAGAAGGAAGATGTAGTACAGAAAATACAAATCAAAAAGAATTCATATTTAAAAGAAAATAAAAATATCTATTGCTAAAATAAAAAATACAGTATATAATAAGAAAGGTATAAAAATTTCGTTTTTGTATGGAGAGTAAATTCAACATAGCCCTATGAACCTTGTCAGATCTGGAAGGAAGCAGCAATAAATAGCAAGTTATGTGTGAAGGTACTTTCCATAGAAAAACGAAAAGATTATACCTTTTTTACCATATAATAGAACACACATAGTAGCATAGCAAAGGAAAATAAAATTGCTAAATTATAACGGGGGTGAACAATTTGGCATATACAGCACTATATAGAAAATTTAGACCAATAACATTTTCAGAAATAGTAGGTCAAGAACATATAACAAAAACACTAAAAAATCAAATAACAATAGGGAGAGTAGGACATGCCTATCTATTTAATGGTGGACGTGGAACAGGAAAAACATCAGCAGCCAAAATACTAGCAAGAGCAATAAACTGTTTAAATCCTCAAGGTGGAGAGCCTTGTAATGAATGCGAAATATGCAAAGCAGCAATTTCAGGAAGCCTAACAGACATAGTAGAAATGGATGCAGCATCAAATAATAGTGTAGAAGATATTAGACAAATAAGAGACGAAGTAAACTTTTTACCAACACTTGCAAAATATAGAGTATACATTATAGATGAGGTACATATGTTATCAACAGGAGCATTTAATGCACTATTAAAAACACTAGAAGAGCCACCAACACATGTAAAATTCATATTAGCAACAACAGAGCCACAAAAATTGCCAGCAACAATACTTTCAAGGTGTCAGAGGTTTGACTTCAAAAAAATATCAAATGAGAACATAGAAAAAAGATTAAAATATGTATGTGAAGAAAGTGGAATAGAAATAACAAAAGAAGCTCTAAAAGTAGTAGCAGTACTATCAGAAGGAGCAATGAGAGATGCACTAAGTATACTAGAAAGATGTATACAAGATGGTGAAACGCAAATAGACGAAAACAAAATAAAAGACTTAGTAGGAATACCAAAACTAACATATATTCATAAAATAGTAGAAGCGGTAGTAGAATATAATGTAGAAAATGCACTAAATGCACTAAATGAAGTTATAAATGAGGGAAAAGACTTACAATATTTATTATGGGAAATAATAAAATATGTAAAAGACATATTAGTATACAAAACAAGTAAGACCCTTGATATATACAGTGATGAGGAAAAAAAGAAAATAGAAGAAATAGAAAAAAATATAACAAAAGAAAGACTACTAAATATAATATATGAACTATCAAATCTAGAAAATGAAATAAAATGGTCAACACAAAAAAACATAATGATGCAAGTAGGCATAATTAAATTATGTAATCTACAAGAAACAACAAGTACAAATCAGGGTGAAAATATAGAAAATCCAAAAATAGAAATACTAGAAAGAAAACTAGCACAGCTAGAAAATCAAATAAACAACATAGATACAAAAGATATCCACAATAAAGTACTAAATGTGGAAAACGAAAAAAAAAATGAAAAAATAATACCAAAACAAAAACTACAACTAGGAGAGAAACTAAAAACATGGCAAAAAATATTAGAACAATTAAAGCAAGAAGGAAAAATGCCCATATATTCAACATTGGATGGAACAACTGCAAGTAAAGTAAACGACATGGTAATAGGAATAGAATTTCCACAAGGATTAAATTCATTTGCAAAAGACATACTAGAAAAGCCAGAAAATATGACTGAACTAGAAAGGAAAGTTTCAATAGAATGTGGAAATCCAATGAGAATAAAACTAATAAATTCAAAAGAGGTAGAGGTAGTACATAAAGAAGAAAATCCAATACAAGAGCTAGCACAAAATATGGACTTACCACTAAATATAATAGAATAATAAAAGTTTATATAACAAACAAAAATTATATAAAAACGTTTATAGCTAATAAACTAATATACAAAACTTAAATAAGGAGAAAATAGTTTGAAAGAAGAATCTTTAAAAAACTATATACTCCTACAATAAAGCAAGAAAGGATGATATGAAATGTCAAAAAGAGGAGGATTCCCAGGAGGAATGGGATTTGGAGGAATGAATATTAATCAATTAATGAAAGAAGCAAAAAAAATGCAAGCAGATATAGAAAAATCACAAGAAGAACTAGCAGGAAAGGAATTTGAAGCAACAGCAGGTGGAGGAGCAGTAAGTGCAAAAGTAACAGGTAAAAAAGAAATAAAAGAAATAACAATAAAAAAAGAAGTAATAGACCCAGAAGATGTAGAAATGTTACAAGACTTAATAATTACATGTGTAAATGAAGCACTAAGAAAAGTAGATGATGCACAAGCACAAGGGTTAGGAAAATACAACATACCAGGAATTATGTAACAATTGGAGGAACATGTATGTCATATTATTCACCATCAATAGAAAAACTTATAGAAGCATTTGAAAAATTACCAAGTATAGGGAATAAAACAGCGGCAAGACTTGCTTTCTATATGTTAGACCAATCAGAAGAAGAAATAAAAGAATTTGTATCAGCAATACAAGATGCAAAACATAACTTAAAATACTGTTCAAAATGCTATAACATATCAGATACAGATCCATGTAACATATGTGCAAACCCTGCAAGAGACAATAAAGTAATATGTGTAGTAGAAGATGTAAAAGATGTAATAGCAATGGAAAGAACACATGAATTTAAAGGGTTATATCATGTATTACATGGTTCAATATCACCAATGAATGGAATAGGACCAGATGAAATAAGAATAAAAGAATTATTAGCAAGACTAATGGAAGGAGAAGTAAAAGAGATAATACTTGCAACAAATCCAAAAGTAGAAGGAGAAGCAACAGCAATGTATATTTCTAAACTTGTAAAACCATTGGGAGTAAAAGCAACAAGAATAGCACATGGAATACCAGTAGGTGGAGACTTAGAATACACAGATGAGGTAACTTTAAGTAAAGCCTTAGAAGGAAGAAGAGAACTGTAACAGTAAAAAAGAGTACAATTTGTTATATTTCACAGATATAACATTCACTTAAGTACTATAATATTTATTTTAACAAAGTTTTGCTTAAGGGAAGCTCAAAGAGTGAACATGACCCAGAGCTACCCACGAAGCCAGTAAAAAAACTTGTATAGTACTTATATAATTCTGATTTTAATCTGTGAAATGTAACAAATTGTACTCTTTTTTGCTGTAATAGTATATAAAATTTTACTAAATGTTCCACCTAAAGTAGCCAAAGCAATTTTAGATTGTTACCATAAATGAGCAATAAAATGTGTTAGTCAATTATTATGAATTACGAGAAATACTATTAGTCAAATTACTAAAATAGCTAGAAAAATCGGTAGAAATGCCACCAAGCAATTCTCTAATATAAGAGTTAGCCTTAATCAGAGCATAGACACCTCCAATATATAATAGTTTAGACAGTAAATTTCCAGAATTATAATTAATAGAAAAAACAATTAATAAAATAATAGAAACAAAAGACTGCAGTAACAATAAACTAATAAAACTTCTAAAAAAAGTCTTAAAAAACCAAGAAGTAGAATTATTAATTAAAGTTAAAAAAGAAAATGGTAATAATAAAATAAAAACCTTTATTAAAATATATCGTAGTGAGTACGAGAAAATTAAATTAAAAAGTCCAAAAGAAATAAAACCTTTAATAATTCCATCCAAAGAAAAAATATTAAAACTATCTTCTCCTACACCAATAATAGAATTTAATTCAGTAATTAAACTATTAAAACAAATATCTTTATTCAAAACATTTTTTCCAATCTCTTGAATAGCCGAAGAGATTAAATTATTCATAGAAATAATTTGACTACAAATAAAATAAGAAAAATTAATACAAATGCCAATAATTATTAATTTAAAAATAAATTGATAAGGTCTTTCAACTTCTATGTAATATAAATTAGAAAATAATAATTTAAAACAATAATAAATTACAAATCCAATTAATAGAGAATTAGCAATAATAATTATACTGTTATTTATACTAGAATTAAATAGTTTTTCAAAAAAAGAATTTTCTAAAATATTATTATCAACAAAAGTTAATTCGTCTAAAAGAGAATAAATATTATTATCAATAGAAGAAAATAAATTTCCAAAAATAGTATTAATTGTGCTAATAATTATTTCCGTAATATTAGATTGAGATTCCGTTTTTTATACCTCCTTTTATAATATTTGCAAAAAAACAGTTTGTTTTTTACAATGATTAAATTATTTTTGAAATAAATAAATTTTTTTATTTTTTAAAAATTTAATAAAATAAAAAATAACATAAATAAAATTTTCGTGATTAAAGCCAATTGCACTAAGTAACAACATAGGAAAAGAAAAAATAATAAATAAAATTATTTTTAAAGATAAATCATAAAAAAATAAATTAATTAAAATAAAAATAAAGATACACCAAATTAAATTAAAAATAATAGTAGAGAAATCAAATAAACCAAACAACTTATATTTAAAATTATAATTTTGAGGAAAAACAAATTTCATAAAAAACAATTCCTTTCTGTTTACTATAAGATACATGTATAAAAAATGAAAACTACCCTACCAAAGATTTGATAGCAGATAAAATTAAATTAATTGCCAAAATGAAAGCATAAGAAAACAAACTACCTTTAATTAATTTTTTACCAAGTCTAATTCTTTCTTCATCACCAAAACTAAATTTTTTCATAAAAATACCTGTACCGACAGCAACAGCTGCGGCAGGAGTAGCTAATTTAATAAGCCAATCTCTAACAGACTCAAAAGCCTTATTCAATTTATTAACAAGTTCAGGTTCACCCCAAGCAAAGCAAAAATTAGAAAAGTAAAACAAAAAAATAATAATAAAAATAAAACAATAAAAAAATTTCTTTTTCATAAAAAACTCCTTAACAATATATTTAGGTTTTTATAAGATACCTATAAACTAGTTTTTAATACAGGAAAAATATTTATTATATAGAAGAAAAATGTATTAAAAGTTAATAGAGAATATTTCATAATAACATAAGCGTAGGTGACTTAAAATTTATGAAAATATTTACACTGTAAACAAAAGATAAAAAACATTAATACCTAAAAAATGGTAACATATTTATTTTCTGAGGCTTAATAATTTTTTCACCATCTGACAAAAAACATATACATGAAAACACTTCTAAATTTTGAGTAAAATAATTAGTATCAAAAATATAATCTGTTTGAAAATAAGAATTAAAAGATTCAGAAATATTAGAATTTTTAGAATTTAGCTTATTAAACAAATAATTAAAATTAGTTTCCTTTGCACCTTCAGTATAAGTTTGTGAAACTTTTTCTTTTTCCTCTTTACCAATTTGTTTTTGAGCATCTTCAATAGTAAAAATATCATCAGTTCTAAACCACAATTTATTAACCAGATTTTGAATAATAACCTTAACAGTCGAAGTATTATTTAATGTATTTAGCAGAGAAGTATAACTTTGAGTAGCAACAATATTAATACATTTAGCCTCTCTACTCTGTGCAAAAAAAGCAGAATCAGAGGAAGTAACATATTCATGAAATTCATCACTAATAAACACAACAGGCCTTTTAGAAAAACTAGAATTAGTTAATCTACTCATCACTTCAGTTTGAAAATCTAATTTCAAATATGCAGCAATTAATTTAGAAAGGTTTTTATAATCAGCAATATTCATATTTAAAATAACAATTTTTCCTTTATTAATAACATCAGAAAAACCAAGAAAATTCAAATCTTTTTTAGAAGGGCAAAAAACATTTTTTATTTTATAATCAGAAACAAATAAATTAGTAATTCGACTAATTTCAGATTTAAGAATAGAAATAGTTCTGTCATCCAAAACTTTAAATTCTCTTTCAAAAAAATTTAATGCAGATAACAAATTATAACAGTCTTCTTTAGAAAGTAAATTTTTTACAAATTTATCTTTTAAGATAGAAATTTTTTCTAAATAATAATTAGGAAAAATAATTAACTTATGTAATTCTTCAAAAGTGACATAATTGTTATTATAAAGTCTACACAATTTAATACATTCAGCTAGAATTTGTTCTGCCTTATCAAGCCAGAAAGATTCAGAATTATTAGGAGAAAAAAGAAGAAGAATAGTCTTCAATCTATCTGCCAAAACAGAAGCTTTCAGATAGGGCTTGTGTAAAGGGTTATATTTAATTTTTCCACTTAAATCAATAACTATTAAATCATTTTCTCTGTGAAAAATTTTAGCATATTCAGACACTTGTGAAAAATAATTACCTTTTACATCTAAAATTAACATACCCAATTTTTCATTTTTAGATAAATGCTTATAACCCATAAGTTGCTTAGTAAAAGGATACATAGCACTACTTGTTTTTCCAGTGCCGATAGTTCCTGTTATTAAAACATTTTGATAAAGACTTTTTTCGGAAATATAAATATTGTTATTATCTAAACTTTTCCCGACTAACAGTTGCAAAGAATTAGTATTAGAATTAAAGTTTTTTGACTTTCTTTTAGGAAGTAAAACTTTTATTTTGGAAAAAATAAAATTAGAAATAATAATATTAGCAAAAATATAAGTAAAAATAAACAATAATTTTAATATATTCCACAAATTTGCTTGTTCTTCACAAATGTTAAAAGGATGTAAACCATATGGTATTATAACAGTACCTGATAAAAATAGTGGATAAAAAAATATATATGCTAAATAACATGATATAATAGAAAAAAGTAAAACAAATAAAAATCTCGTAAATTAACACCTCCTGTTAGTTTTTAACTTTAGATTTAATTTAGAACCTTGTAAGTTATGAAATACATAAATTTCAAAAAAACTATAAATTGAATAAAAAGTGATAAAAGAATTAATAATAAGTAATATAAAAAAAGTATGAATTAATATAGACATCATCTCCTTAAAAATAAAAGTGTAACTATGACTTGTTACAATTCACAGTTTGTAAAATTATATATTACTTAAATATAAAATAAACTGTGAACTGTAACCATGACTTAACGAATAATACAATATTTTTTTAAATTTGTCTATACTTTTTTTGAAAAATATGTTAAAATGATAAAAGTTCTTAAAATAACCTAAAAATCGACAAGTTAGGAGAAAGGAAGGAAATTATGAATTTTACTAGAGAGACAAAAATAGGAGAAATATTAGAAAATGCCCCAGAAAAAGCAGAAGTATTATTAGGAGCAGGAATGCATTGCTTAGGATGTCCAGCATCACAAGAAGAAACATTAGAAGAAGCATGTCAAGTACATGGAATAGATGTAAATGAATTAGTAAATCAACTAAATGCATAATAAAAGTATAAGAAAGGCAAGTAGAAAATAAAGAATTCACAAAAAATACATTACAATTCACGAGAGATAAAATTATATATTGCCTAAATAGAAATTGAGCTGTGAAAAGTAACACAAAAATTACAAAAAAAAAGCAAAAATTTTACAAAATTAGTTGACAAATACAAAAAAATATAGTAAACTATAAAAGCAGTTGCATTTATGCAACTCACATGGGTCATTAGCTCAGGTGGTAGAGCACTTGACTTTTAATCAAGTTGTCCGCGGTTCGAGTCCGCGATGGCTCACCATACTAGGATTTAGAACTAGTCTAAATCCTAGCCATATTTTATGGCCCCTTGGTCAAGCGGTTAAGACATCGCCCTTTCACGGCGGAGACATGGGTTCGATTCCCGTAGGGGTCACCAAATGCCACTTTAGCTCAGATGGTAGAGCAACTGACTTGTAATCAGTAGGTCGCCCGTTCGATTCGGGCAAGTGGCTCCATACTTAAAACCAAGCTTGTTATAAAACTTGCTTGGTTTTTTGTTTTTATACAATAGGAAAGTCATACTGACTTTTCCTATTGTATAAAAAGCTTCGCAAACATTGTGCACAAATTTAAAAAAAATTTGGCACAGAACAAATTTGCGGAAAGCCAAAGAGAAAAGTTAAAGTTATGCTAATTTAAAGGCTTTCCGATTTGTTCTAAATTATAAAAAAGCTATTACTAAATAAAATTGGAAGGTGATTATTGTGAATTGTATAAATTACAATAAAGAAATAAAAAAACGTTCTAAATATTGTTCTAATAAATGTCAAAAAGAATATCAATATAAGACCTATATTAACACCTATTTTTTCAGGAGGGGTGGTGTAAAAAATGAATAAAACAGTAATAATAACGGGGGGCTCAAGAGGAATAGGAGAGGCAATAGTAAAAGAGCTAGCAAAGGAAGGTCATAACATCATATTAAATTACAACAAATCAGAGCAAAAAGCAAAAAAAATACAAGAAGAATCCACAAAAAATGGACAGCATGTGGAAATCTTCCAAGCAGACGTATCAAAAAGAGAAGAAGTAAAAAAATTAGTAAACTTTGCAATAAGCAAATATAAAAACATAGACATACTAATAAACAATGCAGGAATATCACAAACAAAACTATTTACAGACATAACACAGGAAGACTGGAACACAATAATAAATACAAATCTAACATCAGCATTTCACATGTGTCAAGAAGTATTGCCAAACATGATACACAACAAAAAAGGTTGTATAATAAACATATCATCAATATGGGGAACAACAGGAGCATCATGTGAGGTACATTATAGTGTAGCAAAAGCAGGCTTAGATGGTTTAACAAAAGCACTTGCAAAAGAAGTAGGACCATCAAATATAAGAGTAAACTCAATAGCACCAGGAATAATAGAAACAGATATGAATAAAAATATATCTAGAAGCGACAAAAATGACATTATAAGCGAAATACCATTAGGTAGAATAGGAAGTACACTTGAAATAGCAAAAGCTGTAAAATGGCTAATAGAAGACGAATATGTAACAGGTCAAATAATATCAGTAAATGGAGGTTGGAATATATAAAAACTTCAATTATCTATTGCAATACAAAAAATGAGAGGGAGTTAAAATACAACAAACACCTCTCATTTACATTTATTCTTCAACTTTTCTTTTATAATTTCCAGAAATAAGTTTTGGAACATAATGAATAATTTTATAAATAGCAAGTTTAATTTTTTTACTTAAAATATAAGATTTTCTTAAACCTTTACGAACTTCCATACCAGTTTCGCTAGTAGTAATTAAAGATAACTCCTCATTAGTAATATTATCTTCCTCAGTTTCTACTTCAATTTTTTCAACAGGGAAAGAAAAATTCTGACCAAAATTATTATCCCACTCACCAGAAGCATCTCTAAAGCAAAAGCTAAGAGTATCAGTTTCCGGAATATCTATTTCACATTGAAAGCCTAATTCTGTTTTAACCATTTTAACTTCAGCAGCATCATTCCAATTAGAGCCAAAACCGTAATGAAAATAAACTTCATTTACACCCTTTTGAAACAAATAACCTGCATAAGACACCTTAACAGTTGACATTTCAACCAATTTATCCGTATTAAAAAAAATATTCTTAACTAATTCCATTATAATCTCTCCTCAAATTTATCTTTAGTTACTATATTATATTATTAAAAATTGTAATATTCAAGTACTTTTTAACAAAAAATATCAAAAAATGTAAAAAAAAATTAATTACCCTTATGAACCCTTCCGATTATAGTAAAATCGGAATTTTCATCAATATCGATATCAGCATAAGCCTTATTATCAGATCTTAAAATCAACTTATCTTTTCTAATAACAAAACGCTTAATCAAAATTTCATTATTATAAGAAAAAATACCAATATCCTTATTATTCAAATTAGCATTAAACTCAACAAAAACATAAGAGTCCTTTAACAAAGTATTTTCCATAGAATCATCCTTAACCTTAACAGCAATAGAAGCACAAGTAGCAGAAGTAGGACAAGGAATAAAATCGGTAATAGAATCCACACAAGGAACCCTATCATAGGAAATATGTTTTAACAATTTATACCTAGTTTGATCTTCAGAAATAAATCTATCGTAAGTATAAGAAGCAGGCATATAAGGAATATCAAGAGCCTTGCAAATACTTTTCAAAGCCTTATGACTAGGGTTACGTTCACCTTTCTCAATATGAGTTAAATGACCAATATTAATTCCAGTAGTCCTAGAAACATGAGCTTTAGTAATCCCCTTATCCTTTCGAGCCTTATTTAACAAAGAACCTAACATAAAAATATCTTCCTTTCTCATTTAAGTCATAGAATGAAAATATATTATTATAAAACTTCATTTTATACAAAATACAAGAATAGCAAAATGAAGCTAAATAATAACAAATAAATACTTCTTTCTACACTATTCTTAAATATTATATATATAAAATAAAAATTTGTCTATAAGTAAATAAAAAAAATATAAAAAAATAGTAACAATTCACAAAATCGTTGAAAAATATATAATATAAAATAAAAAATAAAATATAATAAAAGAAGATAGTAATAAAGAAAGTCTAAAACAAGCATAATAAAAAATACTAGGAAGGAATGAAAATAAAAATGAAAATAAAAATAATAATATACTCATCAATATCAATAATAATACTACTAATTTTTTCAACAATATTTGCCATAATAAATATGGGAAACCAAAAAACAATAAAAGGAATAAAAATACAAGAAAAAGAAATATCAGATTTAACCCAAGAAGAGTTAAAAAATAAAATAGAAGAATGGAAGGAAGAATTAATAACAAGAGAAATAAAACTAAGATATAAAGAAAATGAAGAAAGAATAAACCTACAAGAAATAAATACAAAAATAGATATAGAAAAAGCAATAACAGACATATACAAAATAGGAAGGCAAGGCAACATAATTCAAAATAATTATGAAATAATATACACAATGATATTTGGAAAAAATATAGAAATACAAATAGACATTGATGAAAATAAATTAGATAAAAAAATAGAAGAGATAAGTAAGAAATTACCAGGGGCAGTAGAACAAAGCAATTATTATATAGAAGATACAAATCTAATCATAAAAAAAGGAAAAGAGGGAATAGAAATAAACAAAGAAGAATTAGTAAAAAAAATAAAACAGGAAATACAACAAAACAGCAAACAAGAAATAATAATACCAATAAAAAAAGTCAAGCCAAAAGAAATAGACATAGAAGAAATACATCAAGAAATATACAAACAAGTACAAAATGCGTATATAAAAAAAGATCCAATACAAGTACAACCACATATAAATGGAGTAGACTTTGCAATAACAAAAGAAGAAGCAAAAAACATAATAAAAGAGGAAAAAGAAGAATATATAATACCATTAAAAATAACAATACCAGAAAAAACAATAGAAGAACTAGGAAAAGAAGCATTTCCAAGCAAACTATCAGAATTTACAACAATGTATAATATAAATAACACAAATAGAAGTATAAATCTGGAACTAGCATCACAAAAAATAAATGGAACAGTAATATTGCCAAACGAAATATTTTCATATAATAAAATAGTAGGAGAAAGAACAATAAAAGAAGGATACAAAGAGTCAACAGAATATTCAGGAGGAAAAATAGTAAAAGGAGTAGGAGGAGGTATATGCCAATTATCATCAACACTATATAATGCAGTAATATATGCAAACTTAGAAATAATAAATAGAGCAAATCATATATTTACAACAAGTTATGTAGAAGAGGGAAGAGATGCAACAGTGTCTTGGGGGACAATAGACTTTCAATTTTTAAATACGAGAACATATCCCATAAAAATAGTATCAACAGTAAAAAATGGAGTAGTAAAAGTAGAAATATATGGAATAGAGGAAGAAAAAGAATATGAAATATCAATACAAACAGATATAATTGAAGTAATTCCAAATACAGTAAACTATATAGAGGATAAACAACTAGAAAAAGGCATAGAAATAGAAGAACAAAAAGGCTTCCCAGGAGTAAAAAGCGTAACATATAAAATAAAAAAATATAATGGAATATTTATATCAAAAGAAATACTATCAAATGACTCATACAAACCATTGGAGAAAATAGTAAGAAGGGGAGTTTCAAAACGTAAATAAATAGGAAACTATGCAGAAATAAAAATAAATTAGATCAAGATAATCAATTGTAGAAATTGCTTAAAAAACATTGTTTTTGAAATAAAAATAAAGTATAATAAATCATCCTTAAGAAACAGATCAGGAAACTGATACTGTTAGCAATAATAGTAAATTGAATGACCAAAAGCAAGATGAGGCTTAGCTAGCCAAAAAAAGAAAGTATAGCTCTACCACAATGCTATACTTTCTTTTTGGTTTATGATTCATATACCAAACGTTCCATACAAAATTGCTAAAGCAATTTTGGCGGGCGAACGAAGACGAGGCATGAAAAGTAATCTAAAAGGTCTAAATATTTTAATCATGCTCCTGTTGTTCTACAAAAAATGAGCCAAGTGCTACCACACACCTAACTCGGTTCTATCTACGAACTTTTTTAACTTAAATTAAATATAATAGGAAGAAATATAAAAGACTATAGTAAAATAAATAGTGTAACACTAACAGGAATACATGTAGAAGAAAAAGAAGATGGAACAACAGAAGAAAAAACATACAGATATGAAATAACAGGAAATGCAGGAGACAAATACAAAACAGAAGAAAAAGAAATCCCATATTACAAGCTAATAAAAGCTCCAGCAAATGCAGTAGGAGAGCTAACAGAAAATGGAGATACAGTAATCTACTACTATCAAAAGAAAACATTCAACATTGCAGTAGAAAAAGAACTACAAAGAGTAGTATTAAACGGACAAGAAAAACACATAACAAACAAAAAAGCAATGAAAGTAGAAATAGTAGCTAAGGCAATAAAACAAGCACAACTAGAAATCACATATGCAATAAAAGTAAGAAACACAGGAGAAATAGAAGGAACAGCAAAAGTAGTAGAAAACATCCCATCAGGCTATGAAGTAGTAACAAAAACAAACACATTAAGCACCCAAAATACAGGAGATGCTGGAAATGCTCAAAATGATAAAAACACACAAAATACAGGAAACAGTTGGACACAAATGCCAAATGGAACATTACAAACAACAGTAAACCTAAAAGCAGGAGAAGAAAAAATACTAAACATAACACTAAAATGGGTAAACCAACTAGAAAAATTCGGAAGCAGTAAAAACACCGTAAAAGTAACAAATACAAGCAATCCAGCAAACTACAAAGAAACAACCCTAGACGACAACGAATCATCAGCCGAAATCATAACAAGTGTAAAAACAGGTAGAGCAGAGCAAATTGTAGCAATAATAACAACAGCAGGAGCAATATTTACAGGAGCAGTTTTGGTATACTTAAAGAAGAAATATAATAAAACAAAATAGGGCAAAAGAGAGCAAAACAGGACTTAAAAGACAAAATGGGACGGAGCAAATCGGGACAAAAATGTCCCAAAAGGGACAGACCAATGTAATATTATAAAAATATTACAAGTCTGTCCTTTAAATATACAAATTATTACGATTACTAGAAATAGTAGCTTTAACAGGAGTAAAGACTATGAATAACTTATCAAATATATTGTAACAAATTGTACTAGAAAATAGTTACGCATTATCATCGGAATTTTTTACATCTTGTTGTTAAAAAGGGGTTTTTATGATATAAATTATACTAGAGTTTTTATATGTAGAAATGGAGGCAAAATAATGAGTACAAACTTATCTAAAATCAGACGTGATAAAATGTTAAATACAATTTCAAAAATAAAAGAAAACATACATGATGAAGAAACATTACAAAATCTTTGTCTAATAGAATATGAACTTACAAAAAAGAAATATGGATTATTATGGGAAGAACACGAAGAGAAAGTAGATGAAGAATTAAAGACAAAAATACCAACTTTTGAAGAAATAAAAAACAAAGAAATAGTTTCAAATAAAAATGACAAATTTAATTTTTTATTAGAGGGAGACAATTTACATAGTTTATATTTATTAGAAAAAACATATAAGGAGAGAATAGATGTAATATACATAGACCCGCCATATAATACAGGTGCAAATGATTTTATATATAATGACAAAATAGTAGATTTAGAAGATGGTTATAGACATAGTAAATGGTTATCATTTATATATAAAAGATTGGAAATTGCTAAGAAATTACTTACAAAAGATGGGATAATTTTTATATCAATAGATGATAATGAACAAGCACAATTAAAATTAATATGTGATGAAGTATTTGGAGAATGTAATTTTGTAGGAAATATAGTTTGGGAAAAAAGAACTAAATGTCAAAACACTAAAACAGCTAAATATATGTTGCAGTCAAAAACAGAATCTATATTTGTATATAAAAATAAAAGTGAAAAATATGAGTTCTGTTTAAATTATGAAGCAGATAGAGAATACCCTAGTATAGATGAAGAAGGAAATTATTATAGACTAGAAAAATTAGGAGAAATGTCAGCAATAGGAATTAGAGGAAGAGAAACGATGATATTTCCTATTGAAGGAATAATGCCTAAAAAAGGGAATCAATGGAAATTTGGAAAAGATACAATAGAACATTATAAGCAAAGAAATGATTTAATAGTTAAGAATGACAAAGTATATTTCAGAATTAGACCACAAGATGAAGAAGTAAAGATGAAACCTTTTTGGTCATTGTTTTTTAAAGAAATAGGAACAGCAGAATCTGCTAAGAACGAATTAAATAACATATTGGGAACTAAAGAACATGGATTTGAAACTATAAAGCCAGTAAAATTGATTAAAGATTTAATATTTCATGTTGTAGGAAATAATAAAAATGCAATAGTATTAGATTTCTTTGCTGGAAGTGGAACAACGGCACAAGCAGTATTAGAGCTAAATCGCGAGGACAATGGAAGTAGAAAGTTTATCTTATGTACTAATAACGAAAATAATATTTGTGAAGATATAACATATCAAAGATTAAAAACAATAATTACAGGCAGAAGAAAAGATAATACAGAATATTCAAATGGTATTAATGCAAATTTAAAATATTACAAAACAACATACATACCAAGAATAAATACCGAAGAAGAAAACATACAAGAAAATTTATTATTCAATATCAAAAACTTAATACAACTAGAAAATGGAATTAGTATAGATGATGAGAGAATAAAAGTAATATTGGATGAGGAGAAATTAGACATATTTAGTTTAAATATTAAAGAAATAGAGAAATGTGAAAGATTATACATTTCATCAGACATATTACTTACAACAAAACAAGTAAAAACCTTTAAAGAAAATAATATTGAAGTATATATAATTCCTGAATATTATTTTGACGATGAAATTAACGAGATGCAATAATAGAAAATATGGATACAGAAGAAAAAATAATGTTAATTGAATACTATTCTAAAACCATATATAGAAATAACACAAAACAAATAAAAAGCAAAGACTGATAAGCCAAAAATCAGTCTTTTAAAATGCCAAAAAACACAAATTCATAGCTGTAAATAAATTATAAAACTAGTTACAATTCAGAGATAAGAAAAATTTATATAGCTTGATAGTAAAACACAAAAAAACAAAATATTACAAAAGTGTAATAAAAAAGACAAAAAAGTGTAAAAAAACGCAAGAAAGTAGCTTCCGTAATAGAAAAACACGAGAACCAGAAAAACAAGAAAAAACTACCATTTACAAGTAAAAACAAATATGCAAAAATACAAGTAACGAATTATAGAAAAATTTCAATCATCAAAGCAAACACAAGAGAATTAAAATGGTTAATCTTTTATGAATAAACAAAATTGATAAACTTTTTGAACCAAAACAAGCACAAACAACAAGAGCATTTGAAATAAAATCAAAATTTAAATATGAGAAGAGAATGAACGTCCAAGAGTTTGTATTGATGAGAAGGAAGGAAAGATAGAAACATGGAAGAAAAGAAAAAAACAAACAAAAAAATGTTCGTCGGGGTGGGGATAGCATTACTGACCATAATAACAGTAATAGCTACAATACTTAATTTAGTAAAACCACCCAAAGAAGTAAAAAGAGAAAATGCAGGGGAAATTGCAAGAGCAATGACCTATGACCAAGTGCAAGAAGGAGAGGAAAAAGTACAAGTAGAAAACGAAGCAGGAGAGCTAGTAGATTTCAACTATGTACAATTTGATGCCTTCTTTTTAAGAGATTTAGATGGAGATGGATATGCAGAAAGCATACGTGGAACATGTAGGGAAATCGGGCAAAGTGATACACTATACATGAATCTTAACGTGCTTACAAAAGGATATCTAAAAGATGGAAAAATAGAAATAAATGGAGAAAATTTCTATTTACAAACATCATTGCCAAAAGATAATGAAATAAAAAACAACACAATAGGAACAGATATAAAAGCAATAGAATTCAATCAAATAGGAACAGGAACACAAAAACTACTTACAGGAACAATAAGAAGTAAAATAGGTTCAAACATAAATGACTATAGCAAAATAAATAGTGTAACCTTAACAGGAACACATGTAGAAGAAAAAGAAGATGGAACAATAGTAGAAACACCAATAGAAAAGACAGTACAATTTGCAATAGATTGGCATGGAGCAGTAGGATGTCAAATAAGTAGATATATAACTAAATATATAGATGGCATACAAGATGAACAAAATAACAAACTAAAGCTAAACTTTGAAATACAAACAAGTGAGACAAAAGGGCAACTAAATATAAGTAAAACATACATAGAAGGAACAATACCAGAACTAAATGGATATAAGCCAACAAAAGTAGAAATACAAGGAACAAATATAGAGAGTACATATAACGAAGAAACAATGAAATTCACAGCACAAAAAGAAGTAGCAGTGGACCAAAATGGAAGAATAGTAACAAGTGTAGCAAGAACAAATACATATAAACTTAATATAGAATATCCACTAGAAGCATACAAAGAATTAGGAAATGATACATTTGAAATAAGAATACCAGTAAAAGCATATTATGAAGGATTTAACAACACAAACAACGAATTCAAGAATCCATACAAATCAAATGAAGCACAGCAAACCGTAGTTGTAAGTTATAAAAAAATGGCAGGAACAGTAGCAAGGTTTGATGTAGAAGTAGGAAAATACATATCATATCCATCATATACAAATTCAATATTAAAAAGAAAGCCATTAAACATATATAATGGAAAATCAGAAGAAGAAAAAGATGATACATACTTAGTAAAATGGATAGCACAAACAGGAACAGATGGGAAAACACAAAACATACTTATGAAAGAAACAGCAAAAGGAGCCATGCAAGTAGCAGATCAATTTATAAAATCAAATGGAACAGAAGAAAGCATGGAAGACATAACAACAAATATAGGAATATATTTTAGTGGAGCAACAGACATATTAGGACAAGATGGCTGGATAAAATTATATAATGAAGAAAATGATGAACTAATAGAAACATTTACAAAAAATAATTGGAATACTTATACACAAGAA
Organism: uncultured Clostridiaceae bacterium; assembly: GCA_947642455.1. Taxonomy (GTDB): domain Bacteria; phylum Bacillota; class Clostridia; order TANB77; family CAG-508; genus UMGS1663. The sequence goes on from CANRSN010000022.1 coordinate 29,107, forward strand.
AAACCATACAAATATGAAATACCAATAAAACATGTAAGAATAGAAACAAGTGAGACGAACCCATCATCAACAATGACAGTATATCATGTAAAAGAACTAGATGATGAAAAAATAACAACAAAATACACAATAGAAGAATTTTTAAACATAAATTACATAAAATCAACATTAGTAGGATACATAGGAGAAGAATATATAAATACAGATACAAATAGAGCAAGCTATCTATCAGACATATCAATAGCAACAGTAAGTATAAGTGATAGAGTAATGAGTACACAAGAAACAAAAAAAGATAGTGTAATAACAATAGTAGCACAATACAGTGAAAATAGTAATACAGAAAAATGGGTAAATGGCGCATTTTTATTAAAGCTACCACAAAGTGTAATAGACATAAATATAAAAAATGTAAACATAAATAATAAAAGTGTAAAAATATCAAATTACGAAAAATATGAACAAGATGGAAACATATTTATAAAAATACTAACAGAAAATGAGCAAGAAGCAAGTTACAAAATAGAAATAAAATCAGATATCACCGTAGATCCAAGAATCGTAACACAAACAAATGAGATAGAACTATATGCTTCAAATGAAAATGTAACAACATATAGCAATGCTACAGCAGACATATATGATGTAAATAGTAACTTAAATACAACAGAACTAGTACAAAAAGCAACAACAAGTATAAGTTTAGTAGCTCCAAACTCATTACTTACAAATCAAGTAGCAAGAAACTATGATGGAACAGAAAAAATAACAATAGCTCCAAGAATTGCAGAAGTAGAAAAAACACAAAGAACAGCACAAATAGAATTAGAAATAACCAATAACTATACAAGTACAATAAGTGAAGTAGCAATATTAGGAAAAATACCATATGAAGGAAACACATATGTAATAAATGGAAGCAATATGAACTCAAACTTTAGTACAACAATGGCAAACACAGGAATAATATTACCAGAAGAATTAAAAGAAATAGCAAAAGTATACTATTCAGAACAAGAAAACCCAACTAAGGACGTAGAAGATGAGACAAATGGTTGGGTAACTTTGCCAAGCAATTTTGCACAAGTAAAAAGCTATTTAATAGACCTAGGAGACCATGCACTAGTAAAGGGAGAAAAACATAAATTTAATTATACAATAAACATACCAGAAGGAGTAGAATACAATAAAACAACATTTAGTCATCATGCAGTATACTTTAGCTTAGATACAGAAAACGGAAAATATAGAACACAAACAGAGCCAAACAAATTAGGATTTATGATAGCAAAACACTATAACTTAGAACTAACAAAATATCAAATAGGAAAAGAAAAAGAAGTAAAAGGTGCAACATATAGTGTTACAGAAGAAGGAAAAGAAGAGGCAATAACAAGAACAACAGCAGAAAATGGAAAATTAACAATACAAGATTTATATGTAGATAGAATATACATTATAAAAGAAGTAAAAACACCAAGTGAATATGAGTTAAATGAAGATGAAATTAAATTTAAAGTAAAAGAAGAAAATGGAGAATTAATAGTAGAAAAATTATCAGGAACTACTAGAAAATTAGAAGCAACAAAAGGAAATAATACAGTACAATTAGAAGTAGAAGATGAAGTAAGAGCAAATTTACATATTACTAAATTAGAACAAGGAACAACAAAAGTATTACAAGGAGTAAAATTCAGACTAACAGGAAAAGGATTTAGTACAGGAAGAATATTAACAACAAATCAAAATGGGGAAATTAATACAAAAGGTTTATATATAGGAGAAGAATACACCTTAGAAGAAGTAAAAGTAACAGAGGGGTATTATTTAGCAAGCCCAATAAAATTTACACTAACAAACAATGAAGGAAATTATATAGAAAACATAACAGAAGGAACAATAAAAACAGTTACAATAACAAAAGACAATGAAATACCAACATTAAATATAGAAATAGAAAATGAGCCAATACCAACATACAACTTAACAATAAAAAAAGTAGAAAAAGGAAATGCAGAAAATCTATTATCAGGAGCAAAATTCAAACTAATAAAAGATGAAAAAGAATTAGCAAAATATGAAACAGGAAAAATAGAAGATACACAAGAAATAGGAGAAAAAGGAAAAGTAACAATATCAAACTTATATGCATATGAAGAAGCAAGAAAAATAGACCAAACATATATATTAAAAGAAACAGTTTCACCAGAAGGATATTCAAAAATAAAAGACATAGAATTCCAAGTAACTAAAAATGAAGATGGAACATTTAGTTTTAACAATACACAGGGAATAGTAGCAAATACAGAAATAGAAGCAAATAATATAACAATAACATTAGAAGATAATCCATCATTCAAATTAACAAAAACGGATAGTGAAACAGGAGAACTACTTCCAAACACAAAATTTGTTATCTACAATGTAGACGATGGAACAGTGCCAGCAAGAAATAGTAAAGGTGAATTAGTAGGAACACCAGAAATAATAGATGGAACAGAATATAATGTATTAACAACAAATGAAAATGGAGAATTTACAGCAGATTTACCACAAGGATTATATAAAGCAGTAGAAGTACAAGCATCAGATGATAAATATAAATTAGCAGATGCAACATATTTTGGAATAGGAACTTCGAGAGAGGCAAGTAATGATACTATCATAAAAGCAGGGTTTGCAACCTCAGTAGGAGGAGCAAGTTCTGATGAAATAACTTCAGTATCAGAGACAAGTGATGGAGGATATATAATAGGAGGATATTTTAGTAGTAGTTTCCAAGTAGGAGAATATCCATTAACTAGTAAAGGTGATTCTGATGGAATGCTAATAAAATATAATGCAGAGAATGAAGTAGAATTTGCGACATCAGTAGGAGGAAATAATAATGACCGAATAACCTCAGTAACTTCAACGAGTGATGGAGGGTATGTAGTAGGAGGATATTTTGCAAGCAGTAGTAACCAAATAGGAGATTATACCTTAACTAATACAGGTAAAAGTGACGGAATGCTAATAAAATATAATGCAGAAAATGAAGTGGAATTTGCGACATCAGTAGGAGGAAATAATAATGACCAAATAACCTCAGTAACTTCAACGAGTGATGGAGGGTATGTAGTAGGAGGACTTTTTTCCTCAGAAAGTATACAGATAGGAGACTATACTTTAATCAATAGTATAGATTCGGGATATTATTGTGACATAATGCTAATAAAATATAATGCAGAGAATGAAGTAGAATGGGCAACCTCAATAGGAGGAAGTAATAGGGAGGTTATAAATTCAATAGCAACAACTATTGATGGAGGATATATAGTAGGAGGATATTTCGATAGTAATATCCAAGTAGGAGATTATAGCCTAACAAATAATGGTAGAGAAGATGGAATGCTAATAAAATATAATGCAGAAAATAAAGTAGAATGGGTAACCTCAGTAGGCGGAAGTGACGAGGATTATATAAACTCAGTAGTACAAACAAGTGATGGAGGGTATGTAGTAGGAGGATATTTTAAAAGTAGTAGTATTCAAGTAGGAGACTATACCCTAACAAATGCAGGTTCAACATCTTATAGTGATGGAATGCTAATAAAATATAATGCACAAAATGAAGTAGAGTTTGCAACTGCAGTAGGAGGAAGTAAAAATGATGAAATAACCTCAATAGTAGAGACAAGTGATGGAGGGTATGTAGTAGGAGGATATTTCCTAAGTAGTATCCAAATAGGAGACTATACTCTAAGTAATGTTAGTGGTTATTCGAAGGGAATGTTAATAAAATATAATGCAGACAATGAAGTAGAATGGGCAACCTCAGTAGGAGGAAGTAAAAATGATGAAATAACTTCAATAGTAGAAACAAGT
>CANRSN010000023.1 GCA_947642455.1 uncultured Clostridiaceae bacterium
TTTATTTTTTCTCCTTGCTCTGTTTTATTACTCTCTTCTTTTTTATTTTCTTCTTCACTATTTAGGATAACTTTCTCACTTTGTGATTCTTTTAATCCTGCATTTTTGCTTCTTCCTTCATTTAGGGCTATTACTAATACTACTATTACAAATATTATTATTACTACAGCGACTCCTATTGCTATGTTCATTCCTATGCTTCCTTTATTGCCCTGTCTTTTTCTTTTCTTTTTTATGCTAATTTCTTTATTTTTCATAGTTTCCTCCTTGGTTTAATTACAATTGTGCTTATGTAATATAATAATTTATACTTAACTGTAATTTATTTTATTAAGGTCTATTATTTATATTATTAACAGCTTTTTTCTTAATATACACTCTTTTATTTTTATAACTATTTGTTTTAAATATTTATATCTACATTAAAGCATTTTGTTATATTTTTGTCAATGATATTTTCCGACATTTTTCGTATTAGGCTACCTATATGTTACAATTCACAGCTCAATTTCTATTTAGGCAATATAATTTTATAAACTGTGAATTGTAACACTTACATAGCTTTTTCTACTTGACATAATTTTGTTTCCCTGATATACTATTATAACAAATGCCAATGAGCATTAAGTAAATTTTTAAGGAGGGCTAATTATGCCAAACATTTTAACTCATTTAGCTTTTGCTGAAGAAGTATTGCGGTACATTGGAAACAGAGTAAACAAATTAGAATTTCTCTCTGGTAACTTAATTCCTGACCTAGCTATTGACAAAAAAGCTTCACACTATAGAACTTCAGCTTCTGTACAAGGGTTTGTAGTTCCTAATATGAAAGAGGTAAAAAAAGAGCTGTATGACAAAAATAATTCTATCTTCTTTGGTATGTACTGTCACTTGTATCTTGATTATCATTTTATTGAAACTTACCTCATTCCTGAATTTACTTGGAATAAAGATAATATGATGGTAATTAATCCACGTAACAGTAAATCTTGGACTGTTAAAGATTTCTTTGCTAAGCCTTCTGAAGGTGGAATCCTTTATCAGGGCTATAATGAACTTAATTATATGCTACTTGGCAATGGGCATCATATCAAAATGCAAACCCTTGCAGAATTACCAAGTATTCTTCCTTCTACTGGTTTAGCAGTATTTGACACAAGAAAAGAATGTACATGGCGTGAAGAATTAAATGTCTACTTAAGTCAAAATGTTTTTTCCTATACTGGTGAAATTTTAGCTTACAGTAGATTTTGGAACTCTATTTTACTAATTGCAGAAAAGTTTATTAAAGAAGAGCTGTAACAATATAAAAGGAGGAATTTATGGGAAAAATATTAGAAAAGGCTATCCCTCTTGGAGATTACAATTGTAACTTAGATGTTTTTTTAAATGAACATCCTGAAATTACTATTAAAACATTTCAAGGCAAGACATTTATCAAAATTAATGAAAATGTTGATTCATTATCATTCTTTATTTTCCATAATGAACTTTTAGAATTATCATTTATTTACAAAGGTCAACGCTTTAAGTACTGTAAAAAAATATAAAAAATGTAAAATTTACAGTCAAATATAATTGCTTTTTTCTGTAAACTATGATATACTATCTTTGTAGTGAAATTTTTAGCATTAAGGAGGATACCCTATGACATTAGCAGAAAGAAAACGGATTTCTAAGGAACTTAGCAACATGAACTTTGACTTAAATTTGGAAGCTTGGCTTTTGGAGCATCCTGAAATCGGAGTTCAATCAGATGATGCTGGTAACATTTCTATAGAATTCCCTCCATGCACTTATTCATCAGAAGTGTTTATCGTAGATGGTGTGATTCGCTTACTGCGATATCAGCCTTCCGAAGATAGTAATATTGAGGTTTTTAACCCCTCCAATCCACTCTATCTTACTTTAGATAGAACATTAAAAGAATTAGGTATGTAAGCCTGTTTAATTAAATCGGTCTAGCAACCTATATCCCCCCAGCTAAGCTGGGGGGTTCTACGTTTCCGAAAAAAAAATACAATTTGTTACAAGTCATAAATATTATATTGTCTATAGGTCTCTAATTTTCAAACTATGAATTGTAACAAATTGTACTCTTTTTTGTTGTATATGTTTTAATATATTGACATATTATGTAGATTATGGTATAATAATAGTAATATGCAAAATATGCGATTAACATTCTAGGAGGAAAATTATTATGTCAGAAGCTAATTTACTCATTTTATATGCTTACGAGGGAGCATACATCTTACTAAAAAATGGTGATAGAACCCAAGGTGTTTCATATAACTTTTCCAAAAGTTGTGACATAAAAGAATTCATATCTATAAGCAAGTTAGTAAAATTAAAAACTATCAATAAAGTTCTTAACTACAACGCATTCGCTTTAAAGTATCACCTTTCAGATCCTGAAGATAATCAAAAATTTAATACAATTAAAGATGTATTGCAAATTGCTTAGCATTATTTTCCTTATAGATACTAAAGTTTAGTATCTATACTAGTAAATTAGGAAAGCATTTCAGTTATTTCTGTAATGCTTTCTTTTTATATACTTCTTATCATATTAAGTAGTACTAAACATTCCATAAGATTAAAAATAAATCTCCATAATAATTATAGAATCTTTCAGCCAAAGTAACATTTTATAAATTTTGCATATACTATTTATATATTATCAAAAAAGGAGTTTTTATATGTGTGGTATTGTTGGATTTGTTAATCTAAAGCAAAATATAGCAAATGAAAGTTGTAAAAATATTTTGTCTACAATGAGCAATTGTATAGAAAGAAGAGGACCAGATGAAGGTAACTTTTATATAAACACTCATGCATGTTTAGGGCACAAAAGATTAATTGTTATAGATCCTGAAGGTGGAAAACAGCCTATGAGTTTTTCATGTCATGGAAATAATTATACAATAGTATATAATGGGCAATTGTATAACACTCAAGAATTAAAAGATGAACTTCTAGATGCTGGTTTTACCTTTAATAGTCATTCTGATACTGAAGTTTTATTAAAATCGTACATTCATTGGAAATATGATTTAGTACATAAGTTAAATGGTATTTTTGCTTTTGCCATATGGGATGAGAATAATAACGAATTATTTATGGCAAGAGATCACTTTGGAGTAAAACCTCTATATTATTGTCAAAAAAATGACAATTTCATATTTGCATCTGAAATAAAATCTTTACTAAAATTTCCAGATGTAGAAGCTAAAATTGACTCTCAAGGACTTTGTGAATTATTTGGACTTGGACCTTGCCATACTTCTGGTGATGGCTTATTTAAGGATATTTTTGAACTTAAGCCTGCTCATTTTAGTATATATAACAACTCTGGACTTCATATTGAAAAGTATTGGAAATTAACTAGTAAACCTCATACAGACAGTCTTGAAAAAACTTGTGAAACTGTTAAGTTTTTACTTGAAGATTCTATTAAAAGGCAACTTGTCTCTGATGTTCCTTTATGTACCTTCCTATCTGGCGGGCTTGATTCAAGTATTATAACTTTATATGCTGCAAATTATTGTAAAGAACATAATTTACCACCTCTTAATACTTTCTCTGTAGATTATGTTGATAATGATAAAAATTTCCAAAAAACTGATTTTCAACCTAATTCAGATAATTATTATATTAATTTAATGACAAATAAATTACGGTACTAATCATAAAAATATTGTACTTGATACTCCTGAACTTGCAAATGCACTAGAAGATGCTATGATTGCACGTGACTTTCCTGGAATGGCTGATGTAGACTCTTCCCTACTTCTTTTATGTAAAAACGTAAAAAACTTTGCTACTGTCTCTTTAACTGGCGAATGTGCAGATGAAATTTTTGGCGGTTACCCATGGTTCTTTAGAGAAGATGCTCTAAAATCTGGAACCTTCCCTTGGTCTATTGCTATTACAGAAAGACAAAATTTATTAAATCCTTCTCTTTGTAAAAATATTGATTTAAAATCTTATATTGATTTTAGATATAATGAAACTTTAGATAATGTAGAAATATTAGATTCTGATTCTTCTGAAACTGCTGAAAAAAGAAAAATTTCTTATTTGACTTTAAATTGGTTTATGCAAACTTTACTTGACCGTAGTGATAGAATGGCAATGTATAATGGATTCGAACTACGTGTTCCTTTCTGTGACTATAGGTTAGCACAATATGTATGGAATATTCCTTGGGAAATGAAAGCCTTAAATGGTAGAGAAAAGGGTCTTTTACGATATGTTATGAAAGATATCCTTCCTTCTGAAATTGTAGACAGAAAGAAAAGCCCTTATCCTAAAACTTGGAATCCTACTTATTTAGCTACTGTTAAAGATATGCTTACTAAAATTATGAAAAACAAAAATGCTCCTATTAATGAATTACTTAATAGAAATTATATTTTAGAAATTCTAGAAACTAATGGCTCTGCTTTTACTAGACCTTGGTTTGGTCAATTAATGACAGGTCCTCAACTTATGGCATACTTGTGTCAAGTTAATATGTGGCTTGAGAAATATCAGCCTAAAATTGAATTGTAAAATAGTTTTGAGGTTGCATTTTGCAACCTCAAAATTTAGTATCCTTTTTGCACAGTAAAGCCCCCAAAATAGACACGACCCAAAGCCATTGGTAAATCCAATAAAAAATTTCTAAAAATAAATATTAATAACACAAGCAGATAGTACAATATCTCTAAATTGTTACAATATTTTCAATTCAATACAAAATTCTATAATATCATCATCATTTTTTACAGAAATACTTCCATCATGTAACTCAATTATCTCTTTAGTTATAGCTAAGCCTAAGCCTGTACCTCCTGTACTTGAAGTCCTTGACTCATCTGCCCTATAGAATTTATCAAATATTTTATCCAGTTTATATTCTGGTATCTTATCACCTTTATTTCTAAACTTAATATAAATTTTATTATCAACTTGTTTTATATCAATCTCTATATTAGTATTTTCATAACTATAATTAATAGCATTTTTCAAAAGATTCTCAAAAGCTCTTGCCAGTTTATCTCCATCTCCAAAAAACTCAATATGATTTTGTTTATTTATCAAACATCCAAGATTTTTTTTCTGTAACATTGGGTAACATTCATCTACCAATTGGTCTATCAAAAATGATAAATCGATCTTCTTCTTACTAATAGGCATATTTTGCAAATTGTATCTTGTTATCTCAAAAAATTGATTTGTAAGTTCTTCTAATCTAATAGCTTTATCTAATGCTATATTCATATATTTCTCTTTCAAAGAATCAGAAATCTCATTTTCTTGCGTAAGTAGTGTTAAATATCCAATTACAGAAGTTAATGGAGTTTTTAAATCATGTGCCATATACATAATTAAATCATTTTTCTTTTGTTCTGCCTCTTTAGCTAATGTTTGACTTCTTATTAAATCTATTCTAATATTATTTAATTTATTTTCTAATACTATCAAATCTTTACTAATCTTTATTTCTTTTTCAGGTTCTTTCAAAATTTTATCCATAGCAGATGTTGTTTCAATAATATAATTACTAAGCTTTCTAATTACAACAAAAGATATTAATGTAAAAATTGCAACATACAAAACTATCAAAATTTCAACTTTATATTTTATACAAAACAAATATATGTCATTATCTATTTCATATATATAATTTGCAAGCATGTCATTAAAAATACCATCTATTAATACACTAATTATTACTATTGTACATAATGTATATATTACTATTTTAGCTACAGACTTCCACGCAATACTATTTTTCAAACTTCTAAATTCATGATTTTTATTCAATTTTATACCCAACTCCCCATACTGTTTTTATAAACTTTGGATTTTTAGTATCCTCTTTCAACTTTTCTCTTATCCTTCTTATATGAACCATTACAGTATTATTATTATCTAGGTATTTCTCTTTCCATACCTTTTCAAACAATTCTTCTGAACTTACGACATTTCCTCTATTATTTGCAAGATATAGTAAAATATCAAACTCCAAGGGTGTAAGTTCTACCTTTTCATCATATAACATACATACATGCTTTTCTTTGCATAATTCTAACCCATCTATATATATTTTGTCTTCTTCACTTTTTTCATTATACTTTACATATCTTCTAATTGCAGATTTTACTCTTGCAACTAATTCAAGAGGGTTAAATGGTTTTGTTATATAGTCATCTGCCCCAATGGTAAGTCCCATAATTTTATCTTTGTCTTCTATTTTTGCTGTTAGCATAATAATTGGAAACATTAAATTTTTATCTCTTATATATTTACAAATTTCAAATCCATCTTTTCCCTTTATCATTACATCTAATATTGCTAAATCTAATTGTACACTATTTATATATTCTATTGCCTCTTCTGATGTATAGCACTTATATACATTATAATTTTCATTTACTAAATATAATTCCACCAAATCTGCAATCTCTTTTTCATCATCTAATATTAATATATTCAAAGATCATCCCTTCCTTCATTTTTTAATTATAACATATTTTTTTATATTTTGAATATAATCTGTGCATTTGTAAGATTTTTTTAAGATTTATTTAATCTTTTTTTAAAACACTTTTTTCTTTAATTCTATATAATGTGTTCAAATATATTACACAGGAAAGGAAATTTTATTATGAATAAATCAAGATTAAAATGTACTAAACCTAAAAGACTTATCAGATTTTTAATTATTATACTAATACTTTTAGTTTGCATATTCATTTTTATAGTAAAGCAAATTAATATATCTAACTTATTAAATATAGACTTAAATTCTAAAAATTCAAATGGTGGATTACTTACAAATGATAAATACTTAGGCATTGGAAGGCAGTCTGTTTCTGGCGAAGATGGTTACTTTTCCACTTTTTCTACTGCTAAATTAGACATGGCACATTCCTCTGACTTAGAATTTTCAAAAACATCAAATTCTTCAAAAGACACAGTTAAAACCGCTTCATCTTCTAATATACCTGTTTCAAATTCTACAAATGTTAAAATTTATAAAGAATATAAACAAAATGGTGATTCTTCTTGGAGCAATAAAAAATATTGGGACAGTATTATGGCAAATGAAGGCTGTGGCATAACCTCAATCTCTATTATACTAAGTGGATATAATAAAAATTATACTCCTGAAGATTTAAGAAAAAAATATTACCCTGTACTATCTGGAGATAACATCTCCTCTGAACTTTCTAACACTTTTGGTATATCTAACTCAGATTTTTACTATGATGAAACTCACCTGTCTAATCAATATATTCTTAATCACTTACAAACTAATCGACCAGTTTTAATATGTGTATGGAATAAACCTACTGCTAATAGATGGACTACTGCCTCTCATTATATGGTTCTCCTTGCTTGTGATAACTCTAATATGGTTTATGTGTCTAATCCTAATGGATTAGATAATACTAATAAAAATTCTGGCTGGTATAATATAGATGAAGTAACTCCTTATATAGCAAAAGCACTTTTTATTGAAGAAGAATAGTGATAGTCTGATTAAGATTTATATGCTTTTATTATGTAGCATTCTGCCCACATATAATTGTTCTCTGCGAAAATTGCTTTAGCAATTTTCGGTAGAATGTTTGCAAAGCTTTTATTTGCAGGCAACAAAAGCCTATAATAATTCAGAGATATTATACTGTCTACAGAGTTATTAGTATTTATTTTTAGAGTTTTTGCGCAGGGAAGCTCCCAGAGTGGACATGACCCAGAGCGATTGGCGAAGCCAGTAAAAAACCTCTAAAAATAAATACTAGTAACTCTATAGAATATAAATTTTGAGTACTTCTGAATTGTTATAGGCTTTTTGGCTAGAAAAACGAACAAAAAGTACTGCCCTTTCTGTTCGCTTGCATAACTATTATTAATTAAAATTTTATTTTATCATCTAGCCAACTTTTTAATTCATCAATTTTAACTCTTACTTGCTCCATAGAATCTCTATCTCTAATAGTTACTGTGTTGTCTTCTAAAGTATCAAAATCGATTGTAACACAGTATGGTGTTCCAATTTCGTCTTCTCTTCTATAACGTTTTCCAATAGAACCTGCTTCATCATAGTCACACATAAAAGATTTAGAAAGCATAGAATACACTTCATCTGCTTTATCACTCAATTTTTTTGATAAAGGAAGTACAGCAACTTTATATGGTGCTATATATGGATGCAAATGTAGAACTGTTCTTGTGTCACCTTCTGCAATCTCCTCTTCTTCATATGCTTGGCAAAGTACAGCTAAAACTGTTCTATCTAGTCCATATGTTGACTCTATAATGTATGGTATATATCTTTCATTTGTATCTGGATCTAAATATTCCATACTCTTTCCTGAAAACTCTTGATGTCTTGATAAATCAAAGTTTGTTCTATTATGAGTTCCATTAATTTCTCCCCAACCAAATGGGAATAGGAATTCTATATCACATGCTTCTTTTGCATAATGTGCTAATTTTTCATGGTCATGAAATCTTAAATTTTTCTCTAAAAGTCCCAAATCCATATAATATTGTTTTCCATATTCTTTAAAAAATTGATATAATTCTGAATCTGTGCCTTCCTTACAAAAAGTTTGAAACTCCATTTGTTCAAATTCTATTGTTCTGAATGTAAAGTTTCCTGGTGTTATTTCATTCCTAAATGCTTTTCCTATTTGTCCTATGCTGAAAGGTAATTTAGATCTTGTTGTACGTTGTACATTTAGGTAGTTCACATATTCCCCTTGTGCGTTTTCTGGTCTTAAATAAATAATACTTTTATTATCTGTTGTTACTCCTCTATATGTTTGAAACATTAAATTAAATTGTCTAATATCTGTATAATCTGATTTTCCACAATTAGGACATGGTACTTTATGCTCTCTTATGTAATTCATCATTTCTTCTTGTGTCATTCCATCTGCATCTGCATTTTTATCAAAATCATCTATTAAGTTGTCTGCTCTATGTCTCATTTTACATTCTTTACAATCTACTAACGGGTCTGAGAAACTTGAAACATGACCTGATGCTTCCCAAACTCTAGGATGCATTAATATGTCTGCATCTATTTCATAACTATTTTTCCTTTCTTGAATGAATCTTTTTCTCCAAGTATCTTTTATGTTATTTTTTAGTCTGGCTCCTAGTGGACCATAATCCCAAGTATTTGCTAACCCACCATAAACCTCTGAACCTGGATATATAAAGCCTCTCGCTTTACAAAGGTTTACTATTTTTTCCATTGAATCTACCATTTTTCTAATCCTCCCATTTTTCTATTTTATATTATGTTTTCTGCCATTTTTCGACCAGTTTTATCCACAGGGCTGTGGATAATGTGGATAACTCTGTTGATAACCTTGTATCAATGCTTTCACTTTTCAAGTTTTACACATTTACATTTTACTTTCTATTTATGAAAACTTATATTTTTTTAGTATATTTATTATGTTCCTCTTTCCACATTATGTTCTTGTATTTTTTCTGGCTCTTGTGTAAGATTTCTTTTATTTTCTATAAATTTCCATGAATCTTTACACATATCCTCCAAATTTTTAACCGCTTCCCAACCCAACTCTTCTTTAGCTTTTTTAGGATTTGAATAACAAGTTGCTATATCTCCATCCCTTCTTGGGGCAATTTTGTATGGAACTTTTCTTCCTGTTGATTTTTCAAATGCCTTAACCATATCTAAAACACTATATCCGACTCCTGTACCTAAGTTATATATAAATAAACCTTGCTTTTCCCTATTTAACTTTTCTAATGCTTTTATATGACCTTTTGCTAGGTCAACTACATGTATATAATCTCTAACACCTGTACCATCTGAAGTATTATAATCGTTACCAAATACAGACAATTCTTTAAGTGTTCCTGCTGCAACTCTAGCTACATATGGCATTAAATTATTAGGAATTCCTTGTGGTTCTTCTCCTATTAAACCACTTTCATGTGCTCCTACTGGATTGAAATATCTAAGTATGGCTATGTCCCAAGTATTGTCAGATTTATACAAGTCTTTAAGAATCTGTTCTATATACAATTTTGTGGTTCCATATGGATTAGTAGTTCCTCCTGTTTTACAATCTTCAGTTAATGGTATTCGTTCTGGTTCTCCATAAACAGTAGCAGACGAACTAAATACAAACTTTTTAACTCCATACTTTTTCATAGTATCTAATAAAACTAATGCACCTGATATATTATTCATATAATACTCTATTGGTTTTTGTACTGATTCTCCAACAGCTTTATATCCCGCAAAATTTATGACACTTTCTATATTTTCATTTTCTTCAAAAACTTTTTCTAATGATTTCTTATCTAAATAATCTATTTCATAAAATTTAAAATCTTTCCCTGTTATTTTCCTTATACATTCTAATACATCTGGTTTACTATTTGAAAAATTATCTATTATGATAACATCTTCATTTATATTTAGTAATTCAACTACAGTATGACTTCCTATATAACCTGCTCCTCCAGTAACTAAAATTGACATCTTTTTCCTCCTTGCTTATATTTTAATTATATAAGTTTTTATATATTTCATAATCTCTAACAATTTTTCTAACATAATTATTAGTTTCTTTATATGGAATATTTTCAATATCTGAACCATCTGGTTTTATTATTCCTTGTTCAATCCATTTATCTACATTTCCAATCCCTGCATTATATGCTGCTAGTGCTACTAGAAATGAATCGTTATATCTTTCTAATAGATGTTTATAATAGCTAGTTCCTATTTTTATATTTTCTTCTGGATCGTATAAAATTTCTTTTACAACTACATCTGTTCCAACTTTCTCTCCTGCCTCTTCTGCTGTACTTGGCATTAATTGCATAAGACCAATTGCTCCACTTGAGGATATAGCATTTGTATTAAAATTACTCTCTGCCTTTATAATTGCAAAAGTAAGTAATGGATCTATATCATTTTGCTCAGAATATTTGTATACATATTCTGCATATGTTGTTGGATATATCTTTTTTAATATTATGTCTTGTACTTTAAAAACATATAATAAAATAAATGCTATTATAAAAATAACCAAAAAAATTATTAGCTTTCTTTTATGTTTCACTATAATTCTCCTTTTTCTTTCTTTTGTTATTTTAGTTCTTACTTAGTTTCAAGTTATTTTGCCTCATACCAATTCTCTGCTTCTGTAACTTCTACATCTAATGGCACTGTTAAACTAGTTGCATTTTCCATACATTCTTTTAATATTTGTTTTGCTTTTCCTTTATCTTTTATACTTGATTCTAAAATAAGTTCATCATGTACTTGTAATATAATTTTAGCATCTAAATTTAATTCTTCTAATCTTTTTCCAACATTAATCATTGCAATTTTCATAATATCTGCCGCTGTTCCTTGTATTGGTGTATTCATTGCTACTCTGGCTCCAAATTGTCTTACCATATAACTATTTGATTTTAATTCAGGTATATATCTTCTTCTATGAAATAAAGTTTCAACATAACCTTCTTCTTTAGCTTTTTCTACAATGTCATTCATAAATTTTTGTATTCCTGAATATTTTTCCAAATATTGTTCTATATATTTTTTCGCTTCTTTCCTTGATGTTCCTAGTTGTTCTGCTAATCCAAAATCACTAATTCCATATACTATTCCAAAATTCACCGCTTTTGCATTACTTCTTTGTTCTTTTGTAACTTCATCTATTGGAATTCCTAAAACTTTTGAGGCTGCTTGTTTGTGTATATCCTCACCATTTTTAAATGCTTCTAACATATGCTCATCTTGAGAAATATGTGCTAAAACTCTTAATTCTATTTGAGAATAGTCAGCATCTATGAAAATATGTCCTTCTTTTGGTTTAAACACTTTTCTCAATTGTTTTCCAAAATCAATTCTGGTTGGTATATTTTGCAAATTTGGTTCTGTTGAACTTATTCTTCCAGTAGCAGTTACTGTTTGATGAAAATCAGAATGTATTCTTTGTGTTTTCTGATTTATATATGGAATTATTCCTTCTACATAAGTAGAATTTAATTTTACTAATGTTCTATGTTCTAATACTTTTTCAACTATAGGATGTTCTTTTTTTATTTTTTCTAATGTTTCTACATCTGTTGCATAGCCTCTTCTATTCTTTTTCGCAGATGTAAGTTTTAACTTTTCAAATAATATTATTCCTAACTTCTGTGGTGACTTTATATTAAATTCTTCTCCTGCTAGTTCATATATTTCTTGTTTTACTTTTTCTATTTGTTCTTTTAGTACATTTCCAAACTCTATTAATTCTTTTTTATCTACATGCATACCTTCATATTGCATTTTTGCAAGTACTGATACTAATGGCATTTCTATTTCATTAAATAATTTTAGTTGCCCTGCTTGTTCTAATTTACTTAAAAGTATATTTTGTAATTTGCTTATTGCATATGCTCTTATTCCACCATTATATTTTTCAAATTCAGTATTTTTGTTATCTTCACTTTCTTGTGCTGACATCATACTTTCAAATAAATTTATTTGTTTGTTTTCTTCTCTTATATTTAAGTCTGTTAAATATTCATCTATATCCATTTCTAAATATTGTTTTGCTAGAGCTTCTATTGGATACCTATTTGCTATTGGGTCTAACAAATATGCAGCAATTTCTGCATCAAATTTTATATTGTTTAATTGTATTCCTAAATCTTTTAATATAACATAGGTTTCTTTTAATTTATACCCTATTTTTGAAATTTCTTCACTTTCGAATATTTCTTTAAATTCATTTATATTTTCTATTTTTATATAATATACTTTATTTTCAATACATATACTTATTGCTGTAATCTTTTTGTTTATTATTTTTTCATTATCTATATCTTCTTTTTCTATTGTATAAAATACTAATTCTTTATTTTCCTTAATTCTATTTGCTATGTCTTCTAAATGGCAAGTTTCTATTTCTATATCTATTTGTTTTTTATCTATTAACTTTTCATCTTCTTTTAAATTAAATCTTTCTATATATCTATTAAAATTTAATTCTTTAAATTTTGCAAATAATTCTGCCCTTTGCCATTCTTGTATTTTAAAATCTTCTATTTTTTCTTCTATTGGAACTTCTATATTTATTGTACCTAAAAATCTTGAAAGTAATGCTAAATCTTTATTTTCTATTATTTTCTCTTTTGTTTTTCCTTTTATTGTTGTTGCTTCATCCTTTTCTATTTTTTCATACATATTTTCAATAGTTTTATATTCTTTTATTATTGACAATGCTGTTTTTTCTCCAACTCCTGGAACCCCAGGAATATTGTCTGATGTATCTCCCATTAGTCCTTTTACTTCTATTAATTGTAATGGTTCTATTCCATACACTTCTAAAACTTTATTTCTGTCATAGTCTTCCTCTTCTGTTTTTCCCATTTTTGTTCTAGGTATTCTTACTGTTATTTTATCTGTTACCAATTGAAATGTATCTCTATCTCCTGATAATATTGTTACTTCTTCTCCGTCTGCCTCAAATCTCCTTGCAAGTGTTCCTAATACATCATCTGCTTCATATCCCTCTTTTTCTATTATTGTTATATTCATTAGCCTTAATACTTCTTTAATTATTGGCATCTGCTGTGCTAGTTCATCTGGCATCCCCTTTCTGTTTGCCTTATACCCTTCATACATTTTATGTCTTGCAGTAGGTGCTTTTAAGTCAAATGCAACTGCTAGGTACTCTGGATTTAAGTCATCTAATATTTTAAATAAGATTGCCAAAAAGCCATATACTGCATTTGTATATGTTCCATCTGACGTGCTTAATATTTTTGAACCCATTATTCCGTAAAAGGCTCTATTCATTATACTATTGCCGTCTACTAAAACTATTCTACTCATATGTTATTTCCTTTCAAATTTATTTTGCCTGTTTACTATATCATATTTTCCATTTTTTTGCTATCCTATTTTAATAATCTAAATAATAATTTTTTATTTTGTCTATTGTACCATCTGATGCAATTCTTTCATATTCTTTTCTATATATTTCTCTTGTATAATCTTTATTGAAAAAGTCTTCTTCAAATTTTCTCATTTTTTCTACAAATATTGGACAATCTGTCCATAAATTCAAATGACCTTGTTTATTAATTCTTTTCATTATATAATTATAGGCTTGTTCAAATATTTCATCAAATGTTTTTAATTCTGGATAATTTTTAATATTTGTAGCTAATTGCCTTTTTGCTAATACTTTCACTTCAAAATCTCTATCTGAATCAGACAAGATTTCTCCATATATATTTCTTGGTCTTTCTTTCCTTGAACCTCTATGGTCTTCTACTGCTTCTTTCATAATTTTTATTTTTTCTTCATTAAAATATTTTTTTAATACTTTATCATTATTTAAAATTTTCCCTGACTCTAATTCGTGATTTTCCCTATTTACTCTTAATCCAATATCATGATAAGATGCTATTGTATAAGACATATCTTTATCTAGTTTATAATATTCTGCTAATTGCATTATATTTTTAATAACATTTTCTATATGTAACATCCCATGTGAATAATACATTTCATATTGTGGGAAAATTTCAGTTTCTATATATTTTTTTAATTCTTGATTCATTTCTATTTCTTCCCTTTCATAGCTATATTTTAATATTTAGAATAGTTTATGTTCATATAAGTAATTAAATACTGTTTCATAATCTGGTAGAAATTTATTGTCTTTTTGTTCTAAAATTTGTTTGATTTCTTCTGGTTTTTTATAAAAGATAGATTCTATTCCTTCTGTATCATAGATAAGTTCTCCATCATAATGAGCAACATATATTTTCTTAAAAGAACTAATATCATATTGATATGGACTTAAATGTGCTACTTCCTTTAATTCTACATCTACACCAAGTTCTTCTTTTGTTTCTCTAATTGCTGCATCTTTATAGTCCTCACCATGTTTAATATGCCCTGCTACTGAAAAATCCCACATTCCTGGAAATAAACGTCTATTATCACTTCTATGTTGAATTAAGACTTCTCCCTTTGAATTTACAAAAAAAACATTTACTGTTCTAAAATTTTTTGTTCCACTTTTATTTACAATTGTTCTTTCTTCTGTTCCAATTACTTCATCTTTTTCATTTACTAAATCAATATATTCTTCCATATTCTATTTTCCTCCAAATTATTTTTTATCTATTATAATATTACTCCATTTAATTCTATCGTTTCTATTTTTTAGCTTGAATTACTTTCTTTTATTGAATCATATTTATTATTCATTAGATCTCTCCTTTCTATTTAGTAATTCTATTTTATTATAGGAAAAATTGAAAAACGTAATATTTTTTCACTCTAAATTATTTTTCCTTGCATAAAACATTCATATATATAGCTGGGATTTTCATAGTACATACTACTATTATAATTATCTATTTTCTCTATAATCCATGAAGATAAGACTTTTATCAATGTATCTATATATTCCTCTTCATTCCTATTAATCATTATTATTAGTCTTTCATATACTCTTCCCAATTCCCAGAAACTCGGAGTATTATTATACATTGATATTATATCATAATCTCCCTTCTCTATTTCATGTTTTTGAATCAGTTCATCTGAAACCTTTTCAATATTTTCTGAATGATATATTTCTGCTAAATTATATACTTTTTTTATACTTTCTTTTCCTAATTTTTCTATTATATACTTCTTTGTATTTTTAGTTTTTCTTGCAATATATTCAATTAAACTACATGTAAAAAATAAATCATTTTCCTTTTGAGGCTCTCCCATATATTATTTTATCTCCTTTACTCCTACAAATTTTATACATTTTAAAGCTTTTTCTGTACAAAATGCAATTTGGTGTGTTGGATGTCTAAATTTTGCAAGCTCCCAAAATGCTTCTCTAGTAATAATACCTTCTATTAAATCAGTAATATAATTATATACTTGATCATCAGCCATAGCTCCAATAACAATATCATAATTATGTGTTTTTCCTCTTCTTGAGTTTATTATAAAGTCTAACCATTCTTCTGTCATAACTGTAAAATTTTTTATTTTCAGTCTATTATCTTCATTATATTCATACATGTTAATTATAGGAGTATCATATTTTCTTGCCCATTTTTCTGCTTGCTCTGATAATATAGTACAATAGAATCCTTTGCCAAAATCTTTAGTATATTTACCTTCAATAATTTTAGGTTCTTCTACTTTACAATAACTACCATGATATATTATTTGCATAACCTTTCTCCTTTCTTTTTCTTATCTCTCAACTTTTCTATTGCCATATCACACATGTTATATATGCTTTTTTACAATATTTTAGCTTTTTACAAAACTTTTTTAATTTGCTTTGCATATCTATCCTCTTCTGAAAATATGCAACCACAATATTTCTGCATATACAAACCACATTCTCTTGCTTTAGCTTGTCCTTCTCTAAAACCTATTCTAAAATCTCTATATAAAAACTCTAATCCATATTTAGCTACGATTTCTTCTCCCAATCTTTTAAGTTCATCATGTTTCTGATATGGACTTATTAAAAGAGTAGTAGATATTGTATCAAAACCATTTTCCACAGCATATTTGGCTGTCTCTTCAAAACGCACTCTATAGCAATAATTCGTACATCTGTTATTTAAATCTGTTATAACATTTTTACAAAACTCTTTTAGTCCATAATCTTCTTTAAAAATAGCATTTACATTAATACTTTCGGTATACATTTTGAGACAATCTCTTCTTGCTTTGTACTCCATATATGGATGAATATTAGGATTATACCAAAACACAGTTGGTTCTATTCCTTCTTTTCTTAAAGAATCTATACAATAAACACTACATGGTGCACAACAAGTGTGTAATAATAACTTCATTTTACTATTCATCCCCTTTCTTACAATACATAGGACTTTTTTCTTTATATTTTGGAACTATTTAAAAATATTAAATTATTATCTGTGTTATTAATATACCATCTATTCACTAATTTTCTTATAAATTTTAACTTGTTCATTTGAATAAATTAATTGTGTTTTATCATAATTTATAAGAATACTATACTTTTTATAAATATTACTATCTTCAAAACAAACTAAATATTCATAATATGAATTATTCCATTTACCTATTTGTTCCATATAATTATTATATTCGATTTTGCCTTCTCTATTTTTATAATCTAATAAAACTCTAATCCAAGCATCTTGAATATAATCTGAAACAAACAATGTATTTTGACTTTTACTTTTTAATAAGTCGTTCGTTTCTATGTATTTAATACCATCTAATTCATTTTTATTTAAGTCCATTTTTAAATCTAGCAATTGTTTATTCATACAATAAATATCAAAACAACCTTCTAAAGATTCTTCTTGTTTTTCTTTTATAGGAATTTCTCTATTTTCTGGAATTAAAAACATTGCTAATATGTAAGATACAAAAAGTATTGTAACTACAAATAGTTTTTTATTTGAGCTACCTACAAATTCCATTATTCCATAAAAACATAATGCAATAGTTATTCCCCAGAAAACATAAAAAACTTTATAGGCATAATATTCTGAAATTATTTTATAAGTAGTACCAATAAAAAATGTTAAAGTACATACTAAACATATACAAAATAGAATTATTGTAAAATCTAGTTTTTTCGATTTATACATATAATATAGAATGAATGGTATAAATAGCACAAAATTTGACCACATATTTTTGTATATATATCCTTCTAGTGTAACAACATTTACAGCTTTTAAGTTTGGTACTATAAAATATATTATTCCTAAAACTCCTGGTACAACTAAAGTTATTAATATATCTATTATAAATTTTTTATTAAGTTTTCTTTTATTTAATATTAACAAATATACAAATTCTGATAAATATATAAATATTGCAAATATATTATATGAAAACATTACTGATATATTTAGTATTAGTAGAAATAATAGTTTTACTTGCCTTGAAATATCTTTTCTTTCAATATTCTGCATTAACAAAATAATTGAATTTATAAATAATAAGCAAAAACCTAAGTACCCAAAGCCTGTAATAATATTGTTAAAAGGGTAACCTAATATATAAATTATTGTAGTTGCAAGTGCTAAAACATAACCTTTACTAGTTTTTACAGCCTTTCTAACAATAAAATAGAATGTTATTCCTATCAACCAAAAAATCATAATATCAAATGCAATATATATTTTATATAAATTCATTTCTCCAATAATAGGATTAAATGCTTTAAATGCCAGCCCTACATTTACATATAACATAGGTAACATTTGTTTATATGTTTGTGTTCCTTGAGTTTCATTTAATAGTTTATCATTTGTTGAAAACTCCTTTGTTGCAATATAGTGTATACTTGCATCTGTAGAAAAATATTTAATTCTTTGAAGACTATCAAACTGTTTATTTGTAACAAAAGCTACTAATCCAGTTATAACTACTACAATAATAAAATCCCTTTTATTAAAATAAAATTTTTGTATGCCATTTTTCTTTATAAAAATTATTGATATTATGTCTATTAAGTAATTCACTATACTTAAGCTTAATAAGCTTATTGAAACATTAAGTGCACTAAATATAAAACATATTATTAGTTGATAACCTAAAAAACCTATAATTGTACAAATTACATTTATTATTATATTTAATTTATTACTACTCTTTTTTATAAGTATTGTTACTATAAGTAGTATGATACTACTTATAATATAGACATAATTCATAACTTACCTCTCAATTTAATATAAAATCCATTTGAAATTAATGTAACAAACCACATTGTTGCAATATATATATAACCTACAGACTCATTGTCTATATGAGTTGCATATGAGACTGTGTATGAAAGCAATGCTCCTATAGATAAATATAGTAATAACCTTATAGTTTTTGGTTTTTGCCACATTATTGTTGGAAATATCCATAATACATACCAAGCATTAAAATTTGTTATAAGTACAAAAGTAAATACTAATATGAAAACATTATATTTTCTTAAAATATGTTGTAACTTAGTTTCTTTTAAATTTTTATTAAAAAACATCTTTAAAACTACAATAATATATACAATTATGAATATTACTAAAATTACCAACTTTACTATATCTAAAATTTTAACATCCATATTAAACATATTTAATAATTGTAATAGCATTAATGCAAACGACCTTGAGTATTTATTTTGTTGTATAAATATTCCTGAAAGTACTGAAATGTCTCTTACATATATTACATAAAATGCCATTAATATAGCTATAAATTCTATAGCACATAATACTGTTTTTATAATTCTTGTTTTCATTTTTTCGTTTTTTAAACAATATATGATTACAAATGGTAGTGCTAATATGCTTAGATATTTTATTGCAGTTGCTACTGCAATACATAATACTGCCAAAAATAAATTTTTCTTTTTAGTTATAAAATATACTGCCAGTAACATAAAGAATACTAAAAACAGGTCATTATGTACATTTGCTAATCCTTCAAATAATATTAGTGGATTTAATGCAAACATTGCCATAAATAGCCTTCTATTAGTTATTTTATATATTAAAATTGAACAACATAAAAATACCAAAAGTGACGCTATTTTAAATATAATTAGAGCTATATCTATATTTCCACCACTAAAACTTGTAAGTCCTTTACAAATTAAACTCCAAGCAGGTCCATATACAACAGTTTCTTCTACCCAACATCTTGCAACTTTTATAAACATTTGACTTATATTTCCATCTTGCTTAATTATATCTCCTATTGGTGTATAATATGGATTTTCTGCATAATGTGAATCTACCCAACCATTTCCTATATATGAATATACATCCATACTTGTTTGTGGTATTATTGTAGAAAATAATACACCAATAATTATTATGAAAATAATTAATCCTTTTGTATTTTTAAATATCTTTTTTAAATTTTTTAATATGTAAAAATATACTATGGATAATGCTACAACTAATAAAACAAATGCTAACATATTTAAAATAAATTGATATTGATTATTTAGCTTTTGCATTGAATATGTAAAATATTGTGTAAATTTATATACTGTTCCATTTTCTGCCAAATACATAATTGATGGCATTACTAATAGCCATGATATTAATATATATAATATTAAAGGTGGCTTTAAATATAATTTAACATTATTCATTCTATGTATTTTCTTCATACTCTACACCTATATGAGAATATGCTGGTGGAAGTGGAATTCTACCTCTTGGAGTTCTTGCAATAAAGCCAATTTGTATTAAATATGGCTCATATACATCTTCAATTGTGTCTACTTCTTCCCCTATGGTTGTAGCTATTGTTTCTAACCCTACTGCTCTTCCTCCATATTTTATTATCATAATTTCTAAAATTCTTCTATCTATTTCGTCTAATCCCATTTCATCTATTTCTAGTCTATTTAGAGCTACTTTTGTTATCTTTAAATTAATTGTTCCATCTCCTAATACAGCTGCATAATCTCTTACCCTTTTTAAAAGTCTATTTGCTATTCTTGGAGTACCTCTTGAACGCCTTGCTATTTCTAAGCTTGATTGTTCATCTATGTCTATTTCTAAAATTATTGCAGATCTTTTTACTATTGTTGATAGTTCTTCTGTAGAATATAATTCTAGACGATCTACTATTCCAAACCTATCTCTTAATGGTGTTGCTAGTGCTCCAGCTCTTGTTGTTGCCCCTATTAGAGTAAATTTAGGTAAATCTAGCCTTATAGATCTTGCACTTGGTCCTTTTCCTATCATTATGTCTAAGGTATAATCTTCTAACGCTGGATACAAAATTTCCTCTACACTTTTGTTTAACCTATGAATTTCGTCTATAAAGAGTACATCAAATTCTGACAAATTTGTAAGTAATGCTGCTAAATCTCCAGCCTTTTCAATAGCAGGTCCTGATGTTATTTTTATATTAGAATTCATCTCATTAGAAATAATATTTGCAAGTGTGGTTTTACCAAGACCTGGTGGTCCATATAATAATACATGGTCAAGTGGTTCTCCTCTTTTTTTGGCTGCTTCTATATATATTTTCATATTCTGTTTTACTTTTTCTTGCCCTATATATTCATCTAACATCTTTGGTCTTAATGTTTTTTCTAGTCTTTCTTCTTGTATGTCCTCTATTTCTGGGCTTATCATTCTGTTATCTTCAAACTCCATTTCTTTTCCTCCAATTTAGGATGTAATACCTAAAAATTAGCCATTATTTTTACATTCATATTTTAGTTAAACATTATTATTTAATTCTTTTTACTAATTTTCAGCCCTTTTAGTTAGTCGTTCATCTCTTTTTCTCCATTATATTCATTTACAAAATATAGTGGTCTATTTTTAGTCTCATTAAATATTCTACCTAGATATTCCCCTACAATTCCAAATAATAGTATTTGTACCCCTGAAAAGAATAGTATTAGTAATATAACTGCCTGAAATGCCTGTATTGCCACATTTTGTGTAATACATTTTATAATTACATATATGAAATATACAAATAGCATTAAAAATGTTGGTATACTCAAATATGTTGATATTCGTAGAGGTGATGTTGTAAAAGATGTTATTCCATCTATTGCCAAGTCTACTAATTTTTTATAATTCCATTTTGTTTTTCCTGCAATTCTAGGATCTCTTTCATATATAACTTCTTTTTTCTTGTATCCAATCCAACTAAACATACTTTTTGAACATCTTTGAGACTCTCTTAATTTTTTAAGAGCATTTACACATCTTCTATCTAGTAGACGAAAGTCTCCTGTATCTTTTTGTATTTCTATTCTTGTTAAACTCTGTAATACCTTATAATACATCTTTGATGTGAATTTTTTTAACCAAGTTTCTCCTTTTCTACTACTTCTTCTTGCATATACATCATCATAGCCTTCTTCCCAATATTTTACTAGTTCTGGAATTAACTCTGGTGGATCTTGTAAGTCTGCATCCATAAATATAACTGCATCTCCTGTTGCATAGTCTAAACCTGCAAGCATTCCAATTTCCTTTCCAAAGTTTCTTGAAAAATCTACATAGCAAATTCTTTCATCTTTTTGTCTCAACTCTTTTATTATTTGTATAGTTTTATCTTTACTTCCATCATTTACAAATAATATTTCAAATTTATAATTTTCCATTGTGTTCATTAATTTTTCTAATCTTTCGTATAAAAATGGTAATGATTCTTCTTCATTATATGCTGGTATTATTATACTTATTTTTTTCATTTCTTACCCCCATATTTATAAATTTTACTTTTATAGTTAAATGCTTAATTTTTTTGTACTATAAATTCTCTATAGTCACAATCAATAGATTGTAATGTTCTATTTAGGCAATATAATATTATAATCTATGAATTGTAACTTTCCATAAGTATATCATTAACTAATTAAATTGTCTATCCTTGAAATTATATATTTTTTATGTTATAATATTAACATCAAAAAAAAGGAGGATTACCTATGTATTTAAAAGCTGAAAGTGCAACTATTGTTGAAATTCAAAAAAAAGAATTTCTTAGTATTCGGCGAATGTATATTACTGTACAGTTAGATAAAGATGGCAGTAAGTTTTCATTTTATTGGACTCATTCGCCAGTTATTATCATCTCAGATGGCACATATGGAAATAGAGCTTCTAGCTTATTCCTCTCATTTTGGCTTAGAAAAAATTTAATTGGCAAAAAAGTTCTTTTATACCATGCCAAAGATGATACAAATGCCTATCTTTCGTATGCTGACTAGCAACAGTAAAAAGTAATAATTCGAGGTTGTCCTATTTTAGGACAACCTCAAACAATAGTAACACAATAAAGTATTATGTTTGCTATTTAATTTTTGCCATAATGATTAGACGTTGTTCTTCATCGTCTGTACATGTAGATAATGTTATTTCTGGTTTTTCAGATTCTTTCATAAAATAATCCACTTCTTCTGAATTTACTACAAACTTGTTATATATAGTGTATTCTACTTTCTTTCCCTCAAGTGTTGTTACATATATTTTATCTCCAATTTGTAATTTTTTGTTGTTAGAAAAAATAGTTCCATTCCTATAATTGTGACCTACTATTAAGTTATTTCCATTTTTGTTTAATTCTCCTGTTGAATACAATATACAAGGTGCAACTTCCATTCCTTTTACTGTTACTTTACTTAATATAGGAATATTTACTCCTGTTTTTGGTATTTCTATTTTTCCTACAGTTGAATATCCTTTATATTGTGTTGCAACAGTATTTTTATTTTCTACTACTTTAGTGTTTTGGGTTTCTTTTGTGCTAGTTTCGGTTTTAGATGTTTTCACAATTTTCTCTTCCTTCTTTTCCTCTTTTTGTGTATTTACCTTTTTTGCTTCTTGCAAATTTGTTTTTTCTGTTACAACATTACTAGCTTTTTGATTGTCTGGTTCCTTTTCTGATTCTACTACTTCTTGCATTTGACTTAGCTCTAAACATTTTTCTTCATACTTACATGCTATTGTTGTATTTTTTGTATTTTCTTGCTTTATGTCTTCTTTAGTGAAAAATTTACTAGTAACTGCTGTAGGAATTATTAATACAGCAAACATACCTACAGTTGCTACTCTTATGATGTGCTTTCTCATAAGACTTTTTCACTCCTTTATTAAAATACGTTTATATTTTATCACTTTATTTTACATAATGCAATAATGAATTATATTTTTTTATTTTATTTTGTAATAATTCACAGTTCAATATTTTATTTAGTTAATATATTTATTGCCAAAACTGGATTTTAATATTCAATTTTATTCTTTTACAAGAACAAAAAGGCATGATTAAAATGAGACTACTGAAAAAGTGCAAAAATTTTCAAAAAATTATGTTTATAAAAACGCAATCCCTATTTTTATATTGATTATTTTGTAAACAGGAAAGCATAACAATTTGTTATACTTTTCCTGGTATATAAAAAAATTACAAACGGTAGAATTCGAATTATCAAATTTCTACCGTTTGTATTTAGATTACTCGAAGTGAATTTTCTCGAAATCGAGATCATTCATATTAAATCTCTTTCGAAGCACTTCCTTAACGAACTGACTAGAAATATAGCTCCATCGCGTTTTATAGTAGTTATTGAGAATTTCAATAACTTTAGTATATCATAATTTTTACAGATTACAATAAGTTTATAGAAAAATTCATGAATAAAAAAACACCTAGAATCTTCAAATAGACTCTAGGTTATATGAATGACTTAGAGCTTCAAAAGTTTTCTAAGTACCGTTCTTTATTATTATATTTATTTTCCTAATTATTATTCATAGGAAATCCCATTATTTTTGTAATGTTATTTATTTCAACAGATTTTAATTTTTCTTCCAGTTTTCTAGTTTCTTCGCATATAGAATTATATAATTCCTTATACTGTTCTTTAGTCAATAATTTTTCCATACATCTTACTACCATATATAAATTGGTTATATTATCTGATTTTATATAGTTTTTATCTATAAGTTTAAAAGAAAGATAAAACTTACTAGTATAGTTATATAATCTATCAGAATGTGCTGCCACATTTCTTATTGTTGTTAAGTTTTTTAATATTTGCTTTAATAACTTATCTGATATTTTAAAATATTTTGCAATTGCCTGTCTATCACTTTGTTTAAGTAATCCATAATAGCTACTTGCTACACCAAATGTAAGAATTTTAACTAGCACAAATGGTGGAACAAATCCATATTTATCTATATAATGAGTTACAGCTGTATGAACATTATAGTCTTTTTCAATTTCATTATTAATCTTTTTTAATAAATTTTCCTTTATATCAGTATTTATACTAGCATCCCAATTAGAAGTGTTTAAATAATCTTTTACACCCTATACTTTAGAAATCTGATTTGCCATAATTGATTTTATAACTGTTTCTATTTCTAAGCAATATTTTAATATTATATTTTTAAGATTTTTATCAAATTCAAATAAAGCATATATATCATCAAATGAAACATTTTCTATATAGTTTCCATTTTTATCTTTAAAAATATTCTTATAAGTATTAACAATTGAATAATATGTATATCTTTCAATTTTTTCTAATGCATCCTTTTTATTAGAAATGACTACTCCTTTTGATAATAAATAATTTATTAGTTCTTCGTTTGATTTATATTCTTTCATTAACACTCCTTATATATAAAAAATGACCCAAGGCTTCGAAAGTTTCTTGGATACCGCTCATATATATACTAGCATATTTTCAAAGTCGTTTCAAGTATTTTTCAAAAAAAGTTGAAATTTGACGTTTCTTTTACATTTGGATTTTACTTTTTCTTTTGGAAGTTACTTTTACAACTTACCAACGTAAATAAATAAAAAAATTTCTGCTTAATAGATAATTAAAAATAAACACAAAAAACTCTAAATGTCATAAACACCTAGAGTTTTTTGCTTAAAGAAGTTTTCATATCACTATTTAGTGAATGCTGCCTTACTTAATAGGATATAAATCTTTAATGGTTGGTTCGAGATTTTCGTAATCAAACGACTCTATCAAATCAATATTGCCGTCAATCCTTAAGCCTGCAATTTCTTTTACGCGGTTCTGCGTGCCATTACTGTACTCAAGATAATTCTCAAATTCTGTACACAAAATCATTGCTCGACCTCTTAAGAGAGAATTTAATACTCCTACTTCATCTCCAACCAGCTGTCCGATTCCTCTTTCTCTCCGTTCCATTGGAGAGATTATGGCTTCTATAAACTTCTCTGCATCTTTTTTAAAGATATACAAAGGTGTTTTGCCAGCCCCATAGAGAATATCTACTACTGCCGCATTGTTTTTGTTCGTTTCAAAACCATCGATTGCATAATGATAAAAAGCTCTGTTTCTCATATGAATACTTCCTTTCTTTCTTCTAAAAACTTATGCAAGTTACAATTATATTATACTATATTTTATGTAAATAGTCAAATTGAATTACTTCTCAGTATGAGTTTTTTAAAGTGGGGAAACCTTTAGATTTCAATATCTTTAGACACTAAATTTATAATTTATTTAATTTTTGTTGATATTTTAATACATTTATAATACTATATTTACTAATTTTAAGCAATATTAATAAAACAAAAATTATTATTTTTTTGTTTTTTATGAACCTATTAATATTAATTCACTGCATTTTTTGCTTCTTAATAAATTTTTTATTCTTATTTATATAAAGCATTGTCTTTTTATGTATTTATAAATTAATAATCTTTTTTATAATTTCTACATCTTCAATTTTATTAATTCCAAAGCATTTCTTTCCTAAATCTTTTATTGATGCTCCTAGATGATACATTTCTTTGCCGTCTATTATAATAAACCTATCATGAAATTTATTTGTTTTAGCAACTTTAAGAATAGGATATTCTTTATTGAATTTTTTAACATCTAAATTTTCAATATTACTTTTATCAGATGTTAAAATAACTACTTCTACATTATTTTTCTTTTTAGCTAACATTTTCAAAACACTATCATCAATATAATTATCTATAATCAAAATTTTATTATTTGCCTTTTTTATAATATCAACAATGATACTATATGCATCATATATCTGACCATCAAAAAATATTCTCTGTTTAATATTTTCTTCTAGTTGAAGCTGGTTAAATACTTCATCAAATTTTTTATTATGCTCTTGTAATTGATATTCGACATTTGTTAATCTTTCAAATACTTGTCCGTTAATCATTAAAAGCTTTCTCATTTCAACAAAGGCATTCATAATATTTATACTTACTTGAATAGCTATATCATTTTTCAACAAACCTGATAACATAGCTATTCCTTGTTCTGTAAATACATAAGGTACATATTTCTTTCCTCTATGCTTACTGTTTTCACTTTTTGAACTGGTCGCAATTTGCGACCAGTTATTTTCCTGATCTAAATTTAAAATTCTAGTTTGCCTTTTTAAGTTTTTGACTTCTTCTTCGCTTAATTGAAAACAGAAATTTTCTGGAAACCTTTTTTTATTTCTACTTACAGTTTCATTTATTCTTTTTGTTTGGTAATTATATAGTCTTGCCACATCACTATCTAGCATAACCTGTTTACCTCTTATTGTGTATATTAAACTCTTTATATCTTCGATACCCAATTCATTTTGAATTGCTAATTCATTTTCTTCCATAGTATCACATCCTTTTCTTACTCTATACATTCTAAAACATTTGTTCTTTACTGTCGAGACTTTTGTGATTTTTAATCTTAAAATTTATACTATTAAATAAACTTTATTTTGCTGTGCTGAATCCATTTCCATAATTTTGCTTGATACAAAAATTGTATAAGGATAATTTGCAAAGTTGACAGTAGTTGTTCTGTAATCTATATTAATTTCTTTTAGCAAATTATCAAATTGTTTATACATTTCTTTTTTATCATATTCTAAATTAGTATGACTATAATTATCACACATACATATTGCTAATCTTAATTTATTTTCTAAATCCATATCTTTTATCATATCTATTACATAATTTAATTTTTCATCATTCATAATTTTCTATTCCTTTCAATTTTAAATTTTTATTAGTTTTTGGGGCATGGGGTGCAAATCCCATATTGAAATTTGTGCGGGAGTACAAATTCATTATCATACATATACCTAGTTAATTCATTCAAAACTCTAACTAATTTCTGTTCTATTTTATCTGAGCTATAATGTATTCCTTTTGATTTACAATTAATATTTTTGCAAGTTAAATGATAATATACTTTTTCTTTTGGTGTTCCACTATATTTAAAAGAATTAGTAGAAGACAGTATTTTACCACAAGTAGGACATCTCACAATACCAGTAAATAAATGAATATGCTCACCATAATTTGAGTGTTTATTTCTTTCCAAAACTTTTCTTGTGATATTCCATGTTCCCATATCTATAATGTCTCACAGTAATTTTCAACTCTTAAAATATCTTGTGGTTTTCTGCAATATTTGCCATACTCGAATATGCCAATATAAATAGAATTAGTAAGTATCTTATAAACTCTATCACTTGTCCATTTTCCTGTTTTTAAATAAGCATTGCTATCTTTCATAGCTGTTGCAATTCCTCTACTTGAATTACCTTGCTTAGATAGTTCAAATATTTCTTTAATTACTTGTGCTTCAATAGGTTCTACTTCTAAATGACCTGTTTCACTATTTCTAATATAGCCATAAGGTGCTTTAGCTGGGTGTACCTTTTCTAAAGCCATTTCTTCCATTGCTTTTTTTGTTCTTGCTCCAATTTCTTTTCTTTCTCTTTGACCAAATACTAAATTCATACCAAATATCATTTCACCGTTAGCAGTAGATACATCATAAGGCTCTAATATTAACTCTATTTTGACATCATGTTCTTCACAATAATTTAAAAGCCAAAATCCATCATAATTATTTCTAGTTAATCTATCTACTTTAATAGCAACTATTACTTCAATTTTGTGTGATTTAATATCCTTTAGTAATCTTTGCATTTCTGGTCGCATTAAGTCTTTTCCAGAATGTCCTGCATCATTATATACATCTACAATATCATAATTGTTTTTCTCACAATATTCTTTTATCATTCGTAACTGTGAATCAATAGAATAACCATTATCTCTTTGCTCATCTGTTGATACTCTTACATAAACTCCACATCTCATAAAAATATTACCTCCTCTATATGTTTGCTCAAAAAAATGTACTTTCGCACCCCTAGTTCAGGAAAATTTTTCAAAATTTCTTATTTTTTATATGTTTCTTAACTAAATCTAAATTTGTAAAAAATTTTATCCCTATAATCCATAAAGGATTTTTTCGATGGTTTGTGCAAAAATATTTCATAAATTTATGAGAATTTGTTTAATTTCTTTTAAGTTATACTTTTGATTATGTTCTTTGATATAAAAGTTTTTATTAGCAATTTCATTTACTTTATATTCAAATATAGTAAGAGTAGATGGATATGTAATTAGATATTCAGTTGGTTCAATAAATTGTAAATTAGTAGCCTTTAAATGCTTAATTTTACCATTTTTAACTGTGTACATATAGCTTTTAATAATTTCTAGTATTTCATCATTTGGTTTTAGTTCTTGTATTATTTCAAACTCAAACATAAAAAATGCCCTCCTTTCTGAAAAGAGAACATTTTGATATTTTTATTAAGTTCAATTCATTTTTTCTAAAAATGAAAAAACAACCTACAAACTTTATTGTTCGCAAGTTGTTATAATTTGGAGCGAACGTCGTAGTTATCTACAACTTTTTCTCTCTTAACGATTGATACAAATATCAATCAATTTATTAAAAGTATATCATAATTCTGATAAATTACAATAAAATTATAACAAAATTTATAAAAAAGTTTAATTGGTCGATTACAAAAACATAGGACAGGAGAGGTAGAAATTTGCATTGACAAAAATCCACCTCTCCTTAAGAGTTAATTTGTTAACAAAGATTTTTTTACTTCTTGCAGTTTGTAGTCAGGAATTTTAATAGTTTTACCACTGTAATCAATCACTGACCAAGTTCCACCTCCAACGTACTTATAGCCTTTCAAATACTCTCCATCGTCGATAACGACAATGTAATCAGGGAATGCAATCAACTGCTTTACCGTTTTAACTTCTTTGCCATCTTCTTCCCTTGTTAGAGTAAAAATGTTAATACCAGTTCTCTCAATCCAAGAACAATCAGAAACTATTTCATATCCTTTCTTGTTAACAATCTTACAGTTCGAGTCTGATATTAGTCTGCAATTTCGACCATACTCCCAAGAGCCTCCTTTAAACACAATGGCGAAATCTCCTTCAAAGTAAGAGTCCAATAGATATTTGGGTTTAACAATCATATTTCCTTTTACATCTATTATTCCCCACTTGTCTTTGTAACAAACAGGAGCAAATCCATCTTTGAAAAACCCAACTTTATCATAAATAGGTTTTATTTGTGTTTCGCCAGTTTTGACATTGACAAATCCCCATTTCTTATTGACAAATCCCCATTTCTTATCAATTGCAACAGGAACAAGGTCTTCACTTAACTTACTAAGTTCCATGTCAATCCAACAGAAATCAATCACAAGAGAGCCATCATGTTTGATTAAACCATATAAGTTATTCTTTTTCAAATCAAGATACTCACGGTTTCCAGTCAATACAGTATCATTTGCATGACACTGCCTATCATAGATAATAGGTATTACAATTTCACCATTGCTATCTGCAAATCCGAGCTTTCCATCAAGTTCTACAGGATACAGTTCAAACCAAGCTTCGCCTATCCAGTCATACCCCTGAGTTTCTACAACTCCTTTTTTCCGAAAGTAGTACTTTTTAACTACTTCGATGTTTTTCTCTGCTTTAGCCATAATAAAAACTCCTTTCACAAGTCCATATCTCTAAATTATCAGAGATATTTATTAAATAGACACATTTATTATATTTCACTGTGCCCACAAACATTTTACTCTAATATCATATCATATTTTACATAAAATTGCAACTGATTATTTTTCAGTTTGTAATTAATCTGTGATAATATTACCTTAAGAAAATATCTCATGAAAATGATA
>CANRSN010000024.1 GCA_947642455.1 uncultured Clostridiaceae bacterium
TTTTATAGAGATAATTTTATGCTTTTAGGGTATCATTTTCAAAAACTATTGACATTAAAAATAATATCTAAGTGTTGATATTTCAATAAATAACGAAAATTAAATAAAAATAACATAATATCCAGATATTGTATTATAATATTATTTTTTTACAGATGTTTCAGTAGTATTAGCTTCTTCTATAGTAGCATCTAAAGTTTCTAATGAAGAAGTACAAAAAGAGCATTTAATGGCATGGTATGGAATTTCTGAAAGGCAATATGGGCAGGTTTTTACTGTAGGCTCAACTTTTTGTTCTTCTTTAGTTTTTTTCTTTTTGTTTTTCTTTAATATTTTATTATTATCAGCAAACTTTTCAAAATTTTCCTTAGTAGAAGCACTAAGTTTATTAAAAGAACGAATAGCAATAAAAATTGAAAAAGCAATAATAAGAAAATCAACAATAGTAGTTATAAAAGAGCCATATTTAATAGAACTATTTCCAATAGTTAAAACTAAATCAGAAAAGTCAACCTTTCCAGTAAAAATTGCAATTGTAGGCATAATTAAATCATTAACAACAGATGTAACAATTTTTTGAAAAGCACCACCTATAATTACACCAATAGCCATATCCATAATATTTCCTTTAGTAGCAAATTCTTTAAATTCTTTTAACATATAAATCATTCCTTTCACTTTTTAGATTAACATTTTAATTAAAATTTTCTATAACTAATTCTCTATAATCTAAATTAGAATCAGACTTTTTAAATGAAATTTTTGTATATTTTTTAGGCAAAATTTCTTCAATAAGTTCTCCCCATTCTATAATACAAATACCATTATCAAAATAGTCTTCACCTCCAATAGCATAAAATTCATCTACATCTTCCAAACGATAAACGTCAAAATGGTAAAGAGTTACATCATTATTTGAGTATTCATTAACAATAGTAAATGTAGGGCTAGATATTTCATTTTCAAGCCCAAAATATTTTAAAATACCTTCTGTAAATTTAGTTTTACCAGAACCTAATTCACCAGATAAAACTATAATATCACCTTGTTTTAAATCTTTTGCAAAATCCATTGCAAAATTAATAGTATCTTTTTCATTTTTTGAAATAAATGTCCTCATATAAAATTCATTCCTTTTTTATTATTTTGTATGATATATTTTAACATAAATCGACAATAAATTGCAATGTTATAATTTACGGTTCAACAAAAAAAGAGTACAATTTGTTTCATTTCACAGATATAACATTCACTCAAGTACTATAATATGTATTTTAACAAAGTTTTGCGCAGGGAAGCTCCCAGAGTGGACATGACCCAGAGTTACCCACGAAGCCAGTAAAAAACGTTGTTAAAATAAATATTATAGTACTTATATAATTTTGATTTTAATCTGTGAAGTGAAACAAATTGTACTCTTTTTTTGCTAAAAATTGAAAAATAAGCTAGCAAAAGAAAAAAATATATGTTAAAATACTATTGAAAAAAGAAAAAAGAGGAGAGAACATGGAAGAAAGGAAAAAACACATTAGAAACTTTAGCATAATAGCACATATAGATCATGGAAAATCAACACTTGCAGACAGGTTAATAGAATTAACAGGAGTACTTTCAAAAAGAGAGATGGAAAGTCAAGTATTAGACAATATGGAAATAGAAAAAGAAAGAGGAATAACAATAAAATCACAAGCAGTGCAAATGAAATACAAAGCAAAAGATGGACAAGAATACACCTTAAACTTAATAGACACACCAGGTCATGTAGACTTCAATTATGAAGTCTCAAGAAGTTTAGCAGCATGTGATGGAGCAATACTTGTAGTAGATGCAAGTCAAGGAGTAGAAGCACAAACGCTTGCAAATGTGTATTTAGCAATAGACAACAACCTAGAAATATTACCAGTTATAAATAAAATAGACTTACCAAATGCAAGACCAGAAGAAGTAAAAAAAGAAATAGAAGATATAATAGGAATACCAGCACAAAGTAGTCCTTGTATATCGGCAAAATCAGGTTTAAATGTAGAAGAAGTATTAGAAAGAATAGTAACAGACCTACCAGCACCAACAGGGGAAGAAAACAAGCCACTAAAATGTCTAATATTCGATTCATTATACAATGACTATAAAGGAGCAATAGCATATGTTAGAGTAAAAGATGGAAAAGTAAAAGTAGGGGACGAAATAGTATTAATGGCAACAAAAAGAGTATTTACAGTAACAGAAGTAGGCCATTTTGAACCAGGAAGTTATTTACCATGTAATGAATTACAAGCAGGAGATGTTGGTTATATAGCAGCAAGCATAAAAAGTTTATCAGATATAAGAGTAGGGGATACCATAACATTAAAAGAAACTCCAGCAGCAGAACCATTACCAGGGTACAAAAAGGTAAATCCAATGGTATATTGTGGTTTATACCCAATAGATGGAAGTGACTACGAAAATTTAAAAGTAGCACTAGAAAAGCTACAATTAAATGATGCTGCTTTAGAATATGAACCTGAAACTTCAAATGCTCTAGGGTTTGGTTTCAGATGTGGTTTTTTAGGGTTATTACATCTAGAAATAATAGAAGAAAGATTAGACAGAGAATTTGACTTAAGTCTAATAACAACTTCGCCATCTGTTATATATAAAGTATATAAAACTGATGGCACAATGGTAGAATTATATAATCCATCAGATCTGCCAGTGCCTAACGAAATATCATATATGGAAGAGCCATATGTAACAGCACAAATAATGACACCAAAGGAGTTTGTTGGAAATATAATGGAAATATGCCAAAATAGGCGTGGAATATATATAGATATGAAATATTTAGATGAAAATAGAGTAACATTAATATATGAGCTTCCATTAAATGAAATAATATATGACTTTTTTGATAATTTAAAATCAAAAACAAAAGGATATGCTTCATTTGATTATGAATTTAAAGAATATAGACGTTCAAATCTAGTAAAACTAGATATTTGGGTAAATGGAGAAGGTGTTGATGCACTCTCATTTATAGTACATAAAGACTCTAGTTATGAACGTGGCAAAAAAATGATAGAAAAACTAAAAACTGCTATACCAAGGCAATTGTTTAGTATACCAATACAAGCAGTTATTGGAGGAAAAATAATTGCAAGAGAAACCATATCTGCCATGAGAAAGGACGTTTTAGCAAAATGTTATGGTGGAGATATAACAAGAAAGAAAAAGTTATTAGAAAAACAGAAAAAGGGAAAAAAGAAAATGAGGCAAATTGGAAATGTAGAAATACCACAAGAGGCGTTTTTATCAGTACTTAAACTAAATGATGAGTAAAAGCACCCTTATAGGGTGCTAAAAACTAAAAATTAAAGACTATCATATTGTTTTTTAAGATTAGCAATTTTGTTTTGAATGGTTGAATATCTTTTTTTATAAAAAGCATATTCTTCTTCAGCAGAATATGCTTCATCCAAATAGTCATAATGTTTCATAAGGAATTTATTAGGTGAAACATCGCCAGCCTTAACCTTTTTTTTAAGAGTATTAATTAATGAAAATATAAATTCTGCATGTCTCTTGGCATCATTAGCTTTTTCAAGGCAATAAATAGAATCATCATGTAGGCGAGCAAGCTTGCTTGCTAATTTACGTTTCCGATAGTTTTTCAAAAGGATAATTATCGCATTCATGAAAATACCTCCCTCATATATAATTAATAAATTTAGTATAACATAAAAGTTTGAAAATATCAATAGAAAGGAGTTTTTAGTTTGCTATTTTGTAGCTATTCAGAATATAAATTTTTTTACTTATAAATAGTTACACTATTTTGCAAATTCATAAACTTAAATAAAAGGTAAGTAAAATGAAAGAAAATGAATATATAGATCAAGTAGAAGGAAGAAATTCAGTGCTCGAGTTATTAGAATCAGGAAGAGATATTAACAAAATATTTGTGCAATCTGGGGAAAAACATGGTTCAATAAATAAAATTATTGCATTAGCAAAAGAAAGAAAAATTGTAATATCACAAATAGAAAAAGCAAAAATAAATCAAATAGCACAAACAAATAACCATCAAGGAGTAATAGCAATAGTTCCACCATTTAATTATTGTGAAGTAGAAGATATTTTATTTGAAGCAAAGACTAGACAAGAAGATTCTTTTATAGTAATATTAGATAGTATAGAAGATGTCCATAATTTAGGTTCAATAATAAGAACAGCAGAAACAGCAGGAGTTCATGGAATAATAATTCCTAAAAGACGTGCTGCTAGTGTAAACAGTACAGTAAATAAAGTATCTGCTGGAGCAGTGGAACATATGAAAATTGCAAGAGTTAATAATATAAAAGAAACCATCAACTTTTTAAAGAAGCAAGGACTATGGATATGTGGAACAGATATGGATGCGAAAAGTTATTATTATGAACAAGATTTGAAAGGACCAATAGCAATAGTAATTGGTAGTGAAGGCTATGGAATGAGTAGATTGGTTAAAGAAAATTGTGACTTCTTAGTAAAAATACCAATGAAAGGCAAAATTTCATCTTTAAATGCTTCAGTATCAGCTGGAATAGTTATATATGAAGCAGTAAAACAAAGATGTTAATCAAAAGAAAATAAAGGAGGAAAGAAAATGTATTATGGAAAAAAGAAAGGAATAATAATAGCTATAGTAGTTATTATTGCAGTTATTATATTATTAGGAGTTGGTTTGTTCATATTTCTGAAAACAGATTTATTCAAATCTAACGAAAATTTATTTTACAAATATTTAGGTGAACATTTAGAGAGCTATAAAATAGAAGAAAATTCATCTATAGCAGACTTACAAATACAAAAATTAGAAAAACCATATACCGTTACAGGAGAACTAACAGTAGGTTATGAAGACACTAGTGGCTTACATGAAACAGAAAAAATAACTGAACTTTTTGAAAACTTAAAATTAACAATAGATGGAAAATATGATAAGTCAAACCAAAAAGAAAATACAACTTATAAATTATTAAATGGAACTCAAGAAGTGTTTAGACTAGATACAGCAACAACAGAAAATGTATATGGTGTAAAATCTGATGAAATAGTGCAAAATGCCTATATTGGGCTAAGAAACGATAATTTAAAGGTATTTTTACAAAAGCTAGGAATGGAATCTGATGTAACACAATTACTACCAGACAAAATAGAGAAAACTAACATAGATACAAATATATTCAAAATTTCAAATGAAGAAATAGAACATATACAAAATACTTATTCACCAGTAATATCAAATATAATAAAAGAAGGTAATTACAGTAAACAAAATAGTGTTACAATTAGCTTAGATGGTCAACATTATAATTGTAATTCATATAGATTAGACTTAACAGGAGAAGAAACAAGAAACCTTGTTACAGCAATATTAACAGAATTACAACAAGATAGTATAACATTAAATTTAATATCAACAAAAGCAAAAATGTTGGGACTTACAAAAGAATATACAGAAATAAATGAACTTACAAAAACTATACAAAGTTTAAAAAGTAAATTGAATTCAAGCATGGATATATTTGAATCAGGATTAAGTATAGTAGTATATGAAAATGAAGGAAAGGCTGTAGCTCTAGAAGTTATAATAAAAAATCAACAAAAATATACTATTTATAATAAGAAAAATGGAAATACACAAACTCTAAATATTAAAATAGATAATTTATCTTCCGAAAAAATATATAATACAGTAAATATAACAATAGTAGAAACCATAACTTCAGCACAAGTAGCATATCAACTAGATATAGATATAGATAAAATAGTAACAGCTAATTTTTCATATACAAGTAGTGGAATTGGAACAGATAAAATAGAAAATCAAATTAATATATTAGTATCAGACGAAGATGTTAGTATATCAGGAAATTATATAGGAAATATAGAATTTAAAGACAGTATAGATGACTTTATCGAATTAAATAATACAAATACAGCAATATTAAATGATTATACAAAAGAACAACTAGATGCTTTTATTCCAGCTGTAGTACAAAGAGCTGTAACAGTATTTTATGAAAAATTAATAAATTTAGGAATAGTACAAACAGTAACACAATAATTTAAACTAAAGTTGAGTCATGGCTACTTTAGGAACTTCTGGCACAAAGTTAAAAAAATATTATATAGCCTAAATAGAAATTGAGAGTGGATGGTTACCATAAAATTGTAAAAATAGAGTAAAATTGCTTGACATATTACAAAAATATAGTATAATATTTATAGGTAAATAAAAAACAAAAATGAGACAAAGTAAAATAAAGGTTGCTTATAAGAGAAGGTTTGTCATTGGCTGAAAGCAAACCAAAGTAAACATATTTGAAAAACTACCTCATTGTTTCTAGTAAAGCTAGACGTTTTACTTGCGTTAAAAGTATAATAAAGTTAAAAATAGGGTGGAACCGTGTAGAAGCACCCCTAAATACCAAAAGTATTTAGGGGTGTTTTTTGAACGTAAAAACTATAAAAATAAAAGGAGGAAAAAAATGATAAAAATTGAATTAAAAGATGGCTCTAATTTAGAAATAGAGCAAAAGATGTCTATATTAGAAGTAGCAAAAAAGATAAGTGAAGGTTTAGCAAGAGTAGCAATGACAGGAAAAGTAAATGGAGAAATAAAAGATTTACGTTTTGAAATTGAAAAAGATTGCAAATTAGAAATATTAACATTTAATGAATTAGAAGGAAAAAAGGCATATTGGCATACAACATCACATATAATGGCACAAGCGATAAAACGTATATATGGAGATGTAAAATTAACAATAGGACCTTCAATAGACAATGGATTTTACTATGACTTTGACAAAGAAAAACCATTTTCAGATGAAGAGTTTTCAAAAATAGAAGAAGAAATGAAAAAAATAATAAAAGAAGACTTACCAATAGAAAGATTTTCTTTACCTAAAGAAGAAGCAATAAAATTAATGGAAAAAGAACCATATAAAATAGAGTTAATACAAGAGTTACCAGAAGGGGAAGAAATATCTTTCTATAAGCAAGGAGATTTTGTAGACCTATGTGCAGGACCACATTTGATGAGTACAGGAAAAGTAAAAGCGGTTAAATTATTATCTACTTCAGGGGCATATTGGAGAGGGAATGAGAACAATAAAATGTTACAAAGAATTTATGGAATTTCATTCCCAAAAGCATCAGAATTAGAAGAATATTTAAATATGATAGAAGAGGCAAAAAAGAGAGATCACAGAAAACTAGGAAAAGAATTAGACTTATTTTTCTTTGATGAAACAGCGCCAGGAATGGCTTACTGGATGCCAAAAGGCTTTAAAATGATGAATATTTTAATAGAATATTGGAGAAAAGAACATGAAAAAAGAGGATATGAAGAATTTTCAGGTCCACAACTAAATAGTTCTAGTTTATGGAAAACATCAGGACACTGGGATCACTATAAAGAAGATATGTTTGTGTTAACAGATGTAGATGGAAATGAGCAAGCATTAAAACCAATGAATTGTCCAAACTCAATTAAAATATATCAATCAAAACTAAGAAGTTACAAAGATTTGCCTTTGCGTTTTAATGATGTTGATGTAATACATAGAAATGAAAAGTCAGGACAATTAAATGGATTATTTAGAGTACGTATGTTTAGACAAGATGACTCTCATAATTATATAATGGAATCACAAATTAAAGATGAAATAAAAGACATTTTAGAAATTGCAAAGAAATTTTATGATATATTTGGACTAGAATTCATTCTAACTTTATCAACAAGACCAGATGATTACATGGGAGAACTAGAATTATGGGATAAGGCAGAAGCAAACTTAAAAGATGTATTAGATGATATTTGTGGAAAAGATAATTACAGAATAAATGAGGGTGATGGAGCTTTCTATGGTCCAAAAATAGATATTAAGATGAAAGACTGTTTAGGAAGAGAATGGCAAATGGGAACTGTACAAGTAGATTTTCAATTACCACTTCGCTTTAATTTATCATACATAGATAAAGATGGAGAAAAGAAAACTCCAATTATGATTCATAGAGCTTTATTTGGTTCATTTGAAAGATTTATAGGAATATTAACAGAACATTTTGCAGGAGCTTTCCCAACTTGGCTTTCACCAGTACAAGTAAAAATATTGCCAATTACAGACAAACAGTTAGATTATGCAAAACAAGTAAAAAGCATATTAATGGAAAATGACATACGTGTTGAGTTAGACGATAGACAAGAAAAAATAGGTTACAAAATTCGTGAAGCACAAGTGGAGAAAATACCATATATGTTAATAGTAGGTGACAAAGAAATTGAAGCAAGTGCTGTAGGAGTAAGAAATAGAAAAGAAGGAGATATAGGTCAAATGCCTATAACAGAATTTGTAAAACTTATAAAAGAAGAAATTGAAAACAAAAAAATTTAAAAAATAGAGGGAGCTTCCCTGCACAAAACTTCATTAAAATAAATATTATATTGCCTAAATAGAAATTGAACTGTGAATAGGAACCAATTGTTACACAAATTAACAAAAAAATTAATAAAATAGTTGACTTTTACATAAATAAGTGATAGAATGTTAAAGCATATGTGGAATGCATATGCTTTTAAAATATGAAAATATAATAAAAAAATAAGTAAAGTAAGACGGTGGAGGTGTTTTAAAATGGCTGCAAAAGGAGCA
Organism: uncultured Clostridiaceae bacterium; assembly: GCA_947642455.1. Lineage (GTDB taxonomy): Bacteria > Bacillota > Clostridia > TANB77 > CAG-508 > UMGS1663. The sequence continues at coordinate 8,682 of CANRSN010000024.1, forward strand.
AGAGAACCAATTACACTAGCGTGTACAGAATGTAATAGAAGAAATTACATGACAGAAAAAAACAAAAAAAATAATACAGATAGACTAGAAATAGTAAAATATTGTAAATATTGCAAAAAACGTACAATACACAAAGAAACAAAATAACCTTTTTAAGGAGGAAGAAAAATGCCTAAAGCTAAAGATAATAATAAAACTAAAAAAGAAAAGAAACACTTTTTTAAAGATTTAAAAGCAGAGCTTAAAAAAGTTATTTGGCCAACACCAAAGCAACTTGCAAATAACACAATTGCTGTAATAACTATAGTACTAATAACAGCCGTATTAGTATTTGCTTTAGACTTTGCATTCGAAACAGTAAACAAATATGTAGTAGAAGGTGCAAAAGCAGTAGTCCAAAAAGACGAAAATGAAGCAGACACAAACGAAATAAATACAAATACAACAAATGCTGTAGAAGAAAATCAAGTAGACGCAAATACAGTAGAAACAAACCAAAATACAGTAAATGAGGCAGTGGTAAATAATGAAGCTACAGGTTCTGTACAAGAAAATGTAGTAGAATAAGGAGGCTAAAAAATGTCTCAAGAAAATAAAGAATTAAAACCAAGATGGTATGTAGTACATACATATTCAGGTTATGAAAACAAAGTAAAAACAGACTTAGAAAAAACAGTAAAAAACAGAGAACTAGAAGAATTCTTTTTTGAAATAGTAGTTCCAATGGAGGAACAAATAGAAATAAAAGATGGCAAAAAAAGTACAAATTTAAAAAAAGTTTTCCCAGGATATGTTCTAATAAAAATGATAGTAACTGAAGCAACATGGTATATAGTAAGAAATACAAGAGGAGTTACTGGATTTGTAGGTTCTGGAACAGACCCAATACCTCTTACAGAGGAAGAAATAAGAAAAATGGGGTTTGAACTTTCATCAATAACAATAGACTACGAAGTAGGAGATACAGTATCTATCATAGATGGCTCTTTTGAGAACTTTGTAGGAACTGTTCAAGAAATAAAAAAAGACAAGAAAAAAGTAAAAATACTAATATCTATGGGAGGAAGAGAAGTACCAGTAGAGGTAGACTTCTCACAAGTTCAAAAAGTTTAAAATAGAAATAAAGTAAAAATTTTATTTCTAAATTAATAAATCTATAATTATTTAGATGTAATATACATCAAAACCAAAGGAGGTGCTAACACAAATGGCAGAAAAGGAAATTTCAAATCTAATTAAATTACAAATAGAAGCAGGTAAGGCTACACCAGCTCCACCAGTAGGACCAGCATTAGGATCAAGTGGTGTAAACATTATGCAATTCGTAAAAGAATTTAACGATAGAACTGCAAATCAACCAGGAATGGTAATACCAGTTGTTATTACAGTATATAAAGATAAATCTTTTGAATTCATAACAAAAGTACCACCAGTAGCTGTGCTAATAAAAAAAGCAATCAAAATAGAAAAAGGTTCAGGAAAACCAAACAGAGAAAAAGTTGGAACAATAACAAAAGCTCAAGTAGAAGAGATTGCAAAACAAAAAATGCCAGACTTAAATGCAGCATCATTAGAAGCAGCAATGAGTATGGTTGCAGGAACTGCAAGATCTATGGGTGTTGTAGTAGCAGACTAAATAAAATATTGGGAGAAGTAAAACTTCGTTAAAACCAAAGGAGGAAAAAAATGAGTACAGGAAAAAGATATCAAGAAAGTCAAAAACTAATAGAAGAAAACAAAGTGTATGATATAAAAGAAGCATTACAAAATATCGAAAAGATGCCAAAGGCAAAATTCGATGAAACAGTAGAATTACATGTAAAATTAGGTGTAGATTCAAAACATGCAGATCAACAAGTAAGAGGTACAACAGTACTTCCACATGGTACAGGTAAAACACTAAAAGTTTTAGTATTTGCTAAAGGACCAAAAGCTGAAGAAGCTCAAAAAGCAGGAGCAGATTTTGTTGGAGCAGAAGAATTAATACCAAAAATAGAAAAAGAAAACTGGTTTGACTATGACGTAATTGTTGCAACACCAGATATGATGGGTGTTGTAGGAAGATTAGGAAAAGTATTAGGACCAAAAGGTTTAATGCCTAACCCTAAATCAGGAACAGTAACAATGGATGTTACAAAAGCAATTAATGAAATTAAATCAGGAAAAGTAGAATACAGATTAGATAAAACAAATATTATTCACTTAGGTTTTGGAAAAGTCTCATTTGGAGTAGAAAAGTTAGTTGAAAACTATGAGGCAATAATGGGTGCTATTTTAAAAGCAAAACCAGCAGCAGCTAAAGGACAATACATTAAAAGTGTATCAATATCTACTACAATGGGACCTGGAATGTATATTGACCAAAAATAATTATAGTAGCCAAAGAAAGTAGGCAAAAGTAAGTCCTACCGAGGCATAGATGAGAAAAATAAAACCAATCTCTTTATGCCTATGGCTATTGGGGTTGGTTTTTAGTAGCATTGCATATTAATTATGCTTTGTGAAAATTAAATAAATTAAGGATATAACAAAAATCCTTTATAGAAATTCTAGGAGGTGAAAAACAAAAATGGCAAGTGAAAACATATTAAAACAAAAAGAAGAAGAAGTAAAATTATTAGCAGAAAAATTTAAAACAGCTAAAATAATACTTTTAACAGATTACAGAGGAATAACAGTTGAGGATGTTACAAGTCTAAGAAATTCATTAAGAGATGAAAAATCAGAATATAAAGTTATAAAAAATAACATCATCAAAAGAGCATTAGAAGCAAATGGAGAAAATGGTTTAGATGAAGTACTAGAAGGACCAACAGCTGTAATAACATCTGAAGAGGATTACTTAGGACCATTAAAAGCAATATATAAATATTCAAAAGAAAATGAATTTTATAAAATTAAAGGTGGTATAATTGAAGGAAAATTAATGTCTGTAGAAGAATTAATAACTTTAGCAAAATTACCATCAAGACAAGAATTACTTGGTATGCTTGCAGGTGGGTTACTTGGAAGTATTTCAAAAATTGCTGTTGCAATTGATCAAGTAAGATTACAAAAAGAAAATGCGTAATAGAAAATTAATAAAAAAATAGAAAAATTAAAAGTAAATCGCATGCCGCGATAAATTATAAGGAGGAATTTTAAAATGGCAAAAATAGAAGAATTATTAGAAACTATAGATAGTTTAACAGTAGCAGAGCTTGCAGAATTAGTAAAAGGAATAGAAGAAAAATATGGAGTATCTGCAGTAGCAGCAGCTGCACCAGCAGCTGGAGGAGTAGCTGCAGCAGCAGAAGAAAAATCATCATTTAATGTAATATTAAAAGATGCAGGAGCTAACAAAATCCAAGTAATCAAAGTAGTTAGAGATGCTACAGGATTAGGATTAAAAGAAGCTAAAGAATTAGTAGATGGAGCACCTAAAACAGTTAAAGAAGGAGTTAACAAAGAAGAAGCAGAAGAATTAAAAGCAAAATTCTCAGAAGCAGGTGCTGTAGTAGAATTAGCATAGTTTAATGAAAATAATTTAATTAATAGTTAATAATATAATAAACGTTAAGTCTAAAAAGACTTAGCGTTTATTTTTATACAATAGGAAAGTCATATTGACTTTCCTATTGTATAAAAAGCTTCGCTAACATTGTGCACAATAAAAAATAAAGTGTAAATAGTACCAATTGCTAAAAAATGTCAAAATTTGACGAACGATTTTTCTTGACAATAGGTCTAAAAGTATATATAATGGATACACAAAAAGATAAATTTAATTCAGATACAAAAAATTTTGTCATAGAAATTAAAAATCAGAATATTTAAAATAAATCAAAGAAATTAGAATCAAATATTAAATAAAATTAAGGAAATTGAAATTAGATGCTAAAATAAAATTGAGGAAATTGAAATCAAATGTTAAAATGAAATCAAACAAATAAAAATCAGATATTAAAATTAGGAATTTAAATTAAAAAAATAAAATCGGGAAGTGAAATTATGTTATCAATAATAAAAAGTATCTCTTTAAATGGAATAGAGGGGTATTTAGTCGATGTACAAGTAGATGTATCAGAAGGGTTACCCAGTTGGGAAGTAGTAGGGTTGCCAGATATTACTGTAAGAGAGTCAAAAGAAAGAATAAAAATAGCAATAAAAAATTCTCAAATAAAATTATTAAGTAAAAAAGTAACAATAAATTTAGCACCAGCAAGTTTACGAAAAGAAGGCTCGTTTTTTGATTTACCAATAGCGATAGGAATTTTAATGTCAACACAGTACATATGGGAACAAAACTTACAAGATACAATATTTATAGGAGAATTATCTTTAGATGGAAAAATAAATAAAGTAAATGGTGTACTGCCAATGTGCATAGAGGCAAAAAAGTTAGGAGTAAAAAGAGTAGTAATATCGAAAGATAATGCAAGAGAGGCAGCTATGGTAAATGGTATAAAAGTAATACCAGTAGAAAATTTAATTCAAACAATAAAATACTTAAATGGTCAAATAGAAATAGAAGCACAAGGAAATAACATAGAAGAAATATTTAATCAAAATCAAGTTTATTCTTTAGATTTTTCAGAAGTAAAAGGTCAAGAAAGTGCAAAAAGAGCATTAGAAGTAGCAGCATCAGGTGGGCATAATTGCCTACTTGTAGGAAGTCCTCGGATGTGGAAAAACAATGCTTGCAAAAAGAATACCAACAATATTGCCAAAACTAAGTTTTGAAGAAGCATTAGAAGTTACAAAAATACATAGTATAGCAGGGAAACTATCCAACAGTTTTCCAATAGTAAGTACAAGACCTTTTAGAAACCCACATCATACAATTTCAAAATCATCATTAATAGGAGGTGGAAAAATTCCAAAACCAGGAGAGGTTAGTTTGGCACATAATGGAGTACTATTTTTAGATGAATTACCAGAGTTTAACAAAGATGTATTAGAAGTATTAAGAGTACCTATAGAAGATGGTAAGGTTACTCTAAGTAGAGTATTATCAACAGTTACATATCCATGCAATTTTATGCTAGTAGCAAGTATGAATCCATGTATGTGTGGATATTATGGAAGTGATAAAAAATGTAAATGTACAGAAGAAAGTATAAGAAGATACATTGGAAAAATAAGTGGACCAATGTTAGATAGGGTAGATATACAAATAGAAGTTAACTCAATAAAATATGAAAAGCTTAATAGTAATGAATACATAGAAACTTCAAATGAGATACGAAAAAGAGTAAACTTTGCAAGAGAGATACAACAACAAAGATATAAAAAATATGGGATTTTCTCAAATTCAGAACTTACACCTAAACTAATAGAAAAATATTGTAAATTAGATAAGGAAAGTAAGTCAATATTAGAAAAAGCATTTGATAGGTTAGGGCTAAGTGCAAGAGCGCATGAAAGAATTTTAAAAGTATCAAGAACACTTGCAGATATGGAAGGAAAGTTAAATATAGAGAAAAATCACATATTAGAAGCAATTTCATATAGAAGTTTAGATAAAAAATATTGGAGGGCGTAATGGAAAAGGATAGAAATAATAAAAAAACAATAAAAATAGAAAAAGGTATTTTAAATACTTCAAATATAAAGCAATTACAAATAATAGAAAATTCACCAAAAGAAATATTTTACAAAGGAAACATAGATTTATTAAATAAGGGAATAATAGCTGTAGTTGGCTCAAGAAAACCAAGTAAATATGCAAAAAATATGTGCAATATATTTGTAAAGAAATTAATAGAGAACGGATTTGTAATAGCAAGTGGATTAGCAGTAGGTATAGATGGACTAGCTCATACAACTTGTATAGAAAATGGAGGTAAAACAATAGCAGTATTGGCTGGTGGAATAGATGAAATATATCCTGAAGAAAATGTACAATTAGCACAAAGTATATTAGAAACTGAAGGATTAATAATAAGTGAAGAAAATTTTGATACTGAGACCAATAATAAAAATTTTCCAATAAGAAATAGAATAATAAGTGGAATAAGTATGGCAGTATTAGTAATAGAGTCTGCATATAGAAGTGGAAGTAATATAACAGCTAGATATGCCAAAAAACAAAATAAAAAATTATTTGCAATACCATATAATATTGGAACAAAAGGTATTGGAGGAATGCGAAGACTTTTAGAATTAAATGCAAAATTAGTATATGATCCAGAACAAATGATAAATGAAATAGGAAACATAGAAAATAAAGTAAAAATAGATAATATGCAAAAAGAAAACTTTAATAAAATAAAAAAGCAGAAGTTAGAAGATGATTTATTTGAAATATATAAGTTACTAAGTAATAAGCCAATAGATGTTAATTATATAGCAAGAATGACTAAGAAAAAAATTCAAAATATAAATTATAGTTTAGTTGACTTAGAATTAAGAGGATATATAACAAAATTACCAGGAAATAAGTATGTGATAAATAATGAATAAAAGGCAAATTGGAATCATAGGAGAAGATATAGCATGTAACTATCTAAGTAAAAATTCATATAAAATAATGGAAAGAAACTTTAATTGTAATCAAGGCGAAATAGATATAATAGTAAGAGATATTAATACTAATGAAGTAGTTTTTATAGAAGTAAAATCAAGAAATAATAAGAAGTTTGGAAGAGGAATAGATTCAATTAATAAAAGGAAAATAATACATATTATAAATTCTGCTAAATATTATTTATATGTTAATAGGCTAGATATTAATATTAGATTTGATGTAATAGAAGTATATATAAAAGATAAGAAAATAAATCATATAAAACAAATAATATAGCTTTAAAAAGTCAACCAAAAAGAGTATAATTTGTTATATCTGTGAAATGTAACAAATTATACTTTTTTTGGCTACTTAAATACAATCAAAATTGACACTTGGAAAGAAAGAATATATAATAAATGTAAAAAGATGTATAACCTTATATAATTACAACTTAAACGTATTAATAATTGATTTAAGTAAGATAGAAAATGTTTACATCTGTATATTGCAAAATTAAAGGAGAAAGTTAAAAATGAGTGATGCTTTAAAAGATACAAAATACATAATGAGAAAATATAATATATCTGCAAATAAAAGTTTAGGACAAAATTTTTTAATAAATGATGAAGCAATAAATGAAATTGTAGATGCAGCTAAAATTTCGAAAGAAGATTTGATAATAGAAATAGGTCCAGGTTTAGGAACACTTACAAATAAAATTTTAGAAAAAGCAGGCAAAGTAATAGCAATAGAGTTAGATAAAAGAATGATAACAATTTTACAAGATAGATTTTCACTATATAACAATTTTGATATAATAAATGAAGATGTATTAAAAGTAAATATAAATGAATTAATAAAAAAACATAAACAAAATGAAAATATAAAGAATGCAAAAATAGTTGCTAATTTACCATATTATATAACAACACCAATTATAATGAAATTAATAGAAGAGAGGCTAGATATTGAGAGTATAACAGTAATGGTACAAAAGGAGGTTGCTAAAAGGCTAACAGCACAGCCTGGTACACATTTGAGTGGAGCTATTACATATAGTGTAAATTATTATTGTATTCCAGAAGAAGTAACAGTAGTGCCAAATAGTAGTTTTATTCCAGAACCAGAAGTGGAGTCGGAAGTAATAAAGCTAAATATTAGAAATAATCCACCAGTAGAAGTAAAAAATGTGGAGAACTTTTTCAAATTAATAAAGGTTTCATTTATGCAAAGAAGGAAAACATTTATAAATGGGGTTACTAACAGTAAGTTTATGAGTAAGGAAGAAATTAAAAATATACTAGATAAACTAGGAATAGCAGAAAATGTAAGGGGAGAGAATTTAACATTAGAAGATTTTGCAAAAATTTCAAATGAATATATAAAAAATATTGAAAAAATAGATGAAAGTATGTTATAATCATATTATGATGGATAAATAGATTAATTAAAATATTAATTTTTTAGCAATTAAAATCTTTAAACGAAGTAAGAAAGGAAAAAAATATGAATCAAATTTTAATTACTGAAAAACTATATATAACACCAGAATTACGCAGAAAGAAGAAACTTTACAGATTAGAGTTTTTTATATCTGTGTTTTTAGTGTGTTTACTATTTTCATATTATATATATGCAGAATATGACAGGTCAATAAGTGAAGAAGTATCACAAGAGTTACTTAGTGGCTTTAGATATCAAGAAGAAACTGAAAATACAGATGAAACAACAAGATTAGCAGATGATGTAATAATAGTTGCATTAGATAGAGATGAACCACAAGAGATACAAGAGCAAGTACCACAAGCTAATAATGCTGTTACATATACTACAAATAGTGGGCAAAAATATACAGTAGAGGCAGAACTAAATATTCCAAGGTTAGGTATTAATTATATGATAATTTCAGAAACATCAGAAGAGTTATTAAAAATTTCGTTAAATAAATATTGGGGACCAAAACCTAATGAAATAGGGAATTATTGTATAGTAGGTCATAACTACAAAAGCAAGAAAATGTTTGGAAGATTAAATGAAATACAAGATGGAGATATAGTTCAATTAACAGATATGAATAAGAAAACTGTAACATATAGTGTATACGATAGATATGTTGTAGAGCCAACAGATACAAGATGTACCACACAGCTTACAAATGGAAAAAGAGAAGTGACTTTAATAACTTGTACAAATTACGGGCAACAAAGGTTAGTTGTTAAAGCAAGAGAAATATAGAAAAATAATAAATCGGAACAAGGATGTTTCGGTTTATTTTTTTGTAACCAGTAGTAAAAAATTAACTATTCAGAGGTATTATACCACACTATAATATAAATTTTTTTACCTTTGTATAGAAAAAAATAAAAAAATTTCAAAAAACACTTGATTTTTATAAGAAGTTATATTAAAATTTAATCGAAGTGGAGAGAAGTGGAGCAAAGTGGAATAAAATGCACGGAGGTGAAGCAAAGTGTTAATAGGTGAATATGAGCATTCTCTAGATGTTAAAGGTAGATTAATAATGCCAGCTAAAATTAGAGAAGACATGGGGGAAAAGTTCATAGTTACAAAAGGACTAGATGGTTGTTTATTTGGTTTTTCACAAAACGAATGGGCTAACTTTGCAGAAAAATTAAAAACACTTCCACTTACAAATCAAAATGCTAGAGATTTCGTAAGATTTTTCTTATCAGGAGCAATAGAATGTGAAATAGACAAGCAAGGCAGATTCTTAATAGCTAGTAATTTAAGAGAATATGCCAAACTAGAAAAGGATGTAGTAATAATAGGAGTAGGAACTAGATTAGAAATTTGGAATAAAGAAAAATGGAAATCATACAATAGCGATGAAAACATGTCAGCAGATGAAATCGCAGAAAATATGACAATGCTTGGTATATAACTTGCAAAAGTTTATATAAAAACACAAAAGAATAAAAATATACAAAAGAAAAGTAAAAAATACAAAAGACAAAAATCACAAAAGATAAAAGAGAAAAACAAAAGATAAAATATTTTGAGAATTAAACAAAAGAAAATAAACAAAAGAAAAAAGATACAAAAGAAAAAATTATTAAGTTTTAAACAAAAGAAAAAATAAAACAAAAGAAAATATAAAGTTAAAACAAGTGAAGATTTATACAAAAGATTATGATTTCTAAAGAAAAAATTATAAATTACAAAAGTAAAATTACATAAAAACAAAAGAACTTCAAAGAAACCAAAGATAAGATTCATAATAAATTAAACTTGATGAGACATAACAGTTGGTATTAGCATACCAACTGGTTATGCTATTTATTTTATAGGAAGAAGATTTAGAGGTTTTTGAATTGGAATTTTTACATAAACCAGTATTATTAAACGAATGTATAGAAGGTTTACAAATAAAACCACGAGGAATATATATTGATGGAACACTTCGGGGGAGCAGGTCATAGCAAGTGCATTTTAGAAAAACTTTCAGATGATGGAATTTTAATAGGAATAGATAGAGATGAAGAAGCATTAAAAGCAGCTAAAGAAAAACTAAGTCAATATAAAAATGTAAAATATATACATGGTAATCATGACGATATAAAAGAAATATTACAAAGTCTAGGAATAGAAAAAGTTGATGGAATATTGCTAGATTTAGGAGTATCTTCATATCAATTAGATGAAAAGCAAAGGGGCTTTAGTTATATGGGAAATGCTAATTTAGATATGAGAATGGATAGAACACAAGAACTTACAGCCAAAGAGGTTGTAAATAGTTATAATGTTCATGAATTAGAAAGAATATTATCAGTTTATGGGGAAGAAAGATTTGCAAGGCAAATTGCAATAAATATAGAGAAGCAAAGAAAAGTAAAACAAATAGAAACTACAAAGCAATTGGTAGAAATAGTAGAAAAATCAATACCATTATCAAAACAAAATAATGGGCATCCTGCAAAAAGGACTTTTCAAGCAATACGAATAGAGGTAAATAATGAAATAGAGCCACTTTTTAAAACTATAAAGCAATCGATAGAAATATTAAAACCACATGGAAGATTATGTGTTATAACATTTCATTCACTAGAAGATAGAAGTGTAAAACAAGCATTTACAGAAGCAGAAGGAATTTGTATATGTCCAAAGGATTTACCATATTGCGTATGTGGTGCTAAGTCAGAAGGAAAGATAATTAATAAAAAACCAATTGTAGCTACTAAAGAAGAACAAGATGAAAATTCTAGAGCAAAAAGTGCAAAACTAAGGATTTTTGAAAAAAACTAAAGGAAAAGAGGTGAGAAAATATGGCATATCAGAAATATATGGGGTATCAATATGAAACAAGTCCAAGAAAGTTGCAACCAGAATATGAACCAAAAGTAAATCAAAGAAAAAAACAAAATGTTAAGAAAAAATCCCAGAATAGTAAAAAGCCAAAGGTAAAAATTAGATTAAAAGCTAAAGTAAAAATAGCTTTGTATATAGCTATTGGTTTTACTATATTATTTTCTATAAGCTATAGAAACTCACTTATAAATGAAAGTTTTAATAAAAAAGAGGAACTAAAAAAGAATTTAAGTATAATAGAAAAAGAAAATGAACAATTAAAGGTAAATATAGAGAATAGTATGAATTTAACAAATATTGAACAATCAGCAAAAGCATTATTAGGTATGCAAAAACTTGATAATTCACAAAAAAAATATGTAAATTTACCTAAAGAAGATTATGTAGAGCCAGCAACTAAAGATGTAGTCGAAGAAGAGGAGATAAGTTGGTGGGATAGAATAATAAAATTTTTAACAGAAGCACAATAAATTTCAATTGTGTGTACAAAAAGTAGAGTATGTTTTACTGAATAAGGAGTAAATATACTCTATTTTTATATAATAGGAAAGTATAACAATTTGTTATACTTTCCTATTATATAAAAGCTTCGCCAAACGTTCCACACAAAATTGCTAAAGCAATTTTGGCGGCGAACAAAGACGAGGCATGAAAAGTAATCTAAAATGTTTAAATGTTTTAATCATGCCTCTTTTGTTCTAGTATATAAAAGTCACTGTTGTTGTATTTACAAATTAGTTCTTAAATTTTTCAGATTTAATATAATGTATAAATATTAAAAGAGGTGAGGTTTTATAGTGAAAGATAGAAAAAATACAGCTAAGCAAAAACTAAAGAGAAAAATGGAGAAACAAATAAGTAAGCAAGATAATAGTAAAGAGTATAGGAAACTGAAGAATAAAAAACCAATTGATTTTAAAAAAATGAATAAAAAAGAAGTAAGAAGTGTAGCACCTATTGGTGACATAGCAAGAAAAAGAAGAATGATATATGAATTAGTGATAGGAATGTTATTATTATGTGCATTAAGTGTAAGAATTTTTTATATACAAATAATTCAAGGAGAAGAATTACAGACAATGGCATATGTACAACAAACTCTTGATAGAAGTATAAACCCTCGAAGAGGAACTATTTATGATGCAACTGGGAAAACAGTATTAGCAGTAAGTTCAACAGTTGAAACAATTACTGTAAATCCTGTAAATATAGAAAAAGAAGATAGAGAAAAAGTTGCAAATGCCTTAGCAGGAATATTTGAGCTCAATTATGAGACAGTATTAAAGAAGGTTAGCAAAAGAAGTTCTATAGAGACTATAGTAAAAAAAGTAGATAAGGAAAAAGCAGATAAATTAAGAGTATGGATGAAGGAAAACAATATAACGAAAGGAATAAATATTGATGAAGATACAAAAAGATACTATCCTTTAAATAATTTGGCATCACAAGTAATTGGGTTTTGTGGGAGTGATAATCAAGGTTTAGATGGTATTGAGGCAATATATGAAAAAGAATTAAAAGGAAGTAAGGGAAAAATAGTAAAGATGACAGATGCAAAAGGTGGAGATATAGGAGATACATCAGAAGTATATGAAGATGCTATTGATGGTAATGATTTAGTACTTACTATAGATAGTACTATTCAAGGAATAGCAGAAAAATATTTAAAAGAAGCATGTATAGACAATGTGTGCACAGATGGTGGAAATATTGTAGTAATGAATCCAAAGAATGGAGATATTTTGGCATTAGCAGGTTATCCAAATTATAATTTAAATAGCCCATATTCTCCAAATACAGAAGAGCTTACAGCTATATGGGAAGGGTTGTCTCAAGAAGAAAAAAATAAAAATTTACAAAGTATGTGGAGAAATAAAGCAGTTTCAGATACGTATGAACCAGGTTCTACTTTTAAATTGGTAACAGCGTCAGCATCACTAGAAGAAGGATTAACAACACCAGATAAAGAAGGTGAATTTTCATGTACTGGCTCAATAGATGTTGCAGGTGTAAAAATGAAGTGTTGGAGATATTACAGACCACATGGAAGTGAAAGTTTAAGGCAAGGATTAATGAATTCTTGCAATCCAGTGTTTATAGGATTGGGACAAAAAATAGGTGTGCATAAATATTATGAATATTTAAATAAGTTTGGATTTTTAAGTAGGACGGGAATTGATTTACCAGGTGAGGCAGGAAGTATTTTCTTAAAAGAAGAAAAAGTAGGGCCAGTAGAACTTGGAACAATAGCTTTTGGTCAACGTTTTGAGGTTACACCAATACAAATGGCTACGATGTTATCCACTATTGCTAATGGGGGAACATATGTAAAACCAAGAGTAGTAAAACAAATAATTAATAGTGAAACAAAACAAGTAACAGATATAGAAGTTATAAAAAAAGATAGAGTAATTTCAGAAGAAACTTCTAAAAATGTATTAAGCATGATGGAAAGTGTTGTTGCAGAAGGTACAGGAAAAAATGCTCAGGTTCAAGGGTATAGAATTGGAGGAAAAACTGGTACATCTGAAGATGGTGTAAATACAGGAAAATATGTTACATCTTTTATAGGTGTTGCTCCAATTTCAGATCCTCAAGTTGTAGTATTAATTACATTGTATAATCCAACAGGAGAAGGAGGACACCAAGGAGGTGCGTGGGTAATTTTAACAACACACACTAAAACTATCACAAAATCAATAATAGTATAAACTATCAAATTAAAGAAAGGGAGCGATTTATCGCTCTTAAATAATGCAAAAAATAACCAAAAAGTATGATATAAGTTGTTGTTATAATTATTTTTTTGTGATAATATAAAAAAAGAAAAAATATATAGGAGAAATGTATGTTTAAATTAAAAGAAATTGCAAGTATTATAGATGGAAATATAATATGTGGAAATAAAAATAAAATAGTTGAAAATTATTGCTTAACACAAAAGATAAGAGAGATGAAAAGTTATTTTTTTATTCCAATTATATTTAGAAAAGTTAATAGAGAAATTTACATTTTAGACCATGTAAGAAATGGTTGTATGGGATTTTTGATAAACAAGAATTCTGAGAACAAAAAAGAAATAGAAAATATGGCTCAAAAAATAAATCCTAATATTTGTATCATAGAAGTTGAATCAGTTAATAATGCAATATATAAGTTAGGGATAAAATGCAGGGAAGATAATATTGAAAAACCAATTGTTGCTGTAACCGGAAGTGTTGGAAAGACAACTCTTTGTAGTATAATATCACAAGTTTTAGAAACGGAAATAAAACTATTGCACGACTTTAAGAATGAAAATAATAATACAGCAAGTCATATTTCTTTAAGTTATTTATTTTTAGATAATTATGATATGGCAGTAACTGAAATTGGAATTAGTGATTTTGGAAAAATGAGTGATTTATCTAAATTAGTAAAACCATCAATAGCAGTTATAAATTCTATTGGAACAGCACATATTAATAAATTAAAATCTAAAGAGAATATATTAAAAGAAAAATTACATATAACAGATTATATAACAGATAAAAAAATATTATTTTTAAACTCTGATGATGAATATTTAAGAAAAGTAAATGAAACTGAAGATTATGAAATAAGATATTATAGTATGAATGAAGCAAATAATATTAATAGAGTTGATGGAAAAATTAGCTTTAATACTAAAATATATGGTATAGATACAAATTTCAAACTAAATCTTTATGAGGAATATAATATAAGAAACATCATCTTAGCGATAAAAATTGCTGAAATATATAACATAAAATATGAAAATATAGTAAAAGCTATAAATGAATTTAAACCAGTTGATGGTAGATTTAAAATATTAAAAAATGTGAATAGAGATATTACATTAATTGATGATATATATAGTTCTTGTTTTGAATCTGTAAAAATGGGATTAGAATCTGCAAATAAAATAAAAAGTAAAAGAAAAGTTGCAGTTTTAGGAACTATAGGAGCAGGTTCTACTTTAGAAGAAACTTCTAAAATACATGAAGAAATAGGAAACTATTTTAATAATTTAAACTTCAATTATATATATTTAATAGGAGATTTTACAAAACACATTTATAAAGGAGCTTTAAATGTTTTAGAAGAAAAATATATAAAAAAATTTAGAACAATTGAACTATTATTGGAAGATTTAGAAGAAAATATTAGAGATGGAGATTTAGTATATTTTAAAGAATCTGGATTTCAAAATTTTGAAAAAATTATAGAAAAATTGAAAAATGAATTTGAAATAATTTAATAAATTATTTATATAATTTGTTTAGAACATCATAAAATATAGAACCTCGGAGAGCAAAAAGGTTTTAGGAGATTTTTTCCTAAACAGCGATTTGTGATCCAAAAGACCATGCTGGCGAATAAACCGTATAAAAAAAGTGAAAGGTATTATTCGGAGCAAATTAAATTTGCTCTTTCAAATTATACTTCGTTTTACTAGTATAATTTTATGTTAGAAAATTATTATTGTAAAAGATATAAAAATATGATAACATTTAGAATAGATAAATAAAATGTAGATATTATAAGATGATTTATTATAAAGTAAAGAAAAAGAAAGTGAGATGATAAATTTGAAAATATATCATGGTAGCACAGTTATTGTAGAAAAGCCAAGTTTAGAAATATTAAATTATAGAACAGATTTTGGAAAAGGTTTTTATACAACAACAGATATTGAACAAGCAAAAAGATGGACAAAAATAAAAAAAGGGAGAATGCAAGAAGAAAATAAAGATGAGAATATAAAAAGATATATTAATATTTATGAATATACAGAAAATTATGAATTAAAAATTTTAGATTTTATAGAAGCAACTGAAGAATGGCTTGATTTTATATATAAAAATAGAAAAAGTAAAGAACTTTTACATGATTATGATATTGTAAAAGGTCCAGTAGCTGATGACAACTTATTTGCTACATTAAGATTATATGAAAGAAATTATACATCTAAAGGAGATACTATAAGAGCACTAAAAACATATAAATTAGTAAATCAAATTTCATTTCATACACCAAAAGCAATAGACACGATTAAATATATAGAAACAAAGGAGGTTGAAGAGAATGAATAATAATAAAACATTAGAAAATATGTTATGGATATTTATACCAAATATAGCAAAAATAATATCAAATAGAAAAGGTATAAGCTTAAAAAAAGCAAATGAATTTATATACAATTCAAATATATATAAAAAATTAGAAGATAAAAATAGCAAAATGTGGTATTATTCTGATGAAATATTAGCCGACTTTTTTATAAATGAATATGAGAAGAATGAGTTATATGGGGTGTAGTATGGAAGAAGATATTGAGTATAAAGCAAATGAATTTGTGATTTTTTGTATAGAAGTCTTTAAAGAAGAAAATAAACTTACAGGAAAACAAGTGTATGAATTATTTCAAAAATATGGAGTATTAAAATATTTATATGATGGGTATGATATGTTACATACACAAGGAGATAGATGGATAATGAATGATATAAATGAATTTTTAAAGATTAGAGGATATAATGTAAAATAGAGATACCTATATTTTAAAGTATAAAACTAGAGATTAGCAAAAACGCTAATTTCTAGGTATTTTTTTGCAATTTTTCTAAAAATTATACTTTTTGAATTTTCAGATGGCAGATACATTATTAAAAAGTTTAAGAAATTTTATAAAATTTTCCGACTTTTTATAAAATGGTGACATATACCTAGTAGAGAGATTAAAAAAATTTTAAAAAAAGTTACATTTTGAATAGTAGTTTGGAACTTATCTAGTAGAAGGACAAATTAGTAATAAAAGATAATCAAAGTTAATAAACTTTAACAAATGAAAAAGGAAAGGTATATAAGTTTTGAAAGAAAAGAGCAAAATTATAGATTACTTATTAAATACAAAGAACCCATATCAAATAAAAGTTGGAGAGATGGCTGTAGAAATGGAGTATTCGGATATAAACAAAACATTTAATAAATGTATGGTAAACATTTTAAAACAAAAATACAAAAAGGGCTGACATTTATTTTGAAGCACGTTACAATATATACGAAAGGAGGTAAAATTTAATGGCAGGAAGAAAATCAAAGTATTCTTCTAATGAAAATAATACTATAAAAAATAAAATATGGTCTGTTGCACTATATATAAGGCTTTCACAAGAAGATGAAGACAATCGGAAAAGAAAAACAAGAAAGTAATAGTGTAACAAGCCAGAAAACATTATTAAACGAATTCATAGAAGAACATGATGATTTGATAGTTTATGATACTTATATAGATGATGGATTTACAGGAACAGATTTTAATAGACCTTCATTTCAAAGATTACTAGAAGATATGAGAAATGGAAATATTAATTGTGTCATTGTAAAAGATTTATCAAGACTTGGAAGAAACTATATAGAAGTTGGAAACTATATAGAGCAAGTTTTTCCATTATTTAATATAAGATTTATTGCCATTAATGATTTTGTAGATAGTTTTAAAAATCCATCAAGTACAAATACAATTCTAGTACCATTCAAGAATTTAATAAATGATGAATACTGCCGAGATACATCAATTAAGATAAGAACATCATTAAACGGAAAAAAGAAAAAAGGAGAGTTTATAGGGGCATTTCCATCTTATGGCTATATCAAAGATCCAAAAGATAAGCATAAATTGATAATTGACAAAAGTGTTGCAAACATTATAAAAAATATATTTGATTGGAATGTAAATGAAGGATTAGGAAAAATAGCAATATGCCACAGATTAAATGATTTAGGAATATTAAATCCTACAGGACATAAGAAAATAGAATTAGGGCAAAATTACAATAATTACGGAATACAAGATAATACATATACTTGGACACCTTCTACAGTACGAAATATTTTAAATAATGAAGTGTATATAGGCAATACTGTTCAAGGAAAAAGAAGAACAAAAAGCTACAAAGTACATAAAGTAGAACAAGTGCCAAAGGAAGAATGGGTAAGAGTAGAAAACACTCAGAAGCTATTATTGATAAAGAAATCTTTGAAAAAGCACAAGAACTCAGCAAAAGAGATACAAAGGTATCTCAAAAAACAAAAGAATTATCAATATGGGCAGGTTTTCTAAGGTGTAGTGATTGCAAAAGAGCAATGAATAAGAAAAGTAGCACAAATAAAAGTGGAAGTAAGTATGAATATTATATTTGTAGTACATACAGGAAAAAATCAAACAACTTATGCACAAAACATTCTATTAAAGTGGAAAACTTAGAGAAAGCAGTGTTAAAAGCCATTAATTTTCATATTGATTTATTAAGTGATACAGAAGAAATTGTACAACAAATAAATAGCGTAAGGGCAAGCAGTGCTCGTCCGCAAATAGTAAACAATATGATTATAGAAAAACAAAATGAGATATCTAAAATATCAAATTTTAAAAGAACATTATATGAAGATTGGAAGAATGAAGATATTACAAGAGAAGAATATTTAGAATATAAACAAAAATATGAAAATGACATTGAAAGGCTAAAGAGAAACATCGAAAGGTTAGAAAATGAAAAGAAAAAGTATGAAAGCCAAAATATAAATACTAATGAATGGATAGAAAAATTTAAAGAGCAAAAAGGAATTACAGAACTTTCAAGAGATATAATGATGGAATTAATAGATTGTATATATGTAAAAGAAAATGGAGATATAAAAATAAAGTTTAAATTTGAGGATGAGTTTAAGAGATGCTTAGAATACATACAGAATAATAAAATAACACTAGAAAAACAAGTAGTAAATTTATAACTTTTGTGTTGTCAAAATTATTCAAGGAGGAGCGTGGGTAATTTTAACAACACACCATAAAAAACATTCAGAAAGTCTTATAATTTAGGCAAAAAGTAAACAATCAAATTAAGGGGAGATAATTAAATTTATTTTCTCTTTTTAATTTGTTAAATGTATTTAAAAATTGCAAATAATATGATAATATATATCAAAAGGAGGAGAAAAGATGAGTTTAAAAGAAAGTAATGAAATAACAGTAAGAATTAGAATGGAATTAAATAGTTTTTATGAACTATTAGAAAATAAAGGATATAGCATAAGATACAAATTTTCAATGAATGACGCATATTTTATTCCTACAAATTTAGAATTAAATAAAATGACAAGTAGAGAAATTTTGTCTAAAGCTATATTGATAAGAGATATAATAAATGAAACAAAAAATAAGAGAGATAAGAAAATAACATTTAAGAAAAAGCAAATTGATAAAGAAGGAAATATTATAAATCAAGAAGCAATTAATTGTGATATTTTAGAAATAGAAGATGCAAAAAAATTGCTAAATGAAATTGGATATAAAGAAATAATGAACATAAAAGAAGATGATACTGTATATGAAAAAGATGGATTTCAATTAGCAATTAAAAATATAAAAAATGGAGATAATTTAATAGAGATAGAAACAGAGGAGAATGAAGAATTAAACACAATTGAAAAAATAAAACAAAAGATATTAAAGGAAGAAATTCCAATATATACTGATAATTATTTTGTAAAGAAAGCAGAAATAGAATTAGATAAAATCTTAAAAAGATATATTAATATTTATGAATATACAGAAAATGAAAATCTCAATATATTAAATTTTGAAGAAGCAACAGAAGAATGGTTAAAATTTGTATTTAAAAATAGACAAAGTGATGAACTTGTACATCAATATGATATTGTAATAGGACCGGTAGCAGATGATAATTTGTATCAAGTATTAGTAAGTTATGAAAATGGAATCTATGATATAGAAGAAACTATAAAAAGGCTTAAAACATATTTATTATCTAATCAAATTTCATTTCATACGTTAAAATCGTTAGAATGTATAAAATATATAGAAACTATTGAAGTAGGTGAGGAAGATGAGTGAAGGAAAATTTACTTGTATGATGTTTACAATAGTACAAACATTATGTGATAGTATAAAAAATCATTTTAATATTAGTTATTTAGAGGCAATGAATTTATTATATCATTCTAAACTATATAAAGCATTAGAAAAAGAAGAAACGAAAATGTGGTATTATAGTAATTATGATTTATTTAGAATGTTTTTAGAAGAAAAAGA
>CANRSN010000025.1 GCA_947642455.1 uncultured Clostridiaceae bacterium
TTATATCAAATTGCATTTTTATTGTAAAGATATTTTAAAATTTTACAGCAAAAAGAGTACAATTTGTTACAATTCATAGTTATTAATTATCTATCTAGGCAATATAATATTTATTTTTAGAAGTTTTGCGCAGGGAAGCTCCCACAGTGGACATGACCCAGAGCGATTGGCGAAGCCAGTAAAAAACTTCGATAAAATAAATATTATATTGCCTATTGGCTTCTAATTTCGAACTATGAATTGTAACAAATTGTACTCTTTTTTATTGGTAAAATAAAATGTTTGTTGACTTTTTATGTAAATTAAGGTATAATATAGAAGTATTGTTTCTTATTTTTTGGAAATTATAGAAACAAGAAAGGAAGTTGAATTATGCAATTATTTATTAAACCTTTAGATTTACATCACTATGATGTTTTTTTATTAAAAAATAATTTTTTAAAATTTGGAAATTCGGAAGGAAAAAAGACATACTTAGGCTCTGCTACTATTAGTTTGGATGGAAATAGACTTGACTTATATTGTGAAGATAATCGTATGAAAAACTATTCTGAAATTATTGGAAAGCAAGCATATTCATATTATAGTAATAATGTCTAAAATAGAGTAATATAGTCTAATATATACTAGAAATAGAGTGGACATGACCCAGAGCTACCCACGAAGCCAGTAAAAAACTCCGTTAAAATAAATATTATATTGCCTAAAACATATAATTTTACAAACTGTGAATTGTAACACTAATAGACTCAAATTTAAAATTTGGGTCTGTTTTTTGTTTTATGTAACTTTAATAAACTTGCTAATTCTTAAATAGCAAGACTAATAAGCTTATTAATACTAACAATATTAATAAACTTTTTTAGATATGATTAATAATGTTACTCTTCTGTAACATTTTGCATGACTAATAATGTTGCTATTTTGCAACATTTCTTTATGTTTGATTAATAAATTTGTTAATTATATTGCTTTTTTTGTATGATTAATAAACCTGTTAATTTGTTTAACAAGATTAATAAAAACTGATATTTTCAATTTTTTTACAAATTTTATTTTTAAATTTTTATATTTTATATACTTTTTATTATAAATCTACTTTATATTTCTTATTACGATATCGTTATTTACTTTTTTATTTATACCATATGGTCTTACCCAAAAAGTCTAGATTGGGGCTAAACTTTTTAGGTAAGTAGATAATTCTTATCCCAATATTAAGTATTATCTATATTTTGATTATAATCAATTTTAAGGCCTTTTTATTTTTCATAATATAATTTGACGTCTTTTTATTTAAGCATGCTTATTTTCTATTCTCACGCGTTTTTTATTTCTCTTTTTCTAATGCGTTTTTATATTTTTTTATTTCTCTTTTTCAAATGCTTTTTCGTATTTTTTATAATTTAATTTTTATTTTTCTATTTCCAATACTATTTTATCTTTTGTATATTTTTCTTTATAAATTATTAATCCTTTGTTTAATTTTATAACCTTTAAGTTCTGTAAGTCCATGCTTCATCTTTATAGTCTACTACTGCACTTTGTTTTTTATCATGAACTATTACATTAACTGTTTCTTTATCTAGTTTTTTACTAATTGCTTTAGATAATACAACTTTGTATTCATCTTCATTGTAACGGTCATAATATTTATTTAAATCTAAAGTTCTATTATGTTTAGTTACTTTTTCTTTTCCTACTAAAACTTTTTCGTTTCCTTCTTCTATATAGATTTTTACATTCTTTCTATCTTTTGCAAGCAATAGAATTAATAAGAATAATCCTGCTATTGCTCCTAAACCTACGATTGTTGCAGCAATACCTGCCATCAATCCTGACATAAAATCTTTTCCGCTATCAGCTGGTGGATTTTGGTTGTCATTGTTACTTCCATCTATTAATGGTGGGTTCATATTGTCTTTATTATCATCTGGGTTTGGTTCTTGTACATCATTTGGTTGTTCTGGCTCTGGTTGTATAGGTTCTTGCTCTACTGGTTTACTTGGTTTTGATGGTCTTGATGGCTTACTTGGAGTTGTTGGTTTTGTTGGGGTCGTTGGTGTTGTTGGTTTTGTTGGCTCCTCTGGTTTTTCTGGAGTAGTTGGAACCGTTGGGGTAGGTTCTTTTTCTTCTACTACATATACCATATATTGAGCTGAGAATCCTTGGTAAGTAACTTTTAAGACTTGTATTCCAGATTTATTAGGGTTAAATCCTGATACCATATCTTTTGTAAATGCTACTTCATAAATTCCACTTTCTTTAACAACATTTAGTATACCACCTGTTACATCTAGGCTTTCACCTTTTTGATACTCTATTTTGTCTGGATAACTTTTAACTGAAATACCTCTTATTGCATCTCCTACTGTTATTTCATATTTATATGTTTTTCCTTGGTAAGTTACTGTTAAAGTTTGTTTTCCTGGTTTACTAGAATCAAATCCTGTAACCATATCTTTTGTAATATCTATTATTGCTCCTGTTTTTCCACTTGCCATAATTTCTGTTATTTTTCCGCCTGTTAAGTCTAAGTCTTCATTTAGTTTGTAGTTCTTTTTACTTGGGGCAGTAAATTTATAAGAACTTACATAATCTTCGCCTACATTTACTGTAAATGAACCTGTAAATGTATTTGATTCTTCATCTGTATATGTTACTGTTATAACTTGTTGTCCTGGTTGTTTTGGGTCATATCCTGATACCATATCTTTAGTTAAATTAATTTGTTCTTTGGTACCATCTTCTTTTACTAACACTACTTTTCCACCTGTTAAATCTAAGTTTTCGCCATATTTGTAGTCTGTTTTCTTTGGAGCTATAACTTCAATACTATTTATTGCATTTTCTACTACAACTTCAAAATATTTTTTGAAAGTTACTCCATCACTTGTATAAGTAACTGTGATTTTTTTAGTTCCTGGGGTGGTACTATCAAATCCACTTACCATACTTGGCACTAAGTCTATTGAAATTCCTGTTGCTCCACTTGCCATTTTTTCTATAATTTTTCCTTCAGCTAAACTTAAAGTCTCTCCTATTTTGTATTTTTGTTTAGTTGGTGGTGTTAAAGTAATGTCTTTTACATAGTCAACTACATTGACTGCTAATGTGTTTTCAAATCCTTGATATGTTACTGTTACTGTATGTGCTCCTAATCTATTTGGATTATATCCACTTATCATTCCATTATTTACTGGTACTTTTTGTGTTTTACCACTTTCGTAAGTTACATCTAATGTTAAGTTTGTTAAGTCTAAATTTTCGCCATATTTATATTGTGTTTTTGCATTTGTTTTATCTAATGTTACTGTTTTTATTGCATCTGCTACATTTACTCCAAAATCTTGAGTATATGTTTTTCCATTTTTATCTGTGTATGTAATTGTTACTGTTTGTGAACCTGGTTTTGTTTTGTCATATCCTGTTATCATATCTTTTGTAACTGGTATTATTTGTGGTTCGTTTGGTTTACTTGCCATTGTAACTGTTACTTTTGAGTCTGATAAGTCTAATTCTTCACCATGTTCATATTGTAATTTGCTAGGTGGTGTAATTACTACTCCTCCTACATAATCTGATACATTTAATTCAAAATCTACATCTTTTCCACCATAGTGGATTGTTACTGTTTGATTTCCTAATTGATCTTTGTGGTAACCTGTAATCATATCTGGGGTGATTGTTACAGTTTCTGTTTCTCCACTTGCTTTTGTTGCTGTAATTTCTCCTCCTGCTACTAAATCTTGATTATATAAATAATCTTTTTTAGGATCTTTTGTAATTTCAATTTTGTCTACTTGATCTGCTATTGTAATATCATATGTTAATTTTTTTCCTTCATATGTTACTGTTACAGTCTTTGTTCCTTTTGTACTTGTGTCAAATCCTGAAATCATATCTTCTGTTAATGTTATAGTTTCAAATTCTCCATTTTCTTTTATTGCTTTAAATTGTCCTCCTGCTACACTTAAATCTTCATTTATAACATATGATGTTTGTGGTTTTTGTATCCATTCTAATTGTTTTATTGGATTTTCTACATTTACTGTATATGTGTCTACTACTTGACCATTATATGTAACTGTTACTGTTTGTTCTCCTACTTGATCTTTATTATAACCTGTTATCATATCTTCTGTTACTGGTACTCTTTCGTCTCCTCCTGGTTTATGTAGTAATACTTCTAATCCTGTTAATTCTAAATCTTGTCCTACTATATAGTCTGTTTTTGGAGTTCCTACTAATTCCATTCCTGTTATAGGGTTTGTAACAGTAATTTCATAAGTATATTCTTTTTCTTCTCCATTTTCTTCATATTTGATTGTAACTTCTTTTTTTCCTTCTGTTGTTGTGTCAAATCCTTCTACCATGTCTGGGGTGACTTCTATAGCTTCAGGATCTCCATCTTCTCTTTCTACTAAAATTGATAAATTTTCCTCAAAATCTTCTCCCACTACATAATCTTTCTTTGGTTCTGTTTGTGGTCTAATATCTTTGATTGAATTTATAATTGTAATTTCATAGTTTGCTTCTTTTCCTTCATAAACTACTTTTACTTCTTTAGTAGCTGTTGTTTGTCCTTCTGGGAAAGTAATTTTTGTTGTATCAAAGTTGCTTCCATCTAGTTCTTTTATCATTTCTGGTGTAATTGCTACTTCTTGAGTTGTTCCAGATTTATATGTTACAGTTAAGCTTCCTCCTGGTGTTCCTAATGCTTCACCATATTTGTATGTGTCTTTTGGTTTATCTTTTATTACTATATCTGTTATATAATCTTCTATTCTAACTGTAAATTTATCTGTATGTCCATCTAAACTTACTATTACTTCTTGTGGTCCTGGTTTACTTGAGTCAAATGTTGATGTAATCATGTCTGTAGTTAATGGTAAAGTTTCTCCCGGATTACCACTTGCCATTATTTTTGTAACTGTTCCTCCATTTAAGTCTAAACTTTCACCTTTTTGATAATCTTTCTTAGTTGGTGGTGTTACTCTAATTCCTGTTACTTTATCATTTACATTTACTACTATTTTGTCTGTTGCTGTTTTTCCTCCATATGTTACTGTTAATTGTTGCTCTCCTAATTGTGTTGGAGTATATGTTGATATCATGTCATTTGTAACTGGTATTGTTGTTTTACCACTACCTTTTACTACTTCTATTGTTGCTCCTGCTAAGTTTATTGCTTCTCCATGATTATACTCAGTTTTATCTGGTTGTGTTAATAATTTTATTGATGTAACATTGTCTGTTACTGTGTATTGATATTCTAATCTTTTTGTTATTCCATTTTCTGTATATTCTATTGTTGCTGTTCTTGTTCCTTCTGTAGTTGTTGAAAATCCTTTTACCATATCTTCTGTAACATCTATTGCTTCTTGTACTCCTTGCTCTCTAGTTACTAATATGCTTAAATTGTCTTGGAATGGTTCATTTACATTATATTGTGTTTTTGGGTTTCCTTGTATTTCAATTCCTGTCATTGTGTTTACTATTGTGACTGGCATTAATGCTTCTTTTTCTACTCCATTTTCTGTGTATACAATTTTCATATTTTTAGTTACTGTTGTTGCATTTTCTGGGAATGTTACTCCTGTTGTTGTAAATTCTGTTCCATCTTCATTTTGGAATTTTACATTTGCATTTTGTACTGGTATGTCTTTTGTTGCAGTACTTACATATGTCGCTTCAATTGCTCCTTGTGTTTTGTTTACTGCTTCACCATAATTATATGTGTCTTTTGGTTTATTTGTTTCTTTTACTTTTATTGATTCTAATATGTCTGTTACATTTACTTTTACTGTTGTTTGTTTTCCTGAATATTCTACTGTTAATGTTTGTTCTCCAACTTTGTTTGGATTAAATGGTGTTTTTATCATATCTTGTGTTAATGTGACTGGTGTAGCAGGATTTCCACTTGCCATTGTTAATTCTACTTTTGCTCCTGCCAAGTCTAAATTTTGTCCATATTCATAATCTGTTTTTAGTCCTGTTACATTTATTTCTTCTACTACATCATTTACATTTACTACTATTTTGTCTGTTGCTGTTTTTCCTCCATATGTTACTGTTAATTGTTGTTCTCCTAATTTGTTTGGAGTATATGTTGATATCATAGTATTTTCAACTGGTATTGTTGTTTTACCACTACCTTTTACTACTTCTATTGTTGCTCCTGTTAAGTTAATTGCCTCTCCAAAATTATATTGTGTTTTATCTGGTTGTGTTAATAATTTTATTGATGTAACACTGTCTGCTACTGTATATTGATATGTTATTGTTTTTGTTGTTCCATTTTCTGTGTATTCTATTGTTGCTGTTCTTGTTCCTTCTGTAGCTGTTGAAAATCCTTTTACCATATCTTCTGTTACTGGTATTGCTTCTTGCACTCCTTGCTCTCTACTTACTAATATATGAAGGTTATCTTGGAATGGCTCATTTACATTATATTGTGTTTTTGGATTTCCTTGAATAGATATTCCTGTTATTGTGTTTATTATTGTGACTGGCATTAATACAGTTTTTTCTACTCCATTTTCTGTATATGATATTTTCATGTTTTTTAGTATTGTTGTTGCATCTTCTGCAAATGTAACTCCTGTTGTTGTAAAGTTTGTTCCATCTTCATTTTGGAATTTTACATTTGCATTTTGCACTGGTATGTCTTTTTTATCTCCACTTACATAGCTTGCCTCTATTGCTCCTTGTGTTTTATTTACTGCTTCATTGTATTTATATGTGTCTTTTGGTTTGTTTGTTTCTTTTACTGCTATTGATGATAATATATCTGCTACATTAACTGTTACTGTTGTTGTTTTTCCTGAGTATTCTACTGTTAATGTTTGCTCTCCGACTTTGTTTGGATTAAATGTTGTTTTTATCATACTTTGTGTTAAATTAACTGCTGGAGCAGAGCCTCCACTTGCCATTGTTAATTGTACCTTTGCTCCTGTTAAATCTAAGTTTTGTCCATATTTGTAATCTGTTTTTAATCCTGTTACTCTTATTCCTTCTACTACATCATTTACTACTACTTCAAATGTTGCAATTTTTCCACCTTTTGTTACTGTTACTGTTTGTCTTCCTGTTACATTTGGATTATAACCTGAAATCATAGAAGTTGTTAAATTTGTTGGTGTTCCTTTTGCTCCTGATTTATATACATCTGTTACTGTTCCACCTGCTAAATTTAAATTTTCTCCATAATTATACTCTACTTTTGTTGGTGCTTTTACTTCTATCGAATCTACATAATCTGTAACATTTACTTTATATGTAGTATTTTTTCCTAGATATGTAACTGTTAATGTTTGTTCTCCTAATTGTGTTGGGTTATATCCTGTAACTGTTGCACTTCCATTTGATAATGGTACATTTACTGTTGCACCACTTGTTGTTGTTACATTTATTGTTCCTTGTGAACGGTCTAATGCTTGTTCATATTGATATGCTGTTTTTGGATTACTTACTGCTATTGAATCTACTGTGTCATTTACTATAATGTCAAATTTATCTGTTTTTCCCTCATGTGTTAATGTTATTCTTTGTATTCCTTTTTTCAAACCTTCTGATGTTGTTCCTGTTAATGTTACCTCTCCTGCTGTTAAGTCTGCATGTGTTACATTTGATGTTACTGAAGCATTTGGAAGGTTTATTGTTGATTTTGCTCCTGATTTTGTTGTTACTGTTACAACTCCACCTGCTAAATTTACTGTTTCATCTTGATTATATTCTACTTTTGTTGGTGGTGTTGTTACTTTTATACTATTTACAGGGTCATTTACTGTAATTGGAAATTCTGCTGTATACCCTTGATACGCTAATTGTACCTTTGGATTTGCTACATTTGCTGGGTTTCCACTTTTTATTGTGACTGCTGGGTCTGTCATAGGTACTGTTCCTTTTGTATCATCTGTATATGTTACTTCTAAGTTTCCACCTGCTAAGTTTATTTCGTCTCCATGATTATATGTTGTTTTTGTTGGATTATTTTTTATTGCTATACTTTTTACTTTTTTTGCTGCTTCTTTGAAATTGTCAAATTTTAAATATGATGGGTCTGTAAAGTTTTTGTTACCACCATCTAAGTATATAACTTTCATACCTGTTGGTAATACTGTTGTTACTGGCATTAACTCAAATAAATCTGTTGTAATGCTATCTGTTGTAGCACTTTTATCTAAAAATTTGAATGTTAATGTATATATTGGCATATATCCATCATAACCATGCATACCTCCTAAATCTGTTGGGCTAAGTGAACCTCCTAATGCAATCATACGTAATGACCCCTCAGTTTTATTTAGATATGTTGTTGTTGTTCCTGTTTGTGTTGTAAATCCATAATCCATTCCGTCTTGTTGCATCATTAGTG
The DNA here is from genome assembly GCA_947642455.1 of uncultured Clostridiaceae bacterium. Lineage (GTDB taxonomy): Bacteria > Bacillota > Clostridia > TANB77 > CAG-508 > UMGS1663. The sequence goes on from CANRSN010000025.1 coordinate 8,381, forward strand.
TAATTAATGCTGCATCATTGTCTGGATTTGTTTTATTTGCTGGCGCTATCTTGTCTTTGTCATATTTGAACTTAAAGTCAAACGAATATGGTATATAGTTACCAACAAATGCAAATTGTACTGTAAAGTATTTTGTTCCTGATGCTGTTGTTTGTATATCTGAATTTCTTCTCCATACAACAGCTGGTTTTGGCACTGTTACTGCTGCATATGATTTATTCATTATACATGTAAATGGTGAAAATATTTGGAATAATAGTGTTATAAGTACCATTATTGCTACTATTTTCATCTTGCTTATCGTTTCCATTTATATTCCTCCTTCTTTATAATTTATAATATTTCTCACTTGTCCATAATTTTGACTAAGTATTGTCATATCATCTAGCTCTACCATGTCGTCTTCTGTATAGTCCATATTTATATTGTAGTTTTCATTTACTCCTGCTACACAACCATAATTTTGATTTAGAATTGTCATATCATCTAGTTCTACTAAACCATCTTTTGTTATATCTCCTGCTATCATTATTGTCTCTCCTAAATCAATTTCTGTTTTGTTCTCTATTGTAATTTGTATTACTATTACATCTAAATATCCTGGTTTATCTATTAATAAATCATATTCTCCAGGGCTTAACGGAACTTCATATGTTCCATCTTCATTTGTTGTCACTGTTTTTACTGTTTCAATTAAATCTAATTCATCATGACCAAATAAGTTTTCCCAATCTACTTCTCCTTGCCTATATATCTTTATGTCTGCTGTATGTATTATTCCATTTTCTCCTTCTTTTAAAGAATTAGTTATAATCGAACCTTTTATTATTCCGCCGAGTCCTTTGTACCAGTATTGTATATGTATTTTGCGTTACTCCATCTTCTGCTGTTACTAATATATCTATTTGCGTTTCTTCTCCTATTGGATTTAACTCTATAGGATATGGCACCCCTGATTCTACTTCATTTCCTTCTATTGTTATTGTTGCTTTTTCATTTTCTTTAGTTGGCGTAACTTCTAATATGTCTGTGTCCTCGTCTAGTGATACTATATAATTGAAGATTGTTTTGTTAAAGTTTTCTATTGTCGCTTTGTCCATTTCTATATTACTTAAGTAAGCATTATCTGATGCTAAAGCTAATGTAAATTGGAATAGTGATTTTGCTTCATAACTGTCCACCCCATTTATATTTACTTTTATTCCAGTTTTTGGAGAATTCCCCTCTTTTAATTGAAATGCTTTATCTGTAATTTCTTCATCTCCTAATACCTGAAAACTAATTCTTCCTAATAATACTTGTTCTGGTACACTTACATAATCTCCTATGTCATTATCTTCTATTAAATATGAATTCGTTCCTTTCCTATCTTCTTCCCCCAACATAGATAGTACTGTTCTAAACTCTCCTTGTGTTGAACTCATTCCAAATAATTCTAAGTAATTCCCAAATTCATTACTGAACTCAAAATATGTTGGCATATCATCTTGCTCATTTATATCTACTATTTGATTGCTTCCTAAATCTGATGGCATTAATAAATTTGGGTCATACTCGAGTTTTAAATCTATTACTTTAAAATTTAATTTTTTAATCCATACTTCTATTATTAATTGCCTGTTACCATTTTTCTCTTCACATTCTACTGCCTTGTATTCTACTTTTTGGTCTGGTGTTGGCTGTACAACTTGAGCTTTTACATTTGATATTAAACCATTTAACCCTAATAATGCTATTGTTAACATCAATGTTATTAATATCATTGCTATTACTTTTATTCTGTTACTTTGACTTGTTATTCTTTCCATTGTTCTCTACATTGTACCTCCTTTCTTTTTTACCACATTTTTGTTTTTTGCATTTACCATTTTGCTTATAGCTCCTTTTTGTCTGTTTACAATTATGTCTGTTTACAATTATGGTTTTCGTTTTTACTATTTATATAATATTATTTTGCGTGTTTTTTTTGAGTTTGTAAAGAGCTCATCTTCCCTATTTTTCCCCTTTTTTCTATGTTTGTTTTTACGGAAATACTCTTATTTTGTTTTATATTACATTTTTTTGTCTTTTTTATTACTCATTTGTAATATTTCTCTTCATTTTTTGCCTGTTTTGTGTTCCTCCGTAAGTAAACATTATATAGAAAATAATAAAATCGATAGCTTAATTTAGTCATCGATTTTATAAAAATTACACACTTTACTTTGGCAAAGTCAAACTCTTTATATACTAGACAACAAAAAAGAGTACAATTTGTTTCATTTCACAGATTAAAATCAGAATTATATAAGTACTATAATATTTGTTTTAACAAAGTTTTTTACTGGCTTCGCCAATCGCTCTGGGTCATGTCCACTGTGGGAGCTTCCCTGCGCAAAACTTTATTAAAATAAATATTATAGTACTTAAGTGAATGTTATATCTGTGAAATGAAACAAATTGTACTCTTTTTTGCTGTATAATAGGAAAAATTCCAGAATCTATCTCTGGAATTTTTCTTTTATTTTTTCTTATATTACATTGGTCTGTCCCTTTTGGGACATTTTTGTCCCGATTTGCTCCGTCCCATTTTATCTTATTTCGAAGTGTAAATGGTGTCCTGTGCTGGTCCCTGGGTTTGGGTCAGTGTCTGGGTCTCCGCCTTCTAGTCCTATTATTTGACCTTGCTGTACTTTGTTTCCTACTTTTATGTGTTCATCTATTTTTGATAAATGAGCATAAAAGCTATATATGGTTTTTCCATCTATTTCGTGTTTTATTTCAATACAGTTCCCATATCCATTTTGTGAACCACTAAATGTTACTTCTCCATCTGCTACAGATAAGATTTCGGTGTGGTGCTCTCCTACGATGTCTATTCCTTTATGTAGTTTTTCTTCTCCTGTTATTGGATGTATTCTTATTCCATAGTTTGAGGTTACTTTGTATTTTCCTGCTATTGGTTCTATGATGTCACCTGTTTTTATTAATCTATTTTCTACTTTCTTTATGTCTAGGTTTAGTATTTCTGCTCTTCTTGTATAGTTTTTCTTTAGTATTTCTCTGTCTATTTTGTCTACTTTTCCATCTTCATTTAGGTCACATTCTGGATGTGCACTTGCAGATCCATATCTTTCATTTAGGTTTACTAAGTCGTCTAATTCTATTTCTCCTGTTTTTATAATGTCACCTGCTATTAGTTTATATGGCTCTAAGGTTGTTACTTTTTCTTCTTCTACTTTTATTCCTCTTACTGTATAGTCTAAGTAACCTTGTTTTGTTACTACTATCTCGTATTTTTCTCCTATTGTCTGTTTTTCTTGTTCTATTGCTCCATCTATTGTTCCTTCTATTTCTTCTGGCATATATACTAATATTTTGAAGGTTCCATCTTTGTTTGTTTTGACTTTTGCTATTTCTTCTTTTTGGAAGTTTCCTACTCTTGTTATGTTATTAGTACTTTCATTACTTACACTTATTGGGTTCGTATTTGCAGTATTTATTATACTTGCACTATTTACAGTATTATTACTTGTTTTTTGTTTCATACTTATTGCTTGCTTTGTACTTAATTTTGATAGCTTGTATACTGTTATTTCTGAAATGTATTCTCCTTTTACATTTTCTGTTAGTATTCTTCCTGATATATATGTTCCTTTTTGGAAGTTTATTATAAGTACATTTTCTTTAATACTTCCATCTTCTGCTTTTACTTTTATTGGTATTTGTATACTTTCTTTTCCTATAAATTGCTCTTTTTCTAGTATTACTTGTTTAGATGGTGTTTCATATTCTCCTGTGTTGTTTATGTCTATACTTTTAGTGGTTTCTTGTGTTTGTCCTATTATTGCTGTCATTATGTCTATTTTTTCTATGTTGTCTCCTAGTTTTACTTCATAGTTTCCTTGTTCATTTTTCGATAATATTTTGTCATTTACTTTTAGATATTGTACTTCTTCTTGTTCTTCTTTATGTATTATGTCTATTTTGTATTCTCTTGTTGTTCCTGCCTTTGATTCTGCTATTATTTTGAAACATTTTCCTTCTTCTGTAGTTTCTACTTTTACTGTAGTTTGTAGTTTTCCTTCTTGCTTTGTTTCTCCATATTTTAACTCTGTATATTTACTTTGTGCTATTGCAGATATGTTAAAGTCTTCTTTTATTTTGTCTATTATGAATGTATATGTATATGCTTTTTCATTATAGTAGTTTGGTGCTATTCCATCTAATGTTATTTCTTCTAAATCTAATGATGTTGACATTTTGTATATGTATAGGTAATGTACTTTGGCTTCTCCTAGTTTTGGTGTAACTACTATTGGTACTTCTATTGGTGATTCCTCTTTTTCTTTCTTGGTTTCTGTATTTGCTACACTTTCTGTGTCTGATATTTCAGTTGTATTTTCTGTAGTTGCTTCCTGTTTTTCTTTTGATCCTTCTGTAGTTGTTTCTTTTGTTCTTTGTAATTTATCTGCTTGTTCTGTCTTTTCATTTGTGCTTTCTGCTGCTTTATCTGCAACTAGGTTTATTTCTTTTTCTGTAATATGCACAGTATTTTCTCCATCTGCTATTTTTACATCTGCTTTTTGATTGTTCGCTACTGCTTTTACTATTGCTGTTTCATCTATGTCTAGTACATATGCTATATATTCTCCATTTTCATTTGCTTCTATTTTGCTTCCTTTTACATATACTTCTTTTAAGTCTGCATCTCTACTTACTTTTTCTATGTATATTTCATATACTTGACTTTCTTCTCCATTTTCTGCCACTACTTTAAAGTATATTTCTACTATTTCTTTGTCTGTGTTTATTTCTTTTTCTAAGTAGTTTTTGTATTCTTCTGGCTCTCCATTTTCATCTAATATTATGTTTCCTTCTTTGTCTGTTATTACTATTTTTGCTAATTCATGTTCTGAATCTATTCTTAGGTTTACAATGTCTTCTGCTTCATCTATGTATTTTGTAAATTTGTTTTCTTTTGCTTCTATTTCTTCTTCATTTATTTTTACTACTCCTAAGTTTTTGTTATTTGATACTTTTTCTATGTATATTACTGTTTCATAGATTATCCCATCTTTTGATGTTATTGTTACTGGAACTTCTGTTATTTTGTTATTTTTATCTAATGTTATGTCTTGTTCTAATTCATATAATGACGAATTTCCATTAAATTCTACTGTTGCAAATTCGTTTCCTGCTGTTACTTTTACTTTTGCTTCAGTTTCAGTATCTAATATAGCATAATAGTATGTTCCATCTTTGTAGCCTTCTTTTCCTTTGTTTGGCTCTATTTCTTGGCTGTTTATATATACTCTTTCTTGGTCTATTACTTCTATTGTTATATATGTGCTGTAATTATGGTTGTCTTGATCTGTTATTTTTATTCTTGTTGTTCCTTCTAATATTGCTGTTATTTCTCCTTTTTCATTTATGCTTGCTATTTTTCCATCTTCTATTTCATATTTTAGTTTTCCTACTGTTAGGTCATGTGTCTGGATTTCATTTAATTTTTCATAATAGAATTTTTCTTCGTCTAATTGGTAAGTATCTTTTGTTTTTATTGTTAACTTCTCTTCTGGGTAATGTAGTATTGAACCTAATATGTTGGTTGTAATACTTCCATCTCCTCCTGCTCCAGCTTTAGTCTCTGCGATTGCTCTTCCTCCTTTTGCTTCTTGTATTCCCTTTTCTTCTACAATTCTAGCAAAAATGTTGATACTCCCTGCTCCTGATGAACCTCCTTCCACTCCTTTTCTACTTAACTTTCCTCCTTTTGAACCATTTGAAATTAACGTTCCTTTGTTATATAGTGTATCTGAATAGATAATTAATAGACCTCCTGTTCCATTTTCTCCATTATATGTTGCATCATTATAAGGTGTACCTCCACGTTGTGTAGCTCTATATCCTTTTCCACCCTTATTGCCTGCTCCTCCACCTCCTGTAACATCAGATGTCGTAATTGGATCTGTTCCATAATCATAAGCATATCCATTACTTCCTGCTCCTCCATTTTCACCAGCATCACTTGATGTAGCAGTTCCAGAAGTATTTGAATAGTATACCCCTCCTGAGCCACTACCACCTGAATACGATGTCCCTGCAGAGCCTTTACCAGATATAGCTGTTGTATTATAAATAGCAACTGTTCCAGAGCCACCTCCTCCAGTTCCTCTTAAAATTGTAGATTTACCTCCTTCATTACCTTGTGCTGATTGTCCTACTGGTCCTCCTGAAATATATGCACCTTTAGCTCCTGCGCCACCAACTGCTGGCACATATTCATAAGTGTCATTTATGTTTTTCCATAAGTAAACATCCTCTCCTGCTTGGTTATATGTTCCTCTTGCTGTCATACTTATTGTTCCATTATTATGAATATCTCCTAATACACATATATACATTCCTTTTTTATATGTTAGATTATCTACTTGTTTTGCAGTTAATGTTACTCCTTCATTTATAGTTAAGTTTTTATGGTATTTTACTACTAATGTTTTATATTCTGTGGTATTATCTCCTAGTTCAGTGTTTTGTGTATATGTTACATCATCATAGTAATTTACTAATTCAACTGTATATTCTTGTCCATTTATACTAACTTCATGTGTTCCATCTGGCAAATTTATGTCTCTAAAGCCTTGTACTATACTTTCCATATCTTCTATAATTTTTACTTGTACATCTTTTGTTACACCAGTTTTGTGTTTTACTGTTAATGTAGTATTACCATATTTTAAACTTGTTATTGTTTTGTCAGTAATACTTATAATATCTTGCTCTCTTGATAATATGTTAAAATTCCTCTGGTCAGCATCTATTATGTCATTCTTTAAATTAAATAGATTTTCTAGTTTTGCTACTATTGTCTCACTTTTTCCAATTCCTAATCTATATTCTTCCTTATTTGTTGTTAATATTGTTCTTCTAATTTCAGTATATATTAACTTATTTTTATTGTCACTTGTTCCTAGTTGACCATCTGTATTTAATCCTACACCATATACAAATCCTTCTTTGTCAGATATTAATGAATGATTTCTTCCAGTTTCTATATTCTCTATTTCCTTCAATTCTAGTATAGTTCCGTCTTTTGTTTGTAAATTAGTAATTTGTTTTGGGTATAATATGTTTTCTTCTTCTATTCCTAGTTTATTATTACTATTATCTCCCCATACATATGCTTTTCCATCTATAGTTAATGCCATTGATGTTTTACTTCCTGCTGATACTGCTACTACATTTTGTAAATATCCCTCTTCTGTCTTTACTAATGTAGGTGTTACTTTTTCTTGTGTTTTTCCATTTCCTAGTTGTCCTTTTTCTCCTTTTCCTATGCTATGAATATGTCCTGTTGTTGTTACAAATAGGCTGTGGTCTTCTCCTTGTGCCATTGTTGCTATATCTTTTAACCATTCTATTTCCTGTATTGGATTTTCTACTGTATATACTTTTCCATTTTCTCCAAGTATTAGTTTTCCACTTATTTCTACTATTTTTACATTTGTTTCTACTTTTGTTGGTTCTGTGTATCCATTTCCCCAAATATATACATTTCCATCTTTATCTAGTGCATAGAAATTTGTTTCTACACAATCTACTTGTTTTATGTTTGTTAAGCTTTCTTTTACTGGCTTTTCTCTATTTCCTGATATATTTCCTACAGTATAGTATTTTCCCCAAGTATATACTTCTCCATTTTCTGTTAATGCAATTCTACTTTCATCTCCTGCTCCAATTCCTATTATTTTTTCTTCAAATTCTACTTGAATTGGCTCATTTGATATGTCTTTTCCATAAGTCCATACTGTTCCGTTTTCTTTTAAAGCTAATGTAAATTCATCTCCTGCTTTTATTTGTGATTTTGTTACTTGGTCAATTACTTCTACTATTACATATGTACTTTTTTCATTTTCTGTATCTGTTATTTTTATTTTTGTTGTTCCTGCTTTTTTTGCTGTTATTAGTCCGTTTTCATTTATTGTTGCTATATCTGGATTTAATGTTTCATATGTTAATTCTCCTACTGCTAAGTTCACTGTTTGTATTTCATTTAGTTTTGTGTACGAAATGCTTTCTTCTACTATTTTATATTCACTATTTTGCTTAATTTGTATTTTCTTTTCTGGGTAGTTTAATAATGAACTTACTTCATTTATTGTTATACTTCCATTTCCTCCTGCTCCACCATTTTGATTTGAAGTCATAATATTTCCACCATTTGCTGTTATATTTCCATATTCTTCTAAAATCTCAGTAAAAATATTTATACTTCCTCCACCTGAAGAACCTCCTGCAACTCCCCAAGAATATCCATTTTGCCAACTTGGAGTTGCTCCTCCTCCATTTGAACCATTTGATGAAATATTGCCTGAATTGTATAATGTATTTGTATAAATGACTAATAAGCCTCCTGTTCCATTTTCACCATTTTGCCCTACACCACCATTACCTCCAGATCTTGCTCCAGCACCTCCTCTATTGCCAGCACCTCCTCCTGCTGTCTTATTATATTGATCATTTTGATATGCTGAACCATTGCCTCCTGCTCCTCCATTTGGTTGTGCATCTGTTGCATTTCCATTACTTTTCATTCTGCATACAGATCCACCTCCAGAGCCTCCTGAATATGATGTTCCTGCACTTCCTGCTCCACTTACTACTGTACAACTATTACCATGTACTCCTCCAGAGCCCCCTCCTCCTGTACTCCTATTTGTTCCTGCTATTCCTTGGTTTCCATCTTTATCTCTATATCCACTAATTCGTGCTCCTCCTGCGCCACCAACTGCTGGCACATATTCATAAGTACCATCTATATTTTTCCATAGGTATACGTCTTCTCCTACTTGGTTATATGTTCCTCTTGCTGTCATGCTAATTGTTCCATTGTTATAAATATCTCCTAATACACATACATACATTCCTTTTTTGTATGTAAGATTATTTACTTGTTTTGCAGTTATTGTTACACCTTCATTAATAGTTAGGTTTTTATGATATTTTACTACTAATGTTTTGTATTCTGTGGTATCATCTCCTAGCTCTGTATTTTCTGTATAAACTACATCATCATAGTAATTTATTAATTCAAACATATAGTCTTTTCCATTTACATTAATTTTATGTGTTCCATCTGGTAAATTTATATCTCTGAATCCTTGTACTATACTTTCCATTTTTACTCTTACTTCAATATCTATATATGTACTATTTCCATTGCCTATATCAGTTACTTTTATCTTTGCTACTCCATTTTTCTTAGCGGTTATCTTTCCAGTTTCAGTTACAGTTGCTATTTCTGGTGATACAGCTTCATATTTTAATTCTCCCATCACTAAATCTTCTGTTTGTATTTCATTTAATTTTACATATGAAAATTTATTTCTATCTATTTGATATTCTTCATTTTCTTGTAAAATCAATGGATTTTCTGAATATTCTAAGTTTGAACCTAATTCACTTATTGTAACAGCTCCATTTCCTCCTGCTCCTCCACTTTGATTTGAAACTACACTATCTCCTCCTTTTGCTGTAATATTTCCATATTCTTCTAAAGTCTTAGTAAAAATATTTATACTTCCTCCACCTGAAGAACCTCCAGATGTTCCCCAAGAATATCCATTTTCCCAATCTGCAGTTGCTCTACCTCCATTTGAACCATTTGAAATTATATTTCCATTATTATACAAAGTATCTGAGTATATAATCATTAAGCCTCCAGTTCCATTTTCACCATTTTGCCCTTGCCCAGGTCCACTTCCATAATATTGCCCTTTTCCTCCATAATTACCAGCTCCTCCTCCAGCTACTTTATTAAATCTTGTACCATCTTGATATGCTGAACCATTGCCTCCTGCTCCTCCATTTGGTTGTGCTGCTGTTGCATTTGCATTAATATATATTCTGCAAACAGCACCACCTCCAGATCCTCCTGAATATGAAGTACCAGTACTTCCTGCTCCACTATATACTGTACATCTATTACCATGTGCTCCTCCTGAGCCTCCTCCTCCTGTTCTTCTATTTGTTCCTGATATTCCTGTTCTTCCATTAAGATTTGCACCATATCCACCTACACTTGCTCCTCCAGCACCACCAACTGCTGGTACATATTCATAAGTGTTATTTATATTTTTCCATAAATACACATTTTCTCCTGTATGGTTATATGTTCCTCTTGCTGTCATACTTATTGTTCCATTGTTATAAATATTTCCTAATACACATAGGTACATTCCTTTTTTATATGTAAGGCTATTAACTTGTTTTGCAGTTATTGTTACACCTTCATTTATAGTTAGATTTTTATGATATTTTACTACTAATGTTTTATATTCTGTTGTATTGTCTCCTAGTTCTGTATTCTGCGTATAAACTACATCATCATAGTAATTAATTAACTCTACTTTATATGTTTTCCCATTTACACTAATTTCATGTGTTCCATTTGGTAAGTCTGTATCTCTAAAACCTTGTACTATACTTTCCATTTCTATAACCTGCGAAGTTGCCTTTTCATTATTTTGTATAGTTACTCTTTGTTCATTTAACATTTGTATATTATTAATCGGATTTAAACATATCAAAGCTACAGCTGTAATTGATATTATACACACTATTATTATTCCTATTAAATTCTTTTTCTTTAATTTCATGCTTATCTCCTACCTTTTTTGTTAATCTTCTTATATAGTTTCTTTATAAATAAATTTTAAATGATTTTTCATTATATGTTATTTTATGTTCACTTGTTTGATTTCTTAAAGTGACTTGTACTTCCTTTTCATCTAATTTTTTACTAATTGATTTACTTAATTCTATTTTTACTTTAATTTTATTTGTTTGTTCATCTTCATTTATGTTTAACTTTATTTCTTCTAAGTACTTATCTACATTTATATCTGAATTGTTTTTAGTAATTCTATCTTTTGCTATTAACTCATATTTTATATCTTCTGCCACATAAATCTTGATATTATTTTTACGAATAATTACTATTATTAAAAGTACTATTCCACTAATACCTAATAATGTTGCAAATACTAATTTTGTGTTTACTTCTGATTTTTCTTCTTGTTCTCCTAAAGTTTGTGTTGGCTTTTGAGTATCTTCTCCAGATGGTTTGCCTTCACTATTTGTTCCATCTATCGTGTTTCCTCCTGCTATGTTACCTCCTGTTGTATTTCCTACTGTTGTGTTTTCACCTGTTGTGTTTCCTCCTGCTGTGTTACCTCCTGTTGTATTTCCTACTGTTATGTTTTCACCTGTTATGTTTTCACCTGTTGTGTTTTCACCTGTTGTATTTCCTCCTGTTGTATTTCCTCCTATTGTGTTTCCTCCTGTTGTGTTTGTATCTGGTTTTTCTTCATCTTTTTCCACATTTACTACAAACTCTGCGGAAAAACCACCATATGTTACTGTTATTACTTGTGTTCCACATACTTTTGGGTTATATCCTGATATCATGTCTTTTGTTACTGGAATTATTGTTGTTCCACTTGATTTTATTACTCTAATTGTTGCTCCTGTAATATCTAAACTCTCTCCATATTTATATTGAGTTTTGTTTGGTTCTTTATACATTGATATTCCTTTTACCCTATCTACTACAGTTACATTAAAACTTCCTTTTAGTCCCTTATACTCTACTTTTACTGTCTGTTTTCCTATCTTTTCTTTGTTATATTCTGATATCATTGAGCTTATTAAGTCTGTAGTTTCATCTATTTTTCCACTTGCCATTATTACTGTTACTGTTCCACCTGTTAAGTCCAATTCTTCTCCATATTCATATTCCAATTTCTTTGGTGCTTCTACTTTTAAACTCTTCATATAGTCTTTTACATGTACTATATACTCTACTTCTAATTTTTCATATTTTATTGTTAAAGTTTGATATCCTAGTTTTTTAGGGTCATATCCTGTTACCATTTCCTTTGTTATTTCTAGTAATTCTTTTTCTCCTTCTTCGTTTGTAACTTCTAGTTTTCCACCTGATATATCTAATTCTTCACCATATAAATATTCTGTCTTTGTTGGCAATTGTTTTAAATCTATTCCTTCTACTTTTTCTACTACTGTTATCCCAAAGCCTTTTGTAATTCCTTCATATGTTACCTTTATTAGCTTAGCACCTTTCGTGTCAGTCTCAAATCCTTCTATTTTCACACTTGCATCTGCCATATCTATTGGGTCTCTTTTGGCTCCACTTGCCATTATTTTTCTTACTGTTCCTCCTGTTAAATCCATTTGCTCCCCTATATTATAGATTAATTTTTCTGGCTTTTGTATTTCTATATCTTTTATGTAATCTTTTACCTGTACTGTATATGTTGTCTTTTTTCCTTCATATGTTATTGTTATTGTTTGCTCTCCAAGTTTGTTTGGATTAAGTCCTTCTACCATATCTGGTGTTATTTTTATCTCTTCTTTTTCTCCATTATTTTTTGTAACAATTATACTTCCTTCTTCTACATTCAACTTTTCTCCATATTTATATTCTGTTTGAGGTGTTTTTCCAATAGTTATTTCTTTTACTCCATCTGGTGCTATTTTTATGTCTGTAAATCTAAATGTTGTTGCCGATTGATAATACTTTGTACCATCAGAACTTGTTTTTACTCCTGTTTTTAAAGAGCCTAATTTATCTTCTACTAGGTGAAACCAAGATATGTCAAACTCTGGTGTTTTCATTTGAAAACTCATTTTTCCTAGTAAAACTCCACCTTTGGTATCTATTACTTTTCCTACCCCTTCTCTTTCAACTATATGTCCTTTTTCTTCTACTGGTGGGGCAAATGTAACTACTCCTCTTATTTCTCCTTTTTTGGTTGGTATTGCATATAGTTCTAAAGCATCTTTAAATTCTTCTGTAAATTCAAAATACTCTGACTCATTTGCTGTTATCTCATTTGTCTGTATTATTGATGGCTCTAACTTTTGACTGTCATATGCAAAATATACATCAAACCCCTTTAAATCTATATTATTTGCCCATAATTCCATTATTAGCTGTTTGTTTTTACCATTTACTTCTTTTATTTCTACAGCTCGTAATTCTAAATACTGATTCTCTTCTGGCTCTATTATGTTATTGCTCACTGCTAATAAAATGCCTATGTTTACAACCAATAGGACATTTATGATGTTTAGTATTATTAATAGTTTTTTATTGTTTTTCTCTAGCCACTTTCTAATGGCTGTTTTGTTTTGGCAACCTTTTTCCATTTTATTTCTCCCCTATTCTTCTTTTTTCTTTAGATATATATTTATATTTATTTTCTCATGTTATTTTACCTTAGTAAATACTTGTATTTTTGGGTTCTATACTTTCTTTTTACGGAAATACTTAGTTTTCCTTTTATTACATTTTCCTAACATTTTAGTGTCTTTTTGCCTTCTTTTTGTCATATTTTGTCGAAATTCATTATTTCCGTAAGAATGAACTTAGACTATCTCTATGCGAATGAGTATGAACACTGGGAAAACCCCATAAGCTATTTTTAATAGTTGAATAGGAATAACTGCTCCTAACCAGCATAAAAACGAACACTGGGAACATTCCCAGTGTTCGTTTTTCACTATATACAAAACACTGCATATAATGGTACTGATTTTATATTATCCTCAAAACCAAAATTTCTTATTGTAACTATTAAATTCCTATAAACAATTGTACAAATACCTTTCCATATACAGGGCTTTCTATAACACAAATACCTGTATATTTATACTTTTCTCCTAAAATATTCTCTTTATGAGATGGTGAATTTATCCATGCTTCTACTGCTTTTTCTGGAGTAATGTTTCCAGCTAAATTTTCTCCTGCTATTGTATAGTTAATATTATTATTTTTTAGCATTTCGAATGGTGTACCTAAATTTGGAGATATATGTGAAAAATATTCGTGTTGTACTATATCTTTTGCCTTTAACTGTGCTATATCTTGTATTTTCTCAAAAGTTCTTAGTTCAGATAATCCATTTTGTTGCCTATATTCATTTATTAAATTTAAAGTTTTTTGCTCTTCTTGAGTTAGTTTAGCTTCCTGTTTTACCATATATTCTACAACTTTATTTTTTTGTTGTGTTTCTAATACTGTGGTTTGATATGTTGCAAGTGATATACTTTCAACTAAAATAAACATCACAAAGATAAATATGGTAACAATTTCTCTTTTTGATACTTTCATTTTTACACATCCCTTAATATATTTTTTTGCTTATAATTATTTTTCTTAAGTTTTGTGTTTTATATATTTTATCTCTTGTGATTATTATTTATTCATTTTTTATTTATTTCATATGTTTTTTAACAGTAGTATTATATCTCTTTTCTCTCTTTATGTCAACTATTCATTGTGAATGACAGCAAAAAAGAGTATAATTTGTTTCATTTCATAGATATAACATTCACTTAAGTAATATAATATTACAGAAGTTATCGGAATAGCTATAAGTAAATAGTTATCTAATCCACATTTATTATATTAAGTGGAATGTTTGCTGATCTTTTATATACTAGGAAAGTATAACAAATTGTTGTGCTTTCTTATTATATAAAAAAGCAGATATTTCCTGCTTTTCATATCTCTATAAATCTATAATCATATCCTATTGAAAATTATAGTCTTTTCCTTCATTGATATTTTGTAGACTTCATATCCATATTCTTTTGCTTCTTTCTTATATGTTAAAAACGAATGATCTATGTCAAACCCTAAAATATTTTTAATTTCTTCATAAGATAATTTATAATTATCTTTACTATTCTTTTTTAAATAATTCCATAATGGATCATATTTACTCATTATTTCATCTCCTTTTAATTTTTACCTTCTTGCTAACTTATTCTATTAACTTTTTAAATGAATTAGCATTTAATATAGTATTTGATACAAATTTACCTTTGTAAAAGTTAGCCCAATTGTTAAATATACAAGGGGCATTTTTTGCTTTTTCCAGTGTATCTATTTTTATAAAGTTAATCTTAATATTGTTTTCTTTTGCATATTCTGCTAATTCTTTTACTTCATATTCTACATAAGGACATTCATTGCTATAATAGATAGTGAACTCTTGATTATCAATTTTCATAAGTTTAGCATTATCATTAAATTTAGGTGTTTCATTATCATTAAATTGTAATGCTAATAATTCATAATCATCAATAGTATCTACAACTTTAAATCCATAATGTTCAAAAAATTTCTTTTCTCCAATAAATGGTTTCTTCTTTTTAGAAGTTAATGTACATATTCCACTCATACCCTTTTGTTTTGAATCGTTTATTGCATATTCTAGTAACTCTTTTGCAATTCCTTTTCCTTTAAAACTACCTGCAACCCACAAACAATAGATATATTCATAGTTTTTACCACTAATAGGAACCCAAGCAGTTTCTATTGGCTCATATTCAATAAATATCTTTCCTCTTTCATTTAATTTTCTAAAAATATGACCATCTTTTAATTTACTTTTTATCCATTCCTTTTTACTTTCAACACCTACTTTATGTTTTTTATCTCCTATTGCACAGCATATATGCTCCTTATCAATATTTTCTAATGTTAAATTTACATATTTATTCATATTTAATCACATTCCTTCTTCAATGCACAAATCTAGTTGGAAAAGAATTAAATTTTGGCTAGGAAAACAAATTTTAAATTTATGAGGCGTACTAATTGTACGTTGATTAAATTTAAAATGCAGTTTGACC
Organism: uncultured Clostridiaceae bacterium; assembly: GCA_947642455.1. Lineage (GTDB taxonomy): Bacteria > Bacillota > Clostridia > TANB77 > CAG-508 > UMGS1663. Next base: position 24,086 of record CANRSN010000025.1, read on the forward strand.
ACGCCAAAATTGTAATTATTTTTCAACCTTTTCCTCTTTTCTATATAAAGGTCAACTGTTCTTCTTGTTTAATTTCTTTTTTATATGCCTTTACTATACACTCATTTTATAAAATAGTCCATACTTTTCACATAATTCCTTATATCCTTTTTTATAATCAAAAGCCATTTTATTTTTTCCTTTCTACTCATCTAACGCAATATAAATATGAATTTCTTGCTTCTGCATATCTTCAGAATTATTTTGATATTCTTCAAAATCACAAGTATACTTCCTTTTTAAGTCCATATTCCATATTTCTTGCCAAGCCTGTCCTACTGAATTTTGCACATCTCCTGTTATAACAAACTTAGCATATTTTCCTTTTGGAATAATAATACTTTTTATTTCTTCGCCTATTTGTACTTCCCTACTCACTTCTGCTCCTGCAATAAATGTATAAGGTTTTGTATAATCACCCTCATATTCTGTATATAATCCTATTGTTTTACAATTTACCTTATTTTGAATTTTCTCATAAATTCCATCTACAAATAACCTTTGCCAAGTTTTCCCTATATCTTGCATAGCCTTTCCATCTTGATTAGTTGTTTTAATTCTAATTCCTGTAATATTTTTTTCTTCTAATTCTACAATTTCATATTTCATAATATATACCTCCTGAATAAAAGTATATATTATATAACTTGACAACTGTGTGTCATATTATAAATAATTTTTTATATTACAATTATATTATTTTTCCACCACCAATTACAAGATTATCCATATAAAATACTGCTGATTGTCCTGCTGTTATTGATTTTTGTGGTTCATCATATATTACTTTAATGTTATCCTCATACGGAATTATTTTAGCTTTATAGGCTTTTGAAGAATATCTTGTTTTTACATAAACTATTCGTTCTTTTTCTAATTTGTCAAATAATCACAAACTCTTTTTTTCATTTACATACCACAACTTTCACCAATTCGTTCTTTTAAATTGCATTTTTGCTTTATTTCTTCTTCTGTTAATTTTCCTTCTTTTCTATAATAGTCTGCAATAGCTTCATGGATAGCTTCTTCTGCTAAAACAGAACAATGTAACTTGACAGGTGGAAGTCCACCTAATGAATTTACTACATCTGTATTCTTTAATTGCAATGCTTCTTCTAATGTTTTTCCTTTTATCATTTCTGTTGAAATACTACTTGTTGCTATTGCTGCACCACATCCAAATGTTTTAAATTTTACATCAACTATGATATTATTCTCTACTTGAATAAACATTTTCATAATATCTCCACAAACAGGATTTCCAACTTCTCCTATTCCAGAGGCATCTTCTATTTTTCCTACATTTCTAGGATTTGTATAGTGTTCTACTACTTTTTCTGAATATTCCATTATTTATTTTCCTCCTCTATAAATTTCTCATATAATGGAGACATTTCTCTTAATCTATCTACTATCTCTGCTAAACATCCAACAACATAGTCTATTTCTTCTTTTGTATTATATTTTCCTATTGAAATTCTTAAAGAACCATGTGCTATTTCATGTGGTAATCCTATTGCAAGTAATACATGAGATGGATCAAGTGAACCAGAAGTACAAGCACTACCACTTGATGCACATATTCCTTTTAAATCTAAATTTAATAGTAACCCTTCGCCTTCTATAAATCTAAATGAGATATTGCTATTTCCAGGTAGTCTTTTTTCCATATCTCCATTTATTTTGATATATAATATCTTCTCTTTTACTTGATTTACATAGTAGTCTCTTAACTCTTTTATTTGTTTAGTATGCTTTTCTAAATCTCTATATGCTATTTCAATAGCTTTACCCATTCCTACTATTGCAGGTACATTTTCTGTTCCTGCTCTTTTATTTCTTTCTTGATGCCCACCATTCATAAATTTTTGAAGAGTAATTCCTTTTTTTATATATAATGCTCCAATTCCTTTTGGTCCATAAAATTTATGTGCTGACATTGATAAACTATCTATGTTCATTTCTTTAACATCTATTTTTATATTACCAACTGCTTGTACGCTATCAGTATGAAAATAGATATTGTTTTCTCTTGCTATTGTTCCTATTTCTTTAATAGGCTGAATTGTTCCTATTTCATTATTTGCAAACATTATTGAAATAAGTATTGTAGTTTCTTTAATAGAACTTTTTAATTGTTCTAAATCAATAATTCCATTTTTATCAACATTAAGGTATGTTATTTCAAAGCCTTCTTTTTCTAATTGTTTGCAAGTTTCTAATATTGCTGGATGTTCAATTTTAGATGTAATAATATGATTTCCTTTGTTTTTATATCTATATGCAAATCCTCTTATAGCAGTATTATCACTTTCTGTTCCTCCTGATGTAAAATAGATTTCCTCTGGCTCTGCATTAATAGCTTTTGCAATTTTTTCTCTAGCAGTTTCTACTGCATTTCTAGTATTTCTTCCTAGTTTATATATAGATGAAGCATTGCCATATTCTTCTGTTAGGTATGGCATCATTTCTTTTAAAACTTCATCATCTAATCTTGTAGTAGCAGAATTATCTAAATATATATTTTTCATTGATTACCTCCTATTATTTTACTAGGAATTATTATAATATCTTTTTCCTAGTATGTCAATAGGAATAGAGAAATATATAAAAAATTAAGTAGCTTAATACTACTTAATTAAATCCTCTAATGTTTTACTATCTATATATCTATTTATCACATTATCTAGTCCAGCCCAAAAAGAATGAGTTTTGCAATTTTCTTTTCTATTACAAGAATTATCATCTATTAAACAATCTAATGGTGTTAAATTGCCCTCTGTTGCTCTTAAAATATCTCCAATTTTATATTCTCTGGGTTGTTTTGTTAATTTATATCCTCCAATGTTTCCTCTTGTCGTTTCTATAAATTTTGCTTTTGATAACATTGCCATTATTTGCTCTAAATATTTTTTTGATATTTCTTGTCTATCTGCTATGTCTTTAACTGATACATATTCTCCATTACTATTTACTGCTATATCTATCATTACTCTTAAAGCATATCTGCCTTTTGTTGATATTTTCACTATTTCTACCTCCTTGTAATTTCATTTTATAATTTTAAAATTAATTTCAATCATAACTTACTATACACATTTCAAACTTAAAAATTGACTATCTAATCTTTGTCAAGTCTTTTTTTATAAATTTATTATATTATTTTT
>CANRSN010000026.1 GCA_947642455.1 uncultured Clostridiaceae bacterium
TCGCTTCTTCTACATTTGCTTCTGTTACTTCCTCTTCTCCTTCATATATTACATATCCTGTATCTATTTCGTTTTCTTCATTCTCTCCACTTACACTACTTCCTACATACCCATTTGGCACTGGTACTTTGTCCCCACTGCTATCTATTTCTACATGCATGTACTCATTGTCTTCTAAGTTTATTATTTTTTCCTCTGCCTTTTTTCCTTCTTCTTTTTTATTTTGTTTGCTTTCTTCTTCCTTTTGGCTTCCTTCTTTTTTATCTTCTTTGCTTTGCTCTGTTTTCGCACTTTGCGATATTTCTTCTTTATTTTTTACTTTTTCACTTATTGCCATTATTAGTACTATTATTGCAAATATTATTATTAGTACAGTTACTCCTATCGCTATGTTCATTCCTATACTTCCTTTATTGCTCTTTCTTTTTATTCTCTTTTTTATGTTAATTTCTTTATTTTTCATAGTTTCCTCCTTGGTTTAATTACAATTATGCTTATGTACTGTAATAAATATTTATAACTGTAATTTATTTTATTAAAGTCTATTATTTATATTATTAACAGCTTTTTTCTTAATATACTCTCTTTTATTTTTATAACTGTTTGTTTTAAATGTTTATGTTTATATTAATGCATTTTGTTATATTTTTGTCAATGTTATTTTTTGTCATTTTTAAATTGCTTTTTTTACAAAAAGGTGTTAAAATACAATTATCATTTAAACTGGTACAAAATATTAATTTTCACCTAAAAGTAATTAAATTAGTATCAGAATAAGAGAGGGGAATTTTTATGATAGATATCAAATTTTTAAGAGAAAATCCAGAAATAGTAAAAGAAAACATAAAAAAGAAGTTTCAAGAACACAAACTACACTTAGTAGATGAAATAATTGAGTTAGACAAAAAAAGTAGAGAATTAACTTTAAAAGGTGATGAATTAAGAGCTTCAAGAAATTCATTAAGCAGTCAAATTGGTAATTTAATGAGAGAAGGAAAAAAAGAAGAAGCAGAAAACATAAAAAAAGAAGTAAGTCAAATTAATAAAGCTTTAGAAGAAAACGAAAAATTAGAACAAGAATATTCTACACAAGTAAAGGAAAGAATGATGAAAATACCCAATATCATTCATGAATCTGTTCCTATTGGAAAAGATGATAGTGAAAATGTAGAAATTCAAAAATATGGTGAACCATTAGTACCTAACTATGAAATTCCATTTCATGGTGATATTTTAGAAAAACTTGGAGGTATAGACTTAGATTCTGCTCGTAGAGTTGCTGGAAATGGTTTTTACTATTTACTAGGCGATGTTGCAAGGTTACATTCTGCAGTGCTTACATATGCTAGAGACTTTATGATTAATAAAGGTTTCACTTACTGTATACCACCTTATATGATTAGAGCAGATGTTGTTACAGGAGTTATGAGTTTTGAAGAGATGGATGCTATGATGTATAAAATTGAAGGCGAAGATTTGTATTTAATTGGTACATCTGAACATTCTATGATTGGTAAATTTAAAGGTCAAATTTTAAATAAAGAAAATTTACCATATAACATGACCTCTTATTCTCCATGCTTTAGAAAAGAAAAAGGAGCACATGGCTTAGAAGAGCGTGGAGTTTATAGAATACACCAATTCGAGAAACAAGAAATGATTGTTGTATGTGAACCAGAGGATAGTTATAACTGGTATGATAAAATGTGGTCATATACTGTCGAATTATTTAGAAATATGGGAGTACCTGTTCGTACTTTAGAATGTTGCTCTGGTGACTTAGCAGATTTAAAAGCCAAAAGTTGTGATGTTGAAGCTTGGAGTCCTAGACAACAAAAATATTTTGAAGTTGGTAGTTGTTCTAATTTAACAGATGCTCAATCTCGTAGGTTAGGAATTCGTATTAAAGGGGAAAAAGGTAATTATTTTGCACATACTCTTAATAATACTGTTGTTGCACCTCCACGTATGTTAATTGCTATTTTAGAAAATAATTATCAACCAGATGGAAGTGTTATTATACCAGAGGTTCTAAGACCTTATATGGGTGGGCTTGAAAAAATATTGCCTAAATTTTAATTTAAAAGAGGAATAATTGTTACAATTCACAGTTTGTAAAATTATATATTTTAGGCAATATAATATGGTTTATAGGCTCCTTAAAAGCCTAAATATATAAAGGAGCATGTGGTTATTCCACACAATTTAATGATATGATAGTTAAAAATCCTAAATTTGAGATATCTGCTGTATCTCCTAAACAATATCCACAAAATAGCTTACCTCAAATAGTTTTAGTGGGAAAATCTAATGTAGGAAAATCTTCATTTATAAATACTATGGTAAATAGAAAAAAACTAGCACGTACTAGTTCTGAACCTGGAAAAACAAGACAAATTAACTTTTATAATATTGATGATCAATTCTACTTTGTAGATTTACCTGGATATGGATATAGCAAAATGTCAAAACAAGAACAAGTGAGAGTAGGTAAATTCATAGAAGAATATTTGTCAAAAAGTACAAATATTTCTCTAATCATTTTTTTAATAGATATTCGACATTCTCCTACAGAAAACGACAAATTAATGTATAGATATATTATCGATAGTAACCATCCTTGTATAGTAATTGCAAATAAAGCAGACAAAATTGCAATTACTAAAGTAAATGATGCTGTAAACACTCTTCAAAATGAGTTAAATCCTTTAAAAGATATTGTTTTTCTTCCATTTTCTTCTGAAAGAAAAATTTATTCTGAAGAAGTTTGGAACAAAATAATTATTTTATAAATTTGTAACTATTCAGATGTCTTAAACTATCTGCAGTGTTATTAATATTTACATATAACAAACAGGAAAGCCACAATATTTGGCTTTCCATAATTATAATATTTATGATTTAATAAACTTCAAATATTCTTTATCATCTTTCAAAACTTTTTTAGTTATAATTTTTAATGCTTTAGGTCTTTCTAACATAATTATATGACCACAGCCTAAACATTTCAGTTTAAAGTCTACCCCTACTCTAGTAATTTCCCACAATTTACTCCCACAAGGATGTGTTTTTTTTGTTCTAACAATATCGCCTACTTGATACTCCATTTTCCCTCCTTGTATATAGTATTTTATCTTATACATAGTATTTTAATCTATTACTTTTTATATAGTATTTTTATTCATTACTTCTTGAAACCTTTTAAATATTCTTTCTTTTCCTAAAACTTTCATTATTTCATACATATCTGGTGTATTACTTCTTCTAGTTAATGCAACTCTTAATACAGTACTTACATCACCTACATGACCTGGCCACTTCTCTGGTTGTGCTTTCCACTCTTTAACTTCTCTTGCAAATCCTATTTCCTCTGATAAATCTTTTATTTTATCAAACCAAGTTTGTTTATCATCATTTTCATCATAATATTTTTCCATATATAATTTTAAAATTTTATTAATCAATTCTTTATCTGTAATTTTTTGATAATCATATTCCTCTTTTTTGTTAAAGAATTTATCATCATACATATATTCAATATTTTCTTTTACATCTGACCATTTTGATATATCTTTTCTAGGTTTTGCATTACCTCTTTCTATTCCAAAAACTTTAATTGCATATTCTTTATCATTCAAAATTTCTTCTAATTCTTTATCATAAATCTTAGCCCAATTCATTGCTTCTTCATAAATCTTTTCTGCTGTATACTTAGATATTACTGTTTTTGAAATATCCAATATTTTTACTATATCAAATAAAGCTCCACTTACACTCATTTTGTTTATTTGCAATTCGAAATCATCTATTGAACTATTTGGGTTTGCCTTTCTCCAGCTTTCAAAATTTGAATTTGCTATATTTAGTAAATATTCGATTACTGCTTCTTTTGGAATTCCTTCATCTGTATAATAACTTACAGCCGCTTCTGGGTCTTTACGTTTGCTTAATTTTCTTTTTCCCCCATCATCTTCTTTCATAATAGGTGCTATATGTGCATATTTTGGTGCTTTAAATCCTAATACTTGGAATAATTGCAAATGTAATGGTATTGATGATAACCATTCATCTCCACGTATAACATGGGTTGTATGCATTAAATGGTCATCTACTGCATGTGCAAAATGATATGTTGGAAGTCCATCTGCTTTTATTATTACTATATCTTGATCATTTTCTGGAAAATCTACATTACCTTTTATTAAATCATGATGTTTTATTCTTCTTTCTTCATTTCCTGGTGATTTTAATCTAACAATATAGTTTTCACCATTTTTAATTTTCTCAATAGCTTCTTCTACTGTAAGATTTCTATATTTTGCCCAAACTCCATAATAGCCTGGTCTTATTTTTGCAGCTTCTTGTTTTGCTCTCATTTCGTCTAATTCTTCAGTTGTTGCAAAACATGGATATGCTTTACCTTGCTCTAATAAATATTTCGCATATGATTCATATATTTCTTTTCTTAAAGATTGCTTATATGGTCCATAATCTCCAATTTCTTCATTTTCGCCTGTCATTCCCTCATCTGGTGTTAAACCAAAATCTTCTAATGATTTTACAATTTGTATTACTCCATTTTCAATCTCTCTTTTTTGGTCTGTATCTTCTACCCTTAAAAATAATACTCCATTTGTTTGTTTTGCTATTTTTTTAGATATTGCTACTTGATATAATGAACCTAAATGTACAAAACCTGTAGGACTTGGAGCAAACCTTGTTACTATTGCCCCTTCTGGTAAATCTCTTTTTTTATATTTTTCTTCATAATATTCTATTGGTTTTGCATTTGGAAATATTAAATTTGCTAAATCTTTATAATCCATTCTCTCTCTTCCTTTCTAATTTTTAAACAGAACTTCTTTAAAATATAAAGATGCATCTGTTTATTATCGCTTCCTATTTCTATAATGTAGGTATCTTTTTAGCTACATATTGTAATATTCTTACTGCATCTAATGTATTTATTCTTTTATCTCCATTTACATCTGCTGCCAATTTTTGTTTTTCTGTTAATTCTACTTTCTTAGCTACATATTGTAAAATTTTTACTGCATCTAGTGTATTAATTTTACCATCTTCATTAACATCTCCCTTAGTTACAATAGGTTCAGAAACAGCTTGAATTCCTTTTCCTAAAGAACTTTCAGGTAGTACTGTTAAATTGTGAAGATATGGAAGATATCCTCCAACTGCATTTTCCGTCTTAGTTTTAGTATAATTGTATGATGTATTTTCTGGTACATTGTATACTGAGTCCATAATGCACTGAAGAGCAATAAAACCTCCTACATTAGAACTTCCAGTTACTTCTCCATCTGTATAACAATTTTTTATATGTGCATTTGAATTTATACCAATAAATCCGCCAACATTTTTTTCTGAATTTACACTAGCTGAAGAAGAACAATTCTCAATAAATGTAGTATTAGACGTGCTTCCTATAAAACCTCCTGTAGCACATGATTCATTAGTTCCTTTTACATTTTTTATAGTACCTGTTTTTATGTGAATATTTTTTAATGTAACATCTCCTGTAGTATTTGCAAATCCTCCTAGATGATTTCCATCTCCTGTAATTACTATGTTTTCGATATTCAAATTTTGAATAATAGTTTTAAATCCATATTCTCCTACATTTTCAAATACTCCTGTTCCTACTGCTGTAATGTTTGACAATGTTTTATTATTTCCATCTAAGTTTCCTCTAAAATCAAGTTTAGGGTAATCTTTTACATTTGTAAAGTCAAGATTATTTACTAATTTGTAATATTTATTTTTAGTTTCTCTTTGCATTTGATATAAAAATGTATCTGTACTATCTATTATATATGGATCTGCTTGTGTTCCGCTTCCTTGCATTTTTGGTAAATTTATATTAAAAGTAACAGAATTACTTGTTTGAGCTACTACATCAATAATAATTCCTGAATTGCTTCCATCTGAATAATATATTGTTTTATTGTCAAATTCACTTTTACTTTCTCCTATATCTTTACCTAGTGATGTACGTGTTTTATTTAATGTAGCTTTAGACAAATTTCCATTTGCTTCTCCTAAAGCTGTCTCTTCTGGTCTAAATATAAATATATGGTCATTTTCGCCATGTTCTCCGTCCATCTCTATTTCCTGAATATTTATTTTTTTCGTTTACACGATATACAATGATTCCACTTTCATCTGCTGAATATGAACTATATGTATTTTGCTTTTCATGATATTCTACAATGAAATATTCTTTACCTTCTTTATCTAGTTGAATTTTAACAGCTCTCATTTCATTTGGATCTGTAAAATTAGGACTATATAAAGTAATGTTTTGCGTAGTGTCTTCTATTACTGGTAAAGGATTATGCCAATTTGTCTCTCTATTATATTCACTAATAAAGTATGTTAAAAAATTCTGAGGATTTGACCCAACTGTATTTCCCATAATATCATAAAATCCTACTGGCATACCTTTTGATGGTGAAAATCTATATAAATCAACATAACCTAGTGTATGACCAAACTCATGTATTATTGTTCCATATGTGCCTCTATTTAATGAAAATAGCCCTGCTGATTGTGAATAGTCATATGCATGCAAAATGTTATATTCAACTATTCTTTTACCAAATATTGTAGTCTCAACTCCATTATTGTCTCTTTTATGTGACCACAATAAATCTCCCCAAGCAATATTAGCTTCTGTTGAATCACACCCTTCTACTACAAAAGATATTGCATCTATTTTTCCATCATTATTAGTATCTATGTCACTTTCTGTAATTCCTGAACTTTCAACTTGACTTTTTACATATGCAACTGCATTATTTACTAATTCTGTTTCCCTTTTTAATAATTCTTCTGAATTCTTATAACCAATTGTATTAGATGCACTATATCTTAAATAATACCCCATAGTTTTTGAGTCTGTATATGCAATTATTTTATCATTCTGCTTTGGATAAATTTCAGTAGTAATTGAAAGTTTCCCATAACTTTGTTGTTCATAATATTTTTTGAAGGAAGGAACTTTTATAATACCATTTACTGAATCCATATCAAAGTATTCATCACTATTAAAAATTTTCTTAGCATTATTTACACTCTCTTCATCATCTATATGATGTGTTGTTTTTGTGTCACTATCTGCAAAGTTTATAAATACAGCTATATTTTTAAGTATTTTCTTTTCTGTATTTGAACTAGCATAATTATAGCTTGTAGGAATAAAAATTGAGCAAATTAAAACCAATAAAATGATATTTACATATTTTTTCATATATTTCTCCTTTATTTCTACAATGACATTATTATAGGCAATATCATTGGATTTCTCTTTGTTTTTTGGAATATATAATCTCTAATATTATCTTTCAATGTTGACTTTATTGTTCCCCAATCTGTTACCCCATTCATTTCAAGTTTTTGCACTTCTACACGAATAACTTTTTTAACATCATCCATTAAATTTTCTGATTCTCTTACATATACAAAACCTCTTGAAATAACATCTGGTCCTGCTACAATTTCACCAGTTGATGAATCCATTGTCATTACTATAACTATTAATCCATCTTGAGATAGATGTTGCCTGTCTCTTAGTACTACATTTCCTACATCTCCAACACCTAAACCATCTACTAATATTTTTCCTGATGGTACAGAACCTGTTAGTTTTGCTTCATTTTCGTTTAATTCTAATACTCTACCATTTGTTGTCATAAAAATATTTTTAGGTTCTATTCCCATTTTCTTTGCTGTTTCTGCATGTGCTATTAACTGCCTGTATTCTCCATGTACAGGTATAAAGTATTTTGGTTTTACTAATGATAATATCAATTTTTGTTCTTCTTGACAAGCATGTCCTGATACATGGACATCTGCAAGTGAACTATATACAACTTCTGCTCCTATTTGCATTAAATCATCAATTACTTTTGATACTAATTTTTCATTTCCTGGAATTGGTGTTGCAGAAATAATTACTAAGTCATTTGGTGTAATTTCTACTTTTCTATGATCTCCTGATGCCATTCTTGTTAATGCTGACATTGTCTCTCCTTGACTTCCAGTAGTTATTATTACTAATTGCTCATCTGTATAGTTTTTTATCATGTCTATATCTATAAATATATTTTCAGGTGCTTTAATATAACCTAATTTTCTGGCAGTTTCTATCATGTTTATCATACTTCTACCACAAACAGCTATTTTTCTACCATTTTCTGAGGCAGAATCTACAATTTGTTGTACCCTATGCACATTTGACGCAAATGTTGCTACTACTATTCTCTTTTTGCAATTTATAAATAATCTTTTGAATACATCTCCAACTGTACTTTCTGACATTGTATAGCCTTTTCTTTCTGCATTTGTACTGTCTGACAATAGTGCTAGTACTCCATTTTTTCCTATTTCTGCAATTCTTGTTAAATCTGTCATTTCACTATTTATTGGAGTATAGTCTATTTTGAAGTCTCCTGTATGCATTACTGTTCCTACTGGAGTATATATTGCAAGCATTACTGAGTCTGGTATACTATGGCAACTTCTTATAAATTCTACTTTCATTTTTCCAAAATTAATAGTATTTCCTGCATCTACCTCTTTTATTTGTGTACTTCTTAATAGATGATGCTCTTCTAGTTTGTTTTTGATTAGCCCTACTGTTAGTTTTGTAGCATATATTGGTATATTTATTTGTTTTAATATATATGGTATTGACCCAATGTGGTCTTCATGACCATGTGTAATTACCATACCTCTTATTTTTTCTTTATTTCTCTCTAAATATGTGACATCTGGTATTACCAAGTCAACTCCTAACATGTCATCTGTTGGAAACTCTAACCCACAATCTACTATTATAATTTCATTATCATATTCGAAGACTGTCATATTTTTTCCAATTTCTTCAATTCCACCTAGTGGAATTATTTTTAAATTTGGTTTTCTAAACTCAAATTTGTTTGTTGTTTTTTGTACTCTCTTTTCTTGAATTTTTGTATTATTCTCTTCTCTTATATATTTTTCTCTATTTTTGCCTTCTTGTATTGTATCTTCTTTTTTTGCATTTTCCATTACTTCTTTTTTGGTATTATTTGTTCTTCTATTTGTATTACTTCTTTTTCTTGATATTGTATTGCCTGATTGACTTTCTCTTGTATTTGTTCTTCTATTTTCTCTATTATTTACTCTTTTGGTTTCTTCTTTGCTACTTTTAGTACTTCTTTTTATTCCTTCTTCTTTGCTCTCTCTTTTTACTTCTGGTTTGCTTTCTAATTGGTTTGCTTTTTCTACACTTTCTACTACTTTGTTTTGTTTTGCCTTTGTATTTCTTGCTCTACTTTGTTTTGTGTTTCCTTGTTTGCTTTCTACTGCTTTGTTTAGGTTTGTAGATGTTTTTGTTTTTCTTTTTTTGCTTTCATCTACTGTTTCGTTTGTTTTGTTTTCTTCTGTCATTTTTTTATCTCTCCTTCTTATTTTTATGTATCTAAATTTATATTTTTGCACGAAAAAAATAGTTTAATTAATATTATAAACTACTAATAATACTATTATCTCCTAGTATAATGTTATAATATATCTTTTGTTTTATTTATCTCTTTTCTTATTTTTTGAATCTCTTTTTTATAATATTACTGTTTTCATATAAATTTAAATCTCTTCTTTACCTTTATTTTGGTAACTTATGCTTGATATTATACTATTTTTTCTTATAATTGTCAAATTTCAATATTTTTTAATAGCAAGTTTTAGGCTATATTTAGTAAAATTTACACAGAATATTAATATTTATTTTTGAAAAGTTCTGCGCAGGGAAGCTCCCAAAGTGGACATGACCCAGAGCGATTGGCGAAGCCAGTAAAGAACTTTGAAAAAATAAATATTCATATTTTGTGTATAGTGCAAATTAAAGCCTAAAACTTGCTATTAAAAAAATACCGAAAATTAAATCAAATTCATTTGCCAGAAAAAAATGTACAATTTATTACAATTCATAGTTTAAAATTAGAAGCCAATAGGCAATATAATATCTATGAATTGTAACAAATTGTACTCTTTTTTTTACATTACTTTATAGTCAAATGTTTTTTATTTAGTATATAATATGCTGTGCTCATTAAATTGAGCTTTTAATAGTTGTAGTGCCATTTTTCTTGCACTTATTTCATTCTTTTCCTCTTGTGACAGCTCTGCTAAAGTCTTCCCATTTTGTAACTCAAATATTTCATCAAACCCGAAGCCATTTTCTCCTCTTACTTCTTGTGCAACAAAGCCATCTAAACGCCCTATTTCACAAATTGTATTTGTGCCATTTGATGCAGCCATAGCAGTAATAAAACTTATTTTTCTTTTTTCTTTTGGAACACCTTCCAATTTTTTTATTATTTCTAAGTTTCTGTCTCTATCGGTTCCTTCATGCCATCTTTTTGTAAATACTCCTGGAAAGCCTCCTAAAAATTCTATTTCTATTCCAGAGTCATCTGCAATACATAATTTGCCTTCAAGCATTTTTGCTATTTCCTCTGCCTTTTTTCTTGCGTTTCCTTCAAATGTTTTTTGATCTTCTTCTACATCTACATTGATGCCAAGCTCTTCCATAGATATTATTTTAAATTCTTTTAATATCTCCTGTGCCTCTCTTATTTTTCCTTTGTTTCCTGAAGCAATAATTATTTCCTTCATTTAGAATTCTCCTTTCATTTAGTTAAATAGCTGCTCCAATCATTCCTGCATCATTTCCTAAAGTTCCTAAAACCAATTTTGGAACATCAAAATTATATGCAGTATTTTGTAACCTTTGAACCAATCTATTAAATAACACTTCTTTGTAGTGTACAAAGCTTCCTCCAAAACATATAATTTCTGGTTCTGCTATATTAACAATATTAGAAATTCCCAAAATTAAATCATCAATATACAAATCTATAATATCATTTATTTTTGAATTAGTAAACCTATTTTTTACAAATTCTAATATTTCTTTTGAATTTGTACTTTCTTCCAAATCAAAATTTTCTATAATCTGTTTTTTAAAAGATTTCATTGAGCAATATGTTTCAAAACATCCTCTATTTCCACATTTACATACATTTCCATCTTTTTTAATTATCATATGACCATATTCAGAACCTTCATTTCGTTTAGGTTCTACCAAACTACCTCCATAGAAAGTAGCTCCACCAATTCCTGTTCCAATACATAAAAATACTGCATCTTCATAAAAAGTTAATGCTCCAAACTTCTTTTCTGCAATACCTGCACACTTAGCATCATTTCTAACTGTAATAGGTACTCCATAATATTCTTCCAACTCTTTTGCTAAATTAATTTCTCTAATCCCTAAATTGAAAGCATTTTTAATAACTCCATTTTTTACTCTTCCTGGAGTTGCAATTCCTATTTTGTTTATAAGGCAAATTGGAGAACCTACTGTTCTTAAAACTTCAGATATATTAGTAATTATCGTGTCTCTTATATATTGTTTTATATCTACTTCCTTCATGTCTTTATCAAACTTTAAGTCTTGCTCTTTTTTAGACACTATTTTTCCTTTATCATTAACAATTCCTACCCCTATATGACTTCCACCTATATCTATTCCTATTTTCATGTTTTAAAACTCCTCCCTAAAATAAATTAGCACGATGCTACTCGTGCCATTAATAATTTTACACAAAATTGCTTTAGCCATTTTGTGTGGAATGCTTAGCGAAGCTTTTATTCTCTAAATTATAGTCCTGCTGCTGAAAACATAAAATTACCCATATAAACTTGAAGACATGGTACAAGTACAATTAGAACAAATAAAATTAGTACTACACCAATAATAGAATATGCAACCTGAGGTAATACTTTCATAACTCTTGCTAAAGTATTTTCTATATCTCCTTCCATATATTGTGATAACTTTTTCATCATTTCTGGTAATTCTGTTTGCATACCAATATTTAACATCTCTATTGCCATTGAAGAGCATAAACCAGAATCTCTAAAAGGCTCTATCCAAGATTCACCTTTTATTAAATTATTAATAGAAGCCTCTATCATAGATAAAAACATCTGATTTTTAATAACATTTTTACTAACTTCAAGTGCATCTTTTATTATTGTTCCACTATTCAAATTTAGATACATTGCCTTAATAAACCTTGAAAAATCTAATGAAAAAATTAACTTTCCAAATATAGGCATTTTATATTTAAAATGATCAAATTTATATCTACCCTTTGGTGTTTTTATGTAATACATAATAGCAATTGTTAGAATTAAAATAATACCTACAGGTATATACCATATTTGTATTAAAGTATTAATAAAGTTAGAAAATGCTAGTGTTATACCAGGTAATTTATCTGTACTTCCTACTGCATCATATACACCTTGTATTGTTGGTACTGCAACTAAAGTACCAATTACTAATAATAGCATTAATGCACAAAATTGTAGAATACTAGGTATCATTACCATTTTTACTTTTTTAGAAATATCATTTGCTCCTTCTAGATATTTTATTGCTTGCTCTAGCGATTTTTCAAGTGAACCTGATAATTCACCTACTTTTATCATATTTACATATATGTATGGAAATATATTTGAATAATACTCCATTGTATTATACATATTCTCTCCAGCTTCAAGACCTGCTAATATATCTTGAAGTACTCCTTTTAAAGTAACATTTTCTGTACTTTCTATAATAGTTTTTAAAGCATGTATATTATTGAAATCTGCTTTTTTTAACAAATAGAAATTCTGTGTAAATATGACTAAATCTCTATTTGTAACCTTTTCTCCTGTTAATAGCTTTTCTTTAAGAGTAGTAGTTTGATCTGTATTCATCATATCAACATTTGAAATATTTCTTTTGGGCTTATTCATACTAAGTTTTGTATAACTAGCCTCAGATACATTAATTGGTGTTAAATCATTATTTTTTAACTTTTCAATTAAACTTTGCTTACTACTTGCTTCTACTTTATTTTTAACTATTTGTCCTTTGTTTGTCATTGCTTTATATACATATTCAGGCATTTTCTTCCTCCTTCCATACAATTTATTTTTTTATTTTTAATTGCATAATTGTACGATTTAATATTTCTATATTTCTCTCATCTATTTGATTTTTTGCTTGTTCTAGTGTTATTTTATCTTCTACAAATAACTTTGCTATTGAATTTATAAGTCCTATATTTCCTTTTTCGGAACTAGTTGATAAAACATCATCTAATTGTGCTAAATCAAATTTTTCTTTTTTTATAATATTTGCAATAGTATTATCTAAAACCATTACTTCTGGAACTAAAATTAATTTTTCTTCTTTATTTTTTAGCAATCTTTGAGATATTACCAATTTTAATAATGAAGCTATTAAATATTTTATATTTACTTGTTCTTCTTTTTCGTAAAAATTAATAATTCTTTCCACTGTTTCTGCACATGTTTTTGTATTTAATGCTCCAATTACCAAATAACCTGAGTCTGCTATTTCAATAGCTGCATTCATAGTTTCTTTATTTTGTATGTCTCCAATTACTAATACATCACAATCTTCTTTCATAGAATTCTTTATAGCTTCTGCATAATTCAAACAGTCTCTTCCTTTTCCTATTTCCTTTTGAACAATAACTGACTTATTAGATATATGCCTATATTCTATTAAATCTTCTAATATTACTATTTTTTTATTTTGACTTTTGTTTATTTCATTTACTAAAAAGTTTAATGTTGTAGTCTTTCCTGAATTAGCTTTTCCTGTAACTAAAATTAATCCTTGTGTATTACAAACTGCATTTTTTGCAACTTCTGGTATCCCCAATTCTTCTGCTGTTGGTAACATATTTTTTACAATTTTTAATGTAAATGTTGGAATCTCATTTGTATATGATATATTTACTCTTAAACAAATATCTTCATGTTCATATAACATATCTAATTTTCTTGAACTTTTGAATTCTGTGTCTTTATCTATATTTCCCATTATAAAATAATCATATATTTCGTACATATCCTCTTCTTCTAGTAAATCCATATCTGCTAATTGTACTAATTGCCTTTCAACTCTAAGTGTTGGCTTTAATCCACATATTAAATGTATATCTGATGCTTCTTTCATTTTTGCCATTTTTATAACATTATTTATATCTACCATTTTGCTCTCCTTTCAATTAGTAAACTATTAACTTGTTATTTAATTCTTCTAAAGTTGTATATCCATCTAATACTTTTTGTATTCCGTCTACTACTAATGGCTTATACTCTCCTGCTAGTGCTGCTTGTCTTATTTCTCCACTAGAGGCGTTATCAATTATTAGTTTTTTTATTTCGTCATCTATAATTAATACTTCAAATATTCCTATTCTCTCATAATACCCTGTATGATTACATTTTTCGCAACCTGCCATATCGTATGTTTTCTTACCATCAAAATCAAGTTTTCCGCCATATTTTGATACTAACTTGTTCATAATTATTTTTTCTTGTCTTGTAAATTCTCTTTCTTTTGCACAATGTGGACATATTCTTCTAACTAAACGCTGAGATACTGTTGTTGCTAATGTACTTGATATATCATAATTTGATATTCCCATTTTTCTTAACCTTGTTATAACTTCTATAGCATCTATTGTATGTATTGTAGATAGTACATAATGCCCTGTTTGCCCTGCTTGCATTGCTATTTCTGCTGTTTCTCTGTCACGTACCTCACCTACTAAAATTATGTCTGGGTCTTGCCTTAATACTGTTCTTAAAGAATCTGAAAATGATGTTTTTCCATCAATTTCTATTTGATTTAACCCAGGTATTCTTATTTCAACTGGATCTTCAATTGTTGTAATATTGATTTCTGGTCTATTTAAGTCATTAATAATACTATATAATGTTGTTGTTTTTCCTTCTCCTGTAGGTGCTGCTATTATAGTTACACTATTTTTCTTGTTAAAACTATTTCTCACTAATTCTTCATTTTCTGGAAAACCTAAATCAAAAATTCCTCTTATTGCAGAATTCTTCTTTAATAGTCTTAGCACAAATTTTTCTCCATATATATTTTTTTGTGAAGATACACGAATATTATAATTAGGGTAACTTATAATTCTTCCATCTTGTGAGTCTTGCTTTTCTTGGTGCATATTTGATATTGCTTTTACTCTACCTATAAGCTGAGCTTGCTTATCTTTATCTAGTGTAACTACTGTAACTAAAATTCCATCAATTCTATACCTTATTCTTACACTATCTTCTAAAGGCTCTATATGTATATCGCTTGCCCTTTTTTCCATTGCTGTTTTTATTATACTGTCTAATAAACCTGTTATATCAGCATTTGTATTAATATTTTCTGCAACTGAACCTTCAAAACTTGCCAATATTTTTTCAATATTACTTTCAAATGTAATATATTTTTCCATTATTAAACCTTTATTTAATAATAATAGCCTCACTGTTTCTGTTGCCCTTTTGTTTGCTGTATCTGCAAAACACACTTTTACTTTTCCATTTGATATACTAAATGGTACAGCTTTATATTCTTTTGCCATATCTAATGAAATATAATCTGTTACTTTTACATTTACATCATCAATATCTAATAATATTGCATTTTCCCCTAATATTTCCCCTATTGCATCTATTAATGTTTCAGAATCGCATAATTGTAAAATATTTATTATATCTCCTAGTTTCTTTCTTGGAAAATTCTTTTGATATTCTAATGCTCTTTGTATATCTTCTTCTGTTATTATTTTTCTTTTTGCTAACTCTATTCCTATTGGTTGACTTTGTTTTTGTGCCATAATTTAAGTGCTCCTTTCTTTTGTTCCATATTTTTATTATACTATAATTTATTTATCTAATATATACTTTTTTAATAACTACATAAAATTACCAATATTTAAGAACATACTCTGTAGTTGTTGCAAATACCTCTGTCCCACCTATTTGTATACTAACCTTTATAATATTTTTAGTGCAATTGTTCACATTTGTTTGTGTTTTTGCAAATTTACAAATATTAATTTCATTACATATTTTTTGGTCATTCCTATATATTCCATTACCTGAAAATCTATATTTTGTACCATCTTCAAATAATATTTCTGAGTCTGAAACATTAGTAGTATCTTTATTATTTTTACAATCTGAAATAAATATCATATTAAATTTATTAAATTCTGCTATATACTTACCCTTTTCAGTTATATAGTTAGAATTCATATTAAAATTAGCTGTAATTAATGCTAAAATTGACAATATAATAAGCATTGCAATCATATATATTATCAATGTTATTAAAGTTATTCCCTTTTCTGATTTCACACTATCACCTATTCTTTAATTTTTAATTTTTTTATAATAAATTCTTCTTTTTTATTCATAAAATCATATTCAACTTTTATTGTAACAGTTTTGATAATGTCTTCTTTTGATGTATCTGTGTCACAATATTTTTCTACCATAATAGTAGCATTATATGAATCTAGAACTTCAAAATCTTCATTTAAAGTATCATTCATTTCATTATTTACTTCTTCATAAGTTAATCTGTCAGTCTTTTCTGCTATTTTTACTGCATAATCTATTGCTAAGGCATTTAGTCTAATAGATGTTGAGGTTGAGTATATTTTATAAAATAAACTCCCAATTAATCCTACAAATAAAACTATTACACCTATAGAAATTACAATATCTATTCCAGATATACCTTTATTTGATTTAACTATTTTTATATTATCCATTGTAACCACCTAACGCTAAAAAATTTGTTATTATTAATATTATAATGTTCATACTACATAAAAAATATGCTACTGGTATTCTTTTACTTTTTTTCTTAAAAATTTTTAACAATATTTTAGAAAATGCTATTGATAATAATGTTGCTACAACTGTTAATAAGATGCTCACCTCTCCTGTAAATACTGCCATCATAATACATAGTAATACTAATTGTATAACATAATTATTTTTTAATCTTCTTTTTAAATAAAATGTATCATTTGCTAATAATACTAACATTACAAGTAAATATATAACATATCTATTTATATTAATACTTTGTACCATATATAAGTAAAACATATAAATTGTAATAACTATTAATTCATATAATAATACACCTGTATTTATTGTGTAATTTTCTTTGTCGATTCCTGCAATTAGCATAAGTGCTGTAATATATAATATTCCTAATACTAAATATATAATTGTTTCCTGACATATATTTTGCTCTCCACTGAAAATAGAAATAGCAAATAATACAAATATTATTCCTGTGGCTATTTCTAATATTAAATATTTTGTTTGGATTTTTTCTTTACAATATCTACATTTCCCTTTTAAAAAAATGTAACTTAATATAGGAATCATATCAAAAAATGATAATTTGTGATTGCACTTCGGACAATATGACCTTTCATGTGTAATATCTTGATGAAGTGGCAACCTATGTATAGCAAGTGTAAAAAAACTTCCAAATACTAATCCTATAAAAAATATTGCTATATACATTATTACTTCCATTTTTCTTACCTCTGAATTGTTACTTTACAGTTATAATAAGAGTTACCTAAATATGTTGACATTTTTATAGGTAACTCTTTATATTTAGTTTATAATTGTGCTTATTGGAACTTTTTAAAACTATTTTGTTACATTTTTTATTACACTATTTGTATCACGAACAAGTGCATTCATAGCTTCTTCTGCTTGCTTTTGACCATTAACTGCCACATCTCTTGCATATTCTGCTTGTGCCCATATTCCATTTTCACCTAACACCATTATTATACTAACAGATGATAAAATAATTAATACTATTATTGTAACAGCTAATGCTACTAATGTTACACCCTTTTCTGATTTCAACATAATTGCTCCTCCTTTATTTCATATATTTTCTATACCTATTACTTCTTACTTGCATTATTGAAAAATGTTCCTGTTGTATTTGATTTAGTTGTATTAGTTTTTGTTGTGTTTGTTTTTGTAGTATTTGTCTTAGTTGTATTTGTTTTTGTTGAATTTGTCTTCGTACTATTTGTTGTATTAGTTGTTGTTTCTTCTGTTTGTTCTACAGTTGTTGAAAATGGATTTGATTTTCCTGAAACATAGCTATTAGTTCTTTTATATACATTTAAGTCTGAACCATCTATTGTATATACTATATTTGTTTCTTGTATTTCTGTAATTTGCTCTTCTACCTCATTTTTAACATTTTGGGGTGTAGAATAAGCAATTTTATTAGGAACAATCTTATTTATTGGATTATAGTCATAAAATATAACCGCTAATACTAATATGATTGCTATAAGTAACAATAAAGTTATAATAATTTCTTTTAATATTGATTTAAACATAATAGCTTCCTTTCTAATATCTAATTTATTGTATTGTATTATCTACTGTATTTGTAGAAATTTCATTAACTGTATTTTGGTTATTATCTTTTTCTTTCTCAGACTCATTTTGGTTATTATCATCTGCTGAAGGCTCTTCTAATAATTGACCTTCTATTCTTAAATTTTTAACTACAAAAGTAGCTCTTAATACATTTCCTGTATTATCTTTTGGAAGTAACTTAAATTCTTTTATTCTAAAATTCAATTTACTATTATTTTCTATTTCATAAATAAAATCTGTGATTCCAACATATGAACCTTCTACTGTAAACTTTATATCTTTTACTCCATCATAATCTCCAGGAACTATTTTCATTTCTGTCCATACACTTTTTGACTTAGCATGATTTCCTACAGTAGTATATAAAAAGTCTATTTGATACCCTTCTTGCATAGTTGCTTTTAAAATTTCAGTTTCTGTACTACTAGCTGTTAATTTTAGATATTGATCTTTGGCATTCAACATTTCTTCACTTTTCTCTTTTAGAGCTTGATTTTTCTCTGGATAATCTATTGAAATCATTTTATTAGTCTCTGCAATTTTCATGTCAATTTGTGAATTTTTTTCTATCATTTGATTTATACTCAATATTTGAAAATTACCAATTTTAATTCCCCCAATCAACATAAGAGCTGTCAATAATAGTAATATAAAAATAATTATGCATAATAAAATTCTTCTCATGGCAATTCTCCTTTAATAACAATTTTAATTATTCCATCAACACTTGTACCTGAAGAAGATGTTACATTATTAAGAATTTTTCCATTTTTTAATTCACTTATAAAATATCCTAGTAAATCATATCTTGTAGATTGTACATTTATAGTTATATTTTTTCCTGAGTTTTCTATTGCAGTTATCGCTATTTCTTCTTTAGGTATTGCACTCATTATTTCATTTAATAATGTTGGAATTGTATTTTTATCTTCATTACTTATAGTTTGCTTATTTCTGTAATTATCAAGATTTGTCTTCATATCTACATATTTTGTTATATTAGACTGTATTTTTCCTAAATCTACATCTAATTTGCTAATTTGTGATTTATTGTGTGCTTGTACTACATCTATTTCTTCAATTTTGGCATTCATTTGACTATTTAAAAAGATTGATACTGCTAAATATACAATAAATAATTCTGCAGCTACTACAAT
Organism: uncultured Clostridiaceae bacterium; assembly: GCA_947642455.1. Taxonomy (GTDB): domain Bacteria; phylum Bacillota; class Clostridia; order TANB77; family CAG-508; genus UMGS1663. The sequence continues at coordinate 19,551 of CANRSN010000026.1, forward strand.
TCCTCTTACTAGCCATTTTTCCATTTGATCTAGCTTTCCTTTTAAATCAAAGGAAATACCTGTAGATTTAAAAGCCTTTTTGCCTTTATTTCCACCTGCTTCTACCTTCATCCAGTCTGGCATACTTTTTGAGTTAGTTCCTTTTTTAAAGTTAAAATCACTTAATCCATAACCTAACCCTTGCATTGCTAAAGCTATTGCTGAATTTACTTCTATATAATCTTTTATATTTATTTTCATGTTTTCTTTTGCAAAATATGGTTTTAAAATTTCACATTTTTGTGGTGCAAAATATTCCTGAAAATATAAATCTATATTATTAATTACACTTCCTAGCCCTGTAATATAAATTTTATCTATTGGTTTAATAGACTTGTCTACTATTTCTTTTACCTTTAGAACAATATTGTATAAAACTGGCATAATATCTTCTAAATATATGTTTTCATCTGGTATTATATCTTTTGCCTCCATTGTGTATATTGTAGTATTTTTACATATTTCATATGCCTTTGCATATGAATTTTCTTTTGCATTTATCTTATTTAAAAAGTCTCTTGCTCCATATTTTATTTTTTTTACGTCATATACACTTTGATTTATAATTGTTGTTATTGTTGTTTTGTTTTCTATATTTACAACTAACGCATTTTCTTTTGATTTTGTTCCTATAATATTTGAAATACACATTGGTAATGATGTTATAGTAGATACTTCATTTCCTTCAAACTCTTGCATTCTTTGGTTTATTTCAGCTTTGTTTGCATATACATATATTGCTCTAAATTTTTCTTTATCTTTCAAATCTTGTACTAATGTGTATCTTGTTTCTAATGCATTTCTATTGTAATTTTTTTCTGTACAATATGCTTCAAACTCTGTTTCTATTGCTTTTTTTAAATCTTTCTTGTTTAAAAGATTAAAAAAGTTAAAATAGTTATACACCTCTTCTGAAAGATTTATACTAATTGGAGTTTTATAACTAAATGTTTCTTCTATAATCTGTTTAATGGCATCACCAATTTTGTCATAAAATTTGATACCAAAAGCTTCGACTTTTAATAAGTCCTTTTCTCTTGATACTTTTGCATATTTTATAAAATTATCTTCTATATATAATCCTAAACAGCTTGACATTTTAACTCCTTTTTTTCGACAAAATTTATAATATTATCTTCTGCATTTTGTAAAAAAAAATACTTTCTATTTTTATATTTTTTGTCTTTTTTTGGCACTTTTTTTGCCAAATTATTTCAATTTGTATTTATTGTATAATTTTTTCGAAAAAAGTCAATAGTTTTAATATATTCGTAATACAAGTGTAATATTGTTGTAACATTTTGCAAAAGGTTTCTAAAAATAAATATTAATAACACAGCAAAAAAAAGAGTACAATTTGTTATATTTCACAGATAAAAAAAGAACTATAATATTTTTTTTAAATAGCAAGTTTTAGGCTTTAATTTATACTCTACACAAAATATTAATATTTATTTTTTTCAAAGTTCTTTACTGGCTTCGCCAATCGCTCTGGGTCATTTCCACTTTAGGAGCTTCCCTGCGCAGAACTTTTCAAAAATAAATATTAATATTCTGTGTACATTTTACTAAATATAGCCTAAAACTTGCTATTTTAAAAAATATTATAGTTCTTATATGTTTCTGATTTCAACTGTGAAATGTAACAAATTGTCTCTTTTTTTGTTGTTCGCTTGTGTTTTATGTTCTAAAAAAGTATACTATTATTATAAGTATTGCAAATATTATTCTATAAATTGCAAAAACCTTAAAACTACCTTTTTGAAGATATTTTAATAAAAATTTAATTACAACTAGACCTACTAAGAAACTTGCTATTACACCAACATAGAAAGCTATACTCCCAAAGGCAAAGTCTTTAATTTTAAGTACAGTTGCTGCTAAAACTATAGGAGCAGACAACATAAAAGAATATTTAGCAGCTGACTTTCTATCTATTCCCATACCTCTAGCAGTTGTCATTGTAATTCCTGATCTTGATACTCCTGGTATAAATGCCAAACATTGTGAAACACCTATAATAAAAGTTTGTTTAAAAGTCATATTTTCATATTTAGTTTTACCTTTTGAGTTTTTATCTACAACATATAAAATAATTCCCATTACCATTAATGCAATACCTATTAGTAAATAATTTTCTTTTATTCCATTGCCTATAGTTTTGTCTAATAGCAAGCCAATTATTCCTCCTGGTAATGTAGCTGCAACTATATACCAAAACATTTTCCCTTCAAAACTCTTTTTCTTTTTAACAACTTGTTCATATCCACCTTTTATTAGTGCTAACCAATCTTTAAAGAAAAATATTCCTATTGCCAATAATGTTCCAAAATGCAATGCTACATCAAATGCCTCAAAACTTATTTTAAATTCTGGTGAATTAATCCAACCAAATAACCAAGGTATTATTGCTAAGTGCCCTGAACTTGATATTGGTAATAATTCTGTTACACCTTGCACTATTCCTAATATTAATGCTTGTAATATACTCATTTTCTTCCTCTTTTCTCTTGTTATATTTCTTTAAATACATTATATATTGTATCTTTTATAAATTCTGCTGATGTTAGTGGTGCAACTTTTCCTGGTAATGATAATGCCCATATTGTTTTTATTCCCAATTTCTTTGCTGCTTGCTTATCTACCCCACCTGGGTTTGATGCTAAATCGATAATTAATGAATCTTTATTTACCAATTCTAATTTTGTTTCATCTAATACTAAATAAGGTATTGTATTTATGATTATATCAAATTTTTCTAAATGTTTATTTAATTCATTTAGATGTACTGGATTATATCCATATGCTTTTATCCAAGCTAAGTCTACATTTTTCCTTGCCTCACAATAAACGTTTGCTCCAATACCTTTTAACATATTTGCAAGAATTTTACCTACTCTTCCAAAGCCCATTACTAGCACATTACTTCCATGTATCGTTTTTATAGTTTCTTCCATAGCAATTTGTATTGCACCTTCTGCTGTTGATATTGTATTTAATATTACTAATTCTTCTCTGTTTAATAAATCTATTATTTGTACATTCTTTCCTTCTGTTAAGCTATATAATTCTGGTCTTATATTTCCTGCTATAAATGTCTTCCCTTCTAATTTTTTTGCTAATTCTTCTAAGGTAATTGTTTTATCACTAAATGGTGTATTTATTTGAATGTTATTGCTTGATAATGGAATTGGTCCTATTATAACATCTGTTTCATTAAAAAGTTCCTCCATTGTCTCACATTGTTTAACTTCTTTTATTTTTCCTATGCTCTCTGCTTTGTCTATTCCATATGTGCTTATTTTATATCCATCTTTTGATAACATTTCCACTAATTTAACAATTCTTAAATCTCCACCTATTACTGATATTTTATTTACCATTATTACACTCTCCCTTTATTTTTATTCCAATACTTATTATATTTGTATTTTGATATATTATTACTCTTTCTCTAGTTCATTTTCTTCTTTTTTTATTTTTTTTATTGCTTTTAAATCATTTTTGTTTAAAATTCCTACTAATTCATAAGTATTTTCTAAGTGTAATATTGATGATTTTTCCTTTTGTGATAATTGCTTTTTATTATTTCTATTTATTTTGTCTTTAGTAGGTTTATTTACTTTTTCTATAATTAATTTAAAAGCCAACTGCTTTTGTGCTTTTTCATAATAATTTGATTCTTCTTCTATTGCAATATTTAAATAATTTATTGCTTTGTCTTCTTTTCCTTTTAATATTGCAATATATGCTAAATAGTAATAACTTCCTGCTTCGTTTTCTTCTCCTTGCATTGCCTCTTCTAAATATTTTTCCGCTTCTTCTAATTCATTATACATTAATGCTATTTGTGCTAAACTATATTTTGCATTATATAATAGTGAGTTTAGGTCTGCTGCCTTTTCATAATATTGTTTTGCACTTTGAAAATCATTTAGTCTTGTATATATCATTCCTAAATTATAATATATTTCATAGTTTGTTTTATTATATTTTAGTGCTTCTAGATATACATTTGTTGCCTCTTTGAATCTTTCATTTTCATATAGTATAGTTCCTAATAAGTCAGTTGCTTCATAAAAGTCAGGCTTTCTTTTTAATAAGTCATTTAACATTTGTATTGCATTTTCTTTTTTATTTGTATTATTTAAAAGCTTAGCTATTGTAAAATATGAAGTAAAATCTTTTGAATTTAATTCTACAGCTCTTACATATTCTTCTATTGCAGTTTCTTTTTTTCCTTCTTTTTCATATATTTGTGCTAACTTTTTATGTGCCATATAACTTTGTGGACACTTTTCTACAAGTTGCAAAAGTACACTTTTTACGTTTTCTTCCTCTTTTCTTTTTTCATATATTTTTACTAATGAAATGTATATTATTTCTGTAAGATTTGTTCCTTTTTTTTCTATATATATTAATAATAGTGGTATTACGATAGAAACTATATATATTATTACTATAATAATTAGTGATAACTCTATATGTAAGATCATATATATAAATCCAACTAATATTCCAACTGCTTGTACTACTAATATATATATGTAGTTTGTGTCATTCTTTTTTACCATTTTAAAAAAAACAATTATAAATAGTATGAAAGCTAAAATGTTAAATATTATTCGTTCTATCATATCTTTCTCCATTTTATTTGTTATCAAATTTTAATTTGTAATTGTCTATTGATTCTTGTATTATTCTTTCTGCCTCTTCTCTTCCCATTATTTTGTCTACCATTGTTTGCTTTCCTTCTAATTGTTTATATACTTCAAAGAAGTGCATTATTTCTGATGAAATGTGACTTGGTACTTCTGTTATGTCTTTGTATTCATTTAAAAATGGATCTTTTTTGGCAACTGCAATAATTTTTTCATCATATTCGTTGTTATCTATCATTTTTAATACTCCTATTGGATATGTCTCTACAAGTGTTAATGATATTATTTTTTCTTGACATAGTACTAAAACATCTAATGGATCTCCATCTCCTGCATATGTTCTTGGTATGAACCCATAGTTTGCTGGGTAGTGTGTTGCTGTATATAATACCCTATCTAATCTTAACATTCCTGTTGCTTTATCTAATTCGTATTTATTCTTTCCTCCTTTTGTTATTTCTATTACTGATATGAAATCATCTTTTTTTATTCTTTCTTCTGCTATATCATGCCATATGTTCATATTATCACCCTTTCAAAAAATATTGAATTTATATTTGATTTTTTACTTTGTCGAATATTTTTTTAACTTGTTCTATTTTAGGTCATTTTGCCGAAAAAGTCCATACTTATTTTAATTTTTTTTTATTTTTTTGTAATTATTTGTTCCATTCACAGTCTAATTTCTATTTAACAATATAATATTTATTTTTAAAAGTTTTTTACTGGCTTCGTGGGTAGCTCTGGGTCATGTCGACTCTGGGAGCTTCCTTTCACAAAACTCCCCATGAAGCCATTAAGGAATTTCTAAAAATAAATATTAATAACACAGCAAACAATAACATATTATTTTATACAAGAAAAAAGAAGAAAGCCCTTCTTAAGTTTCTTTCATTCCTTTTTCTATTTTTTTTCTTATTCTTTTACACAATTTATTAAAGCCTGCCCCATCTAAATATCCTATAGTTTGACTTGAAAGATATCCATTTTTTATAGCATATTTATTCCATCGCTTTTCACTTGGATTTATTTCATTATTTTTTATATACTCTATTAAAGCATCAATACTTTTATTGTAATAGCTTGGAATAGTTTTTTTACTTTTATAAATATTTTCTAATTCAAAAGCTATTCTTACACTTGTATTGTATGTTTCTTCTGATTGTAATCCATATTCTTTTATATTTTTATATAATTCTTTTTTTAAACTATCTTTTACCATATTACTTTATACAACTCCGTTATTTCAACATCCAAAGCCTTTGCTAATCGTATCATTACAAACAAACTAGGGCTTTTTAAATTATTTTCTATATCATTTATATGGGTAGAAGAAATCCCACTTTTATCAGATAGTTTATTTAATGTTATTTTTTTCTTTTGTCTGACTTGTTTTAATAAAATATCTACATGCATCTTTTCTCTCCAATGCCTATTCAGTAATTTTATTTTATTTAACCACAGAACTTATCCGCTATGGCGGATTTATGAAAAAAATATTACTACATGTAAAACTTTATTTAATTATTACTATTTCATTCTATGCCTTGCTACGTCTATTATCAAGGTTAGCACCCTTTCTTGTTAATTTTAACTTCCATATTAATATTGTTTGACATTTTATTCCATTTTAATAAAATGTGCAATTTTATTCTCTAGTATTTCTAAAAATCTTATAATTATTCCTTCTCTTTGAAATTCATTTTTGTATTCCTTTTTTAAAGACGTTGCTATCTTTTGTGTTTCTTCTGAAAAATTTTCTTCATTTACATTAAACCCAATACTTATAAGTAAATATTTTATTTTGCCATTTTGTGTTGAAGCTTGTGTTAATATTCCACTTATCTTTTTTCCATTTAATATTAAATCGTTTGGTTGTTTAATTTGCAAGTTGTATTTGTATAATTCTTTTATTGCACTTTGCATACTTTTTGCAATTTCTATTGTTAACCCCTCTAATTCTTTAATGCTTCCTTCTGGATATATTATTATTGTCATTGCTATATTATTGTTGCCTGTATACCAACTCCTTCCCTTTGTTCCTATCCCTCCTGTTTGTTTGTCTGCTATTATTATTGTTCCATTTTCTGTCTTACTAGTTGCTAATTCTTTTGCTTTTTTATGAGTTGATTCTATTTCTTCATAATATATTACTTTTTTTCCTAAATATTTTGTATTTGCTTTTTCTATTTCTTTTAATTCCATTTTTACTCCATTCTTTCCTCTCTTATATATTTTAACATTTTTTTCCTTATTTTTCAATAACTTAATTCTCTTAAGTTTAGGTTTTGTGAATAATAAAGAACAAAAGAGGCATGATTAAAATATTTAGACCCTTTAGATTACTTTTCATACCTCGTCTTTGTTCGCCCGCCAAAATTGTTTTAGCAATTTTGTGTGGAACGTTTGCGAGCTTTTATATAATATGAAAGTATAACAAATTGTTATGCTTTCATATTATATAAAAAAGTGATAAAAATATTATATTTACAAGTAAAAATATCACAATTTATGTCTGTGAATTATTAGTAATATTTGCTTTTTCAGCTTTAATATAAATTTTGGAAAATTTTTAGTGAATTGTAAAAGTAAAATGTAGTTTGTAAAACTAAAATAAATTGTAAGATT